>JAJEGO010000051.1 GCA_022819805.1 Candidatus Dadabacteria bacterium
ATAGACACGAAAACCGGTTTCACACCGTCTCTGGTTCTTAAAGCGGCACCAACAACTTCGCCGTCCCTTCCCCTCATCAATGTTCTTTCACCCTTCTTGAGCCCCGGTTCACTGAAAGTCCCGTAGAGGCATTTTTTTGCAACGCCCATTGCCGGAATATCAAGCAGAACTCCCACATGACAGGCAAGGCCAAAACCCCTTGGATGAGCAAGTCCGTGTCCGTCTACCATAATCATGTCACAGCGCTCACGAAGCTTACCGAAGGCGCTGATGACGCAAGGAGCCTCTCTGAAACCAAGAAGCCCTGGAATATAGGGGAATACTTCGTCCGATACTGTCCACACCCTTTCGATCTCCTCCAGTTCGGGGTAGGAAAAAAGAATTATTCCGCAGACAAGCTTCTTTTCCTTAACGCAGATAGCAATATCGGCACCGGCAATTGTGTGAATAGGCTTCGGGTCAGGGGTTTTTTCAACCCTTTGCGAAAGCTCTTTCTGAATACGAAAAGCTTCCTTAACAGGTGGAGATTCCCCAGAATAAAGCACCTCAAGGTCTTTTGCCAAGTCGTTCGCGGGACTCATAACAGCAGAAGTCTATTTTACTTCACGCAAAAGATATTACCTACCTGTCTACTGTAAATAGGATTCCAATTCGACTACAATATCCGAGAAGATGTTCGCCAAAAACTTCAAAAAGCAAAAAATCCAAACCCCCGAAGTCGAGATAAACACCGTCTGGGGAGGAAAAGGAAAACCTTTACTTCTTCTGCACGGTTATCCGCAGACACACGTTATGTGGCACGCTGTAGCGCGTACTCTAGCCTCGAACTTTCTGGTCGTGTGCCCCGATCTCCGAGGGTATGGAGACAGCTCTAAACCCGCCGGGGAAAAAGACCATTCAAACTACTCAAAAAGAGCCATGGCAGCTGATATGGTCTCGGTGATGGAAGCTCTGGGTTTTCGTGAATTCTATGCTGCGGGACACGACAGGGGAGCCAGAGTGCTTCACCGCATGTGCCTTGATCACCCTGAAAAAGTCCTAAAGGCCTGCGTCATGGACATAGCCCCTACCCACCACATGTTCAAAACCGCGGACAAGCATTTCTCCACGGGTTATTATCACTGGTTTTTTCTTATCCAGCCTGATGGACTTCCGGAGAAAATGATAGGGGCTGACCCGGAATACTATCTTCTGGAAAAGCTCAGGCGTTGGAGTGCCCCTGGAGCCAAGTTCCATCCGGAGGCAGTAAAAGAGTACGTGCGCTGTTTCAGCGACCCCCGCTCAATTCACGCAAGCTGTGAGGATTACAGGGCCGCGGCCTCTATAGATGTTGTTCACGATGAAGAGGATATGGACGCTAAAATAACGTGTCCGCTTCTTGCCCTTTGGGGTGGAAAGGGTTTCATTCACAGAACCTACGACGTACTTGAGGTATGGAGAAAAAAAGCGCTTAGCGTTACGGGGAAACCTCTTGACTGCGGCCATTTTCTCCCGGAAGAGAAATCTCGGGAGACTTCCGCGGAACTGCTGTCGTTTTTCGGATAACGGAATTTTCTGGGCCGGCTGAACTGTGGTTTCTTTGCACGGTAGAATCCCCGCCGTGATGTTGTCCGTAAACGCTATTTTGTATAGAGTATCACCATGTCGAAAATGCTTTTCGTAATGGACCCGATCGAGTCGATAAACATAAACAAGGACACCACCTTCGTCATAATGCTTGAATGCCAGGCAAGGGGACATGAAGTCCGCTACTGCGAACTCAAGGATCTTTTCGTCAAGGACTCGAGCGCATGGGTGGATTCAACGGCACTTCGACTCGAGAGAAAAAGCGATTATTACGCCAAGGGTTCCACGGAAACCTCTCCGCTCGATGACTTCGACGTCGTATGGATGAGAAAAGATCCCCCTTTCAACATGGATTACATCTACTCAACCTACATACTCAGCAGAGTTAACGAATCCGAAACACCCGTGATCAACCATCCGGCCGGAATAAGGGAATCGAACGAAAAAATGTACAGCCTTAACTTCGCCGACTACATCCCCCCGACTCTGGTTTCAAAAGACATCGAAAAGCTAAAGGATTTCCTCTCTCAGACAGGGAATGAAATGGTGGTAAAACCGCTTGACGGCTACGGTGGCGAGGGGATATTCCTAGTAAAGGCCGACGACCCCAACCTCAACGTGATACTCGAGAGCATAACGGATTTCGGCCAGACCTACGTTATGGCCCAGAAATTCATAAGGGAGGTCTCGAAAGGAGACAAGAGAGTTATACTTCTAAACGGCCAGCCCATAGGGGCAGTAATGAGGGTCGCTGCAAAGGGAGAATTCAGAAGCAACTTCCACTCCGGAGGACACCCCGAAAAAACCACGCTCACGGAAAGGGACCTTGAGATATGCGAGGGCCTGCGACAGAAACTCATAGAGGACCAGCTTTATCTCGTTGGAATCGACATAGTCGGAGGGTATCTGACCGAAGTCAACACCACGAGCCCGACATGCGTTCAGGAAATAAACTTTTTCAGTGGAGTGAAGCTTGAATCACAGATAGTTGATTTTGCGGAGAGCATTATCTCCGAGTCCCCGGAGAACCGTTAGAAAATTTTTCGGGGGAAAAACCCCACACAGGACTCTAACCATGAAGATATCAAAAAAAGACGTGCTCGACACAGCCGAGCTTGCAAGGCTCGAGTTCGATGACGAAACGCTTTCGAAATTCACCCGCCAGCTCGGAGATATTCTCGTCCATATAGATGAGCTCGCCGAGCTCGATACAAAAGACGTGGAGCCCACATCGCATGTGCTCGAACTCTCAATTCCCTTCCGAAAAGACGAGGTAAATCAGACCATAACGATGGAAGAAGCCCTTAGTAACGCACCGAGTAAGGAGGACGGTTTCTTCACGGTTCCAAAAGTCATAGAGGATCAAAGCTAGTTCCATGTCCATTCCAAGAACCATAAAAGAGGCAGCCGCGCTCATAAAAAAAAGGGAAGCTTCCCCGGTGGAGCTTGCAGAACTCTTTCTTGAGCGCATATCCGCCGAGGACGCAAAAATAAATTCATACATAACCGTCTGGGAGGAAACGGCCTTGGAGGCCGCCAGAAAGGCGGAAAAACAGATATCCGAAGGAAACTACCTAGGCCCTCTCCATGGAGTCCCGATAGCGCTTAAGGACATTTTCGTAATAAAGGACTCAAGGACCACCTGCGGGTCGAAAATGCTGCGGGATTTCGTCGCTCCTTATAACTCCACCGTGGCCGAAAAACTCATGGCGAGCGGTTCCGTAGTACTCGGGAAAAACAACATGGACGAGTTTGCCATGGGATCTTCAAATGAAACATCTTACTTCGGGCCGGTAAAAAACCCTTGGGACACCGACAGGGTTCCGGGAGGATCAAGCGGAGGCAGCGCCGCCGCCACGGCGGCGAACCTGTGCGTCGCTTCAGTAGGAACAGACACGGGGGGTTCCATAAGACAGCCCGGTTCGCTTTGCGGAGTAGTGGGAATGAAACCCACCTACGGAAGGGTGAGCCGCTACGGCATGATCGCATTCGCTTCTTCTCTTGATCAGGCGGGACCGCTTGCGAAAACCGTGGAGGACGCGGCCATAATTCTCTCTTCCATAGCGGGCCACGACCCTATGGACTCAACATCCGTAAATCTTCCGACAGCTGATTACGCAAACGCGCTCAGCGCGGACATAAAGGGGCTCCGTGTAGGCATACCGAAGGAATACTTCATTTCGGGGATGGACCCTGAAGTGGAAAAATCTGTCCGCGAAGCCATCGCCGAACTTGAAACCCTGGGAGCGGAGATCGTGGAGATTTCACTTCCTCACTCCCGGTACGCGGTTTCAACCTACTATATAATCGCCCCCTCGGAAGCAAGCTCAAACCTAGCGAGATATGACGGAGTAAGATACACATACCGCTGCGAAGACCCGGAAACCCTAAGGGACCTGTTTTTCAGAAGCCGCTCGGAAGGGTTTGGAGACGAAGTGAAAAGAAGAATAATGCTTGGGACCTACGCCCTATCCACGGGCTATTATGACGCTTATTACCTGAAAGCACAGCAGGTAAGAACACTTATAATAAGGGATTTTGACAGTGCGTGGGAAAAAGTTGACGTAATAGCAAGCGCCACTTCCCCTGAAACCGCCTTCAGAATAGGTGAAAAAACAGACGATCCCCTGAAAATGTACCTCTCCGACATCCTCACCATCCCCTGCAACATAGCGGGACTGCCGGGAATATCGGTTCCCTGCGGATTCAGCTCCGAGAAGCTTCCTATAGGACTTCAGATAATGGGAAAACCGTTTGACGAGCAGACGGTGCTAAATGTCGCGTACTCCTACGAGCAGAGCACGAAATGGTACGAAAAAGAAGTCGCCCTACTTGGATAACCATAGTCCTTTACGCACATCAGCAGAAAAACATCAGGATTATAGACTTAAATTTACAAGTTCCAAAACCCGTGTATTCCTCCCTCGAACCTACAGGGTAGCGCTCTGTATTTCTAAGGGCTATCTTGGCCCACCAACACCCTTGCTCCCCGTGGAAGCAGTTAATTCCTTTGCTAAATCAATGTGGAAAAGGCCTGAGATTTTCCTTAGCCAAGAGGAGGAGCAGGTCGTTTGCTAGAACCAACTGTTTCGTATAAAATTTTACTTGACATTCAGTACTTGAAGAATAATTCCCTTAGTTTAAATGGCAATTACAAGAAATTTTAAGTTCCTGTTAATAGTACGCCGTCTGTCCGGTTTCGTCTCCCGTCTTGATTTCACTTGTCGTGCCGTGGGACTGGTTTTCCTGGCGTGCGCCACGCTCTTGCTGGTGGGCGGTTGCGGTGGTGGAGGCACAGAAGATTCTGCTCCCCAAGGCCCGGCCACGCCCTCTGCCTTGACCTTGGAAGTCGAAATAGACCAAGGAAACCAAGGCGAAGGCCTAATTGCGGTGATTGCGAGGCTTGACAATCCGGCGCCTTCGGGCGGCACCGCCGTGATGATTTCCATCGTGGCCAACTTAGAAGAAGACGAGAGATCCGAACTGGACGGAGATATTACTATAGCTGAGGGCGATACGACCGGAACCGCCAACTTCAGCACCCCCTCAACTATCGTCCGAAAGACCCTGACCATCGTCGTAAACGCCTCGAGCACCAACCCGAGTCTGCGCGCGCAGCCCTATACAATAGATATACGCGGAGGCGGAAATGGTCGCCCGGCTCTTCCTCCATCACCCACAAGGCCAAATCCGGTCGAGCTTGAATTCCGTCTGGAACAGCTCAGCTCTCCGGATGCGTCGGATGGCCGGGACTACCGGGACAGAGAATTCCTGACTCATTACGGGTTGGGTGCCATCTCCGCGGACGAGGCCTACGGCCGCGGGTACTTTGGTCAGGGAGTGACCATCGCGGTGGCGGATAACGGTATGGATATCACTCATCCCGATCTGGCCGTGGCCGGCAAAATCAGAGCTCCGTGGCATATTCGCAACCGAAATGCGATGGTGAGGGAACCTGATTCTGGGCCTGGGGCGGGACATGGTACCTACGTGGCTCTGCTTGCTGCAGGGGCGGCGGACAATACCGGCGGTACTTTCGAGATAACGCTTGATGGCGGTAACCCGATTCCAACTGAGAATGTCCATGGCGTTGCGCCTCAGGCTTCAATCATGCCAATAGCGATGGAAGGTGGTGCAAATCCGGTGGACGCAGTACGACACGCAGTCGAGAACGAAGCGCAGGTGCTCAATCTTAGCATAGGCACGACGACTTCGTATTATGGGAAATACGCCGACAGAGGGGGTGTATGGCTTACCGTACCTCTACCGTATTTCCGACCGCTTCTCAGCTTGGATCTAGGTCGATATACAAGCGGACTAACAGGAGAGTTTGCCGAGGTCGCCAGGATACTTGAAAACCAAGATATCGTCCTTGTGTGGGCGGCTGGGAACGAGAGGTGGAATTCTGAGCGCGGATCCATTGATATGTGTGGAAAAAATTTCATTGATGAGGATGGATGCCAGTTGGGAGATATAAGCGTTACCCCGCAAGAACTCATGGAGAATTTCGTATGGCTTTACGACAGGGATAACCTTGACCTTATGGTCTCGTTCAAGGATATGTGGGGGACTGGCTGTGGAGAAGATAGCTGCGCGGAGCACAATTCCCCGGGAGGATGGAAGGAGGCCCCGTTGTTTGAGTCCGGGTTGTTTGGGAAATGGCTTGTGGTTGCCGCATCGGATGAAAACGGCAGAATAACGACCTTTTCCAACGGATGCGGCGCAGCCAGAAACTGGTGCCTGGTAGCGCCGGGACAGGATCTCACCGTTAGTCCCGCTGAGCCAGGGGGAATTAGAGGGACATCCTTCGCAGCTCCTATAGTAAGCGGGGCGCTTGCAGTGCTCAAGAGCCGGTTTCCCGATATGCCGATGGAGGTCATACAGGCCATATTGCTTGTTTCCGCGGATCCGGTCGGAACACGAGAGAACCACCCCGAAGACCCGGACCCTGTCTATGGCTGGGGACGGTTGAATCTGGGAAATGCCGTTCTTCAGCAGGATATGGTGCGTCTTCCGTATTCCGTACCTGAAACAGTCGGGGCGACGCGGGAAATTTCTCCAGGAAACTACAGTCCCGCTCTGATTCCCGCCTCCTCCCGAGAGAGCTCGGATGGTCAGGGTCGTAGCCTGCGGTGGGGACAATGTGTGTCGCCATATGAAATTATCCGGCGATATCGGAATCGAAACTGACATCTATGCGGCGGCTTTGGCGTGTACCGTGGTCAGAGTCAGTCTAAAATCATAAAGTTTTTCCGTACAAAAGCATGTTATCATCGAAAATATGAGGCCTCTTTTCACGGGACAGCAGGGCAACTCATGAATGAATGCCCTGGATACCATGGAAAGCTGTACATATTCTGCGGGTGGTAATAACCCGTCTGCTCATTTTCACTGCGGACGTGTTATAATGGCAGTATAGTCTTTAACAAGGAGAAACAACCGTGAGTAAAGACAAAAAATGCATGATGTGCGGCAAGCCTTCCCCTGATACCATATGTGACCCTTGCAAGGCAAGCGTTCAGGCTGAAGCCGCCGGGGAAAAAGCGAAAATGGAAAGGAGCGTAAAAGTCGGCGGGAAAATGGCCGACGAACAGTCCAAACAGCGTTCTTGATCAGTCAGCCTCCCCGGACTTTAAAGGCCTTTCCGTATATTCAGCTTCGGTTTGTCGGATACATCAGAGATCAGTCAGAAGTAGTTCTTCGGAATTCATTATGTCGGTAAACATAATGTTTTTCTGCATAATAAATACATCGTTGACGCAGGCGCGGTTATGACGGCCCTTTGCGGCGACAGTTGATAAAACAGCCGACAGGAGAGAAAACCGGAGACAAAATTCTTTTCCTTTTTTCACGGAACCGACCCATCGCCGTTCCAGATTTCAAGAGCCACTCTGTATATTCCGTTTTTAGAAACTCCGAAGGCTCTGCTTACAAGGGAAACGGCTTCACTCAGCGAAAACCCCTTTTCCCTGAGAAGCCGGAGCGTCCTCTGAGCCGTATCAGCAGACGCCTCGTTACGCCCATCCCTGCTCCCTTCCACAACTACCGTTACCTCCCCTTTCAGATTTTCTCTTTCTGAAAGAACAGAAATCACCTCGGACAATGACCCCCTGAGCACTTCTTCATAAAGTTTTGTCATTTCCCTTGCAACGCAGATATTTCTGTCGCCGAGAATCTCCAGCATAAGACTCAATGTACGTGAGAGTCTCTTGGCGGACTCGTAAAAAACCAGAGTATAGGGGTAGCGTTTTACGTCCTTTAAAAGTTCTTTCCTGTTGCCTATGGTCTTCGGGAAAAAACCGAGAAAGAGAAAGCTGTCCGTGGGAAGTCCCGAAACAACAAGCGCGGACAGAACGGCCGAAGGACCAGGTATGGGAACTACTTCTATATTATTTCCGATCGAGAGGTTCACAAGCCTCCAACCGGGGTCGGAGACCGAAGGAGTTCCGGCATCGGAAACCAGCGCCACGTCTTTGCCATCTTTGAGTTTTTCAAGCAGCTTCTGTGACTTTTCAACCTCGTTGTGTTCATGATAGCTTGTGAGGTTGGTCTCAACTCCGTACCGGGCAAGAAGTTTTTTTGTGGTTCTCGTATCCTCGCATGCTATAACGTCGCAATCTTTAAGGACGCTCACAGCCCGCAAGGTTATGTCTTCAAGATTTCCTATCGGGGTAGAGACCACAAAGAGCTTTCCAATCATATGGGTTCCTTGTCTGCCGAGATAAGCAAACCCGTTTTCCACAGATCATTGCGGAGGGCGAGGGATTCGAACCCCCAAGTCCTTTCGGACGCCGGTTTTCAAGACCGGTGCAATAGCCGTTCTGCCAGCCCTCCGGCAAGAATCAGATTATACACATAAACCAGATGCGCTTCACTGATCTTTCACTGTAACGCTTATTTTTTCCGAAAGCACGGGAGGTTTATGAGGTATGTGCAAATAATTGCCCAGCAGCAGACGCAGAGTATGCTTCCCGGGAGCAAGGGTTATCTCCGTTTCCGTCTGCCCGCCTCCGAAGTGCCTTACCTTCTCGCTGAAGGCAAGAGGTTTTTCCATGTCCGGCAGATTCTCAAGATCAATTAGCAGATGATGATGCCCGGTATTTGGAAGCTTGACCCCGGCCGGAGCAACTCCCATGTTCACCAGCCCGAATCTCACTATAAAGGTTTTGCCGACAACCTCCCCGTCTTTCGGGGAAATGATATACACCTTGGCGCCGGGAGGAGATTCGGAGAAATGCTTTTCAGCAAGAGCCGCATTCCATGATATAGCTATGGCTATGAAAAACAAAAGAAATATTCTGCTCATTTTATGATCCTGAAAACCTTAACTATGAAAACACCTACCTGTTCAGAATACATGTTTTTTTCAGAATCGTCATTTGGGGAAGAGACAAGAAAGTGCTGAGAAAAATGGCCGGGGGAGGATTTCTGCCCGTAGCAGTTAGTCTTAGTACAAATCCTCAAACTCAATTTCTCTAGCTACGACGGTTCCCCAGCTTATTCTGGTACCTTCAACCTCTACGCGTTTGCCAACGGCTAGGTCGCTGGCGTCACCGTATTCGAACCGGGTTGAAGGACCGTGAATCACCAGGATATCGTCCAGAAGAAAGGATTGGGAGTCAACAATGGTCAAGATTATGCCCTCGATCTCGTAATGAGCATCGTCGTAGTACAAATCTTCAAACTCAATTTCTCTGGCTACGACGGTTCCCGAGCTTATTCTGGTACCTTCAACTTCTACGCGTCTGCCAACGGCTAGGTCACTGGCGTCACCGGATCCGAACCAGGTTGAAGGGCCATGAATTACCAGGATATCGCCCAGAAGAAAGGATTGGGAGTCAACAATGGTTAAGATTGTGCCTTCGATTTCGTAATAAACGTCGTCGTAGTCGTAGTTATAGTCGCTTTCACCACCACAAGCTACTAAGCTAAGTATAATCAGAAAAACTATGTGCGTTGCCCATAAAAAATTTCTGAACGGCATCTTGCGAGCACCTATCCTCTCTCCGTAAACCGTATTATATCACCTGCCCTCTAAGACAATCTACAATATGGGAATATACTCAAACAGGCAGATCTTCAAATATTGGAACGGCTCTCCAAGCGACACGCCATAATGGGCTCAATCTGGGGTATTAAGATTTCTAATTCCAAAGATCAACTAGGACTCTCCCGACCTGACCGCCTTTCAGTATAGTGTCTATCTCGGGGTCGAGACCTTCAAGGGAAACTGTCCTGCACATCTGCTCAAAGGTATCAAGCTTCCACTCGCCTGACATCTTTTCCCATACGAGCCTCCTTCTTTTCATCGGGCAGCTCGCCGAATCTATACCCACAAGCGTAACTCCCCTCAGTATAAACGGATAGACGTTTATGTTGAGTTCATGAGAGGCGACATTTCCGCACGTAGTCACAACACCTCTCTGCCTCGTGGACTTAATAGCGGTGGCAAGCATCTCTCCACCCACGGTATCGACCACCCCGGCCCACTGTCCCTTAAGCAGCAGCTTGCCCGAAGGGTCTGTTAGATCTTCCCTGCCGATGACCTCCTCAGCCCCCAAATCCGTCAGGAACTGTCCTTGGTCGGACTTTCCCGTGGAAGCCGTCACGCTGTAGCCAGCTTTCCTAAGAATAGCGACGGCCATGCTGCCTACCCCTCCCGTAGCTCCCGTAACGAGAATCTTTCCATCTTCCGGCTCTACTCCGCCTTCAACAATTCTCAACACGGACTGCGCCGCGGTAAAACCCGCGGTTCCGTACATCATTGACTCTTTCAGCTCAAGTCCCTCAGGCAGGTTAACAACCCATCCGGCCGGAACCCTGATGTATTGTCCGAACCCCCCGGAAGTATCCATCCCAAGGTCGTATCCATGCACTATCACCTTATCTCCGGGCTCAAATCCCTCACTCTCTGAATCTTCAACCACACCGGCAGCATCTACCCCCGGCGTATGAGGATAATTTCTGGTAACACCCCTGTTTCCTATTGCCGAAAGCGCGTCCTTATAGTTCAGCGACGAATACTTTACGCTTAAGAGCACCTCCCCTTCGGGCAGGCTGTCGAGTTCTCTGGTAGTGATTTCCCTCGTGAATTTCCCGTCTTCGGTTCTGCTTACAACCATTGCCTTAAAGCTGTCAGAATTCATTTAAAACCTCCTTCAGTTCCGGTTTCCATCTGCGCAAAGATCCTCAAGCGCTAGCAAAAGCGCCTGCGTTCCAAGCTTTCCGTGCCCGAGGGCACTCGCTCTTTCATAAAGAGATTTAACAAGGGCAAGCCCGGGAAGATCAATTCCCATTCTCTGGGATTCGCCAAGGGCAATCTCCATGTCTTTTATGAAATGTTCAACAAAAAAACCCGGGTCGTAATCCCCATCCATGATTCTTGGGCCCAGGTTGTTTAGAAGCCAGCTCGAGGCCGCACCGCTTCCCACCGAGCGAAGCATGGTACGCGGGTCGAGCCCCGCCTTCTTGCAATAGATCAAGTTCTCGCAGATTCCTATCATTACTCCGGCTACCGTGATCTGGTTACACATCTTCGCGTGCTGACCGGAACCCGCCTTTCCCTGATACACGATGTTCCCTCCAAGAAGCGCAAGAAGCGGTTTTATCGAATCAAAAACTTCCTCGTCCCCTCCGACCATTATTGAAAGTTCTCCTTTCGCGGCGCCCACATCTCCACCGGAGACCGGCGCGTCCAGAGAAAAGCAGCCGGAACCGAGAGCCTTTTCGTATATTTCCCTCGCAAGAGTCGGCTCGGTTGTGGTCATGTCGATGAAGACGCGACCTGATGCGGGCTCAGCCAGAAGGCCCTTGCTGCCGAAATATACTTCCCTTACGTCATCCGGGTAACCGACAATCGTGAAGATAACATCGGCCTCGCGGGCAACTTCAATAGGGGAGTCACACCAGACGGCCCCTTCGTCCAGAAGCTCCCCGGCCTTCTCCTCCGTTCTGTTAAAAACAAAAACGCGGTACCCGGCGCGAAGGAGGTGTCCACACATGGGCGCTCCCATGATCCCCGTTCCTATCCATCCTATTGAACTCTGTTCGGGACTTATTTGATCCATTTCCGATGAGAACTATTACGAAGCGACATTTTGCCGCTTAAGCATGGGAAGATATTTCCCGCCGAGGAGTATGTGACCCTCGCTTGAACCCGCAAGAAGTCTTTGTACTAGGTACTCTCTGTCAGGCCCGAGAACGTTAACCCCATGGTCTGACTCAACGAGGCATAAGAGCTTTATGTCGCTGCCGTTTTTGGTCGCGGTTTCGTAAACCGCGGAATAGTTTAGAAGCGCGGCTTCCACGGTACCGCAGGGAAGAGAAGGGTTCCGGGCTCCGGCGTGGTGTTCACTCACACCGAACCAGCATGGATCGGGGTAGCCGTGGAAATGCAGAATGGACATCTCCTTCTCGATGAGAGAAGGGGCATAAAGAGCTGAGGAAAGAGCCTGAGCAAGTATTACGTAAGTGTCAAAGGACGGTCTTATGTCCTTTCTTCCAAGATCAACTCCTCTCGGTATCTCAAGATGAAGTTTTCCTTTCACAAGGCCGATTCTGACTATGTCCGAATTCGGATTCAGGTTTGTTTTATCACACCCCGACCTTGAGGTGACAATCCATATCTCCGGAACCTGCTGGTACACCGTCCCCTCACCGAGAAGGGTCTTGACATACCACCTGTCATTTGAAGCCGCTCTTACCTCATCTGGGTTGTAATTCGGAATCTCCTGCAGGGAATCCCACACATCCTCGTCGATGTATTTCTCCCCATCGTATCTAGGAGGTTCGGCAAGCGCTATGAAGCCGTATGAAACGCCGGTTCTTCCGTCAAGTATCTTGTTCGCCACATCCCTGTGCGAGAGGCGCTTTATCGCATCCACGAATTTTGACCCTGCGGGGAAAAGATCGGTACTTTTGAGGTCGGCACCAAGAGCAGACAGCTTCTTTGCGTATTCAAATTCCTGCGGGTCGTACTCGCTTACCGCAAAACGCGTCAGGACAGGCGGTTTTATCGGAGCGTATATCTTCGGAATAAGCGAATAGAGCACGAAATCATCAAGCTGATCATGGGTGTATATGGAATCGGACAGATTCATGTTTGTTATCCCGAACTTGCTGTGTGAAACCCCTATCACGATCTCCGACATGTTGGCTATCAGGTTTTTCAGGCCTATGGAGATTTTTTCATCATAGGTCGTATCCTCGTTCTCAAACTCAGGGTCAAGGGACATTATCGTTATAACCTGAGTGTTGTAAGGGTCCTGGAGATATCCCACCGTGAAATCGTCTGCCCAGCCGCTTATCTTGAGTATGCTGCTAACCGACAGGCTGTCCTTCCTGACAATCCTGTAGATGTTCTCGGCTACCTTGCTAAGACACCATCTGACCGGAGAAAGCCTCTTTCTGACATCTATTACGGCGTTTACCTTCCTCCTCACGGATCTAAGTCCCATGAGCTTGGAGAACATTCCGTAAGACGCATCCTCGGTCGTCGCGTCTTCCCAGGAAATCACGTTGACCCCGGTTTGGAGAAGCGAGTTCCTGAGTCTTTCCCTGTACGCGCTTATCTCTGTGTCCGGGTAATTTTTCGGAAGCGGCTTGAAGGTTACGGTAACCCGCTCCGACATCTCAGTCGGATTTTTGGGATTAACCAGATTCTTTATCTTCGGCATTCCGGAAAGCGCCGCTATGGTATGCAGACCCAAGTCCGCAATTCCCTGATGACCGTTCATAGAAAAGACAACCTCACACAACCCGTATCAGAATACGGGTACAGGGGCAAACAAAACAGAGCAAACGAAAGTTCCAACCAAGCCCGGACAACCTAGAGTTTAACGCTTGCTAAGGATTTTTTCAATCTCCCGAAGCATCTCTTCCCGAACAACACCTTCAAGCTTCTCGCCACCTTCTTTCCCCTTCGGAAAGCTTGCGGTATCTATAGGGGGAAGGATTCTGACCACAATATCCCTGTAGGTATTAAGTTCGTAGGAACCCTTTTTTCTTACATCCTTGCCTCCCCATATGATCATCGGCACAACCGGCACCCTTGAGAGCGACGCCATAAGAAAACCGCCCTGCTTGAAAGGAAGCAGCGCTCCGTCCTCGCTTCTCGTGCCCTCGGGGGCTATAACCACCGAAGGCCCCTTCCTTATTTTCCTTATGATTTCCCGGACTTTGTTCGTATCTCCGACCGAACCGTCCCTCGCGACAAAATAATGTCCGCTCAGCTTGCATACCCAGCCGATAAAAGGAATCGAGGCAACCTCGTTCTTCATGAC
The DNA here is from genome assembly GCA_022819805.1 of Candidatus Dadabacteria bacterium. Taxonomy (GTDB): domain Bacteria; phylum Desulfobacterota_D; class UBA1144; order Nemesobacterales; family Nemesobacteraceae; genus Nemesobacter. The sequence continues at coordinate 13,848 of JAJEGO010000051.1, forward strand.
TGCCTTCCACTCAAAAGGCAGCACCGCGGAGAAAACAGGTATGTCGAGGGAACTCTGGTGGTTGAACATCACTATGGAGGGACCGTCCGGGAGATTTTCAGCCCCCTCTACGTCAAGCCGCACCCCGCAGGACCAGAGAACCGTCTTCCCCCAGGGCCGCACTGAGCATTTTATAAGATGCCTGCTTGCCAAAAGCGATACCACAATTCCTACACAGCCCCAGAACGCGGTAAAAAAGGACGAAAGAATTATCGCCAGAATGCTTCTTGTCTTCTTCATAAACGCTACCCTTGCGCGTCACGTAAGCAGCCCCGGGCGTCTGTACTACGCGGGAACTATAATGTTTACTCCCTGCTCTCCAATTCGTATGGAATGCTTTCCGGAACGAAGAGTGAATGTCTCCCCGTCCATGTGCGCCGGAAGATCGGTAAAGGTTTCAAACTCTAGTTGCTTGGCCCTCACAATGCTGACTTCCCGGAGTCCCTCGTGACGACCCTCAAGCACCTTCTGTATCTTAAAAAGTCTTCCCAGTGGATTCATGTCACTTATTATATGGATATCGAGATACCCGTCGAATATGTCCGCCCGGGGAGCCAGGTTGAACTTCCCGCCCTGAAAAGGACCGTTCGAGGCCCCGAAAAGAAGCAGTTTCTTGTCTGTCGCGTCCGCCGCA
>JAJEGO010000028.1 GCA_022819805.1 Candidatus Dadabacteria bacterium
GCCACCACCTTAGAATTATATTTTCTGCAAAGAGGAATCACGTCACTTATGTGGTCAAAATGCCCGTGTGTGACTGCTATGATGTCAACATGGCCCACTTCACGAAGCTGTTCCGGACAGGAGGAATTCCCCTCAAGCCACGGGTCGATCATCACCGTTTTGCCGCCGGGAGATTTTACCGAGAAAGTGGAATGTCCAAAGTAGGTTATTTCTATTCCGTTATTCAGTATTTCCATTACGTGCTCCCTTTATTGAAGTTCTTTCGGATTCATATATCCGGTTATTAAACCCGAAAAGAACCTTTTGTGCAAAGCCCCAGGTTGTTTGAAAATATCGGCTTTGAGTGTAAATTAGACACCTGATCTTTTGGTTTCTTCAAGTTCTTGCGGAGCATGTGTTTTAAATGCTGGATCCTAAATTAATCGAGCGAAATATTGATCTTGTGGGTAAAAAACTCGCTACCAGGGGGTTCGATACCGATCTCTCGGAGTTTGCTGTACTGAATTCCCGAAGAAAAGAGATAATACAAAGGGTAGAGACTCTCGAACACCAAAGAAACGAGGGTTCAAGGAAGGTAGGTGCTCTCAAGAGGTCCGGGGATGAAGAAGGGCTTTCAAGACTTCTGCCGGAACTCAGATCTCTCTCGGACGAGATAAAGGACCTTAACGAGAAGAAAACGGAAGCGGAGGCACTTCTGAGGGAATTTCTCCTAAACGTTCCCAACATGCCCGATTCCTCGGTTCCCGAGGGCCCTGATGACACGGCAAACGTTGAGATAAGGAAATGGGGAGAACCGCGGGATTTTGACTTTGAGGTAAAAGACCACGTGTTGCTGGGTGCGGAGCTTGACATACTGGACCTTCCAAGAGCTACGAAGATTGCGGGCGCGCGATTTGCGCTTTACAAAAACGCGGGCGCGCGGCTTGAGAGGGCGCTTATAAATTTCATGCTTGATGTTCATACCAAGCAGCATGGGTACACGGAGGTCCTCACTCCCTTTGTGGCCAATACCGAGAGTCTTACGGGAACGGGAAACCTCCCCAAATTTGAAGAAGACCTTTTCAAGCTGAGCGATACGGATTATTACATGGTTCCTACCGCCGAGGTTCCGGTTACCAACATTCACCGCGACGAGATAATTCCCGCTGAGATGCTTCCGATTAAATACACGGCTTACACTCCATGCTTCAGGAAGGAAGCGGGCTCCTACGGAAAAGACGTACACGGAATAATAAGGCAGCACCAGTTCAACAAGGTGGAGCTTGTACGCTTCGCCGACCCGGAGAACTCGTACGAGGAGCTTGAGACGCTGACCGCTGATGCGGCGAGGATTCTTGAGCTTTTGGGTATTCCCTACAGGGTTGTTGTTCTCTGCACCGGGGATATGGGATTTTCTTCCGCCAAGACTTATGATCTTGAGGTATGGGTGCCGAGCGAAGGCAGATACAGGGAGATATCATCCTGCAGCAACTTTGAGGCGTTTCAGGCAAGACGGGCCAACATAAGATACAGAAAATCAAAGGGGTCCAAGCCAGCCTATCTTCATACCCTTAATGGTTCAGGGGTGGCTGTGGGCAGGGCTCTTCTGGCGATTCTTGAAAATTTCCAGACCGAAGAAGGGACGGTGGAAGTTCCAGAGGTGCTGGTTCCCTACATGGATGGTGTCAAGGTTATCGGCCGGTAATCCGCACGGTTCTCAGATTTCCAGAATTTCCTTTTCTTTCTTTTCAAGCAGGGCGTTTAGACTGCTTATTTTTTGATCCGTGAGTTCCTGTATTTCGGAGAGAGCTCCCTTTGTTTCGTCTTCAGGGAGGCTTTCTTCTTTCCCGATCTTTTTTATGAGGTTGTTCGCATCTTTTCTTATCTGCCTTATGGACACCCTGTGCTCTTCGGCAACTTTGCCCGTATGCCTCACAAGCTCCTTCCTTCTCTCCTCTGTAAGGGGAGGTATGATAAGTCTGATAGTGTTTCCGTCAACCGACGGGTTTATTCCGAGTTCGGACTGTACGATCGCCTTTTGGATTTCCTCAACTGCACCCGGATCCCACGCCTGTATGAGTATGGTTGAACTGTCGGGCACTGACACGTTGGCGAGCTGGTTAATTGGGGTCTGGGCACCGAAGTAGGAAACTCTCATCGTATCGACAAGAGCCGCTGACGCCCTGCCGGTTCTTATTCTGGAGAGTTCCTGCTCGAAAACGCTTACAGTCTTGTCCATCCTGTCTTCGGCGTCAATACAAAGTTCTTCAACGGACAGTTCTTCGCTCATTGTTCCGTACCGCTCCTTACAATAGTACCTACTTTCTCTCCACGTATGACTTTCTCTATGTTGCCTTTTTCAAAAAGATCGAACACCACTATGGGAATATTTCCTTCCATGCAAAGAGAAATTGAAGTCGCATCCATTACTTTCAATCCCTTTTTGAGAATTTCCATGTATGTGAGCTCTGTGAACTTGGAAGCGTCTTTGTTTTTAACCGGATCCTTGTCATAAATGCCGTCAACCTTGGTTGCCTTCATTATGATATCCGCTCCCATCTGCAGCGCTCTCAGGGTTGCGGCCGTGTCGGTCGTGAAAAACGGATTGCCGGTACCTGCGGCGAATATGACTATCCTTCCCTTTTCAAGATGGCGTATGGCCCTTCTTTTGATAAAGGGTTCGGCAACCTGTTTTATTTCAAGCGCGGTCTGTATGCGGGTCGGAAGTCCCTTTCTCTCGAGAAAATCCTGCAGCGCAAGCGCGTTTATCACGGTTGCGAGCATTCCCATGTAGTCGGCTGTGGAACGGTCCATGCCTTTTGAGGAGCTGGAAACACCCCTGAAGATATTTCCTCCCCCTATTACTATGCCCGTTTCCACTCCGAGCGAGTAGATGCTTTTTATCTCTTCGGAAACGTACTCGATTACATCAGAACTGATACCGAACTGCCCGGGACCCTGAAGAGCCTCTCCGCTGAGTTTCAGCAGGACTCTTTTGTATTGCGGGATGGTTTTTTCAGAGGATCCCATTGTCCGTTTTTTTCATTCGCCCAGCTGGTATCTTACGAACCTTTTCACAACTATGTTCTCGCCGATCTTGGCTATCAGGTTGTTTACGAGGTCAGTGATCTTCATCTTGGGATCTCTTATGTAGGGCTGCTCGAGAAGGCATATTTCCTCAAAGAACTTGTTTATCCTTCCCGCAACCATTTTTTCCGCTATGTTCTCGGGTTTTCCCGATTCCATAGCTTCTGCCTTGAGAATCCGCCTTTCATTTTCTATTTCTTCTTCTGAAACTTCTTCCTTCCTTACGTAAGTCGGATTGTTTGCCGCTATCTGCATTGCAACTTCCCTGCAGAGATTCTGAAACTCGTCGTTTCTGGCAACAAAGTCCGTTTCGCAGTTAACCTCGAGCATTACTCCAATCTTGCCGCCTGTGTGAACGTATGAGGATATGATTCCCTGATCTGTTTTTCTGGTGGTTTTTTTAGACGCTTTCGCAACGCCTTTTATTCTCAGGACCTCAGATGCCTTCTCGAAGTCCCCATCGGTTTCCACAAGTGCATTCTTGCAGTCAAGAAAAGGGGCTCCCGTCTTTTCTCTCAACTCCTTTACCATTGTTGCTTTGATTTCAGCCATTTTTAATCCTCTTTTTTATCTTCTGCGTTCTCCGACTTCTCTTTCTGGGCCTGAGCTTTTTCACTTTCCGAAGATTCAGAAATCGCTACCGAAACGAAATCCTCCTCATTTTCATCTGACTCAGCTTCCTTGAAAACAAAGACTTTCCTTTCTACCACTACTCCCTCAAGACTGTCCTCTTTTACCTGCTCGACCTCTCCGCTCACCAGTTTCTCCTGGTATATGTGGGTTCCTTCGATGCAGGCGTCCGCTATCTTCGAGGTGAACAGCTTTATCGCCCTTATGGCGTCGTCATTGCTCGGAATCGGATAATCCGCGTTTGCGGGGTCGCAGTTAGTATCCACGATCGCTATGACCGGTATCGACAGGTTTCTCGCCTCTTTTATGGCTATGTGTTCTTTTTTGGTGTCTACGACAAAAATAGCGTCGGGAACCTGCTTCATGTTGACTATTCCACCCAGAAGTCCCTCGAGCTTCGCTCTCTCTCTTCTGAGGTTTTTCGCCTCTTTTTTTGGAAGCAGTTCCATCTGCCCGTCTTCTTCAAGCCTTTTCAACTCCAGCAGGTAATCAACTCTCGAGCGTATCGTATTGAAATTGGTCAGGGTTCCGCCCAGCCAACGCGTGTTTATGTAAGGCATGGCGCACCGGAGCGATTCTTCCTCGATTATTCCCCGGGCCTGTTTTTTGGTTCCCACCAGCAAAACAGTTCCTCCGTCCGCCACTGTGTTCTTCACGTAATTAAACGCTCTGTTAAAAAGGGTGACGGTCTGCTGAAGATCAATTATGTGAATACCGTTTCTTGCTCCGAAGATGAAAGATTTCATTTTCGGATTCCAGTGACTTTTCTGGTGTCCGAAATGAACCCCCGCTTCAAGCAGGCTTTTCATGCTGAGTTTTTCGCCAACTGCGACTTCTTCTGTCATTAAATATCCTCCAAATTCCTTTTACAAATCAGGTTTTAATACCAGAAAAACGATTATTAATCAAGTTGTTGGGTATGATTTCCTGATTTGTACAGATTCACTCCTTTCCTATCCTCTCATGCAATATATCAGGTTGGACAAAGACAAATCAGGACGTAACCCAGTTATCCAGAGACAAACCGTCCACGTTTGAGAAGTGCTTGTAGTTGTTTGTCACCAGTGTGGCATCAAGAGAGATGGCGTGAGAAGCGATCATAGCGTCGGTATAGCCAATCGGCGCTCCTTTCTTCAGCAAGGAGGACTGAACAACGGCAAACCGGTCGGCACATTCCGTATTCCATTCGGCTATATAGTCGAGCCGGTCGCAAATCGTGTTGATCAAGTTGTGATATTTTGCGGAACCGCGCCGTTCCGCCCCAAAACGCAGTTCTTGGTAAGTGATCACCGAAATGCAGATAACATGACCCGCACGCATCTTCTCGTCTAGGGTCTTAATGACTGACAAAGCGTGATGGTGCATTATGTAGCTGAATGTATCCGTATCGAGCATGTAGTTCATTTGAACTTCACTCTGTTTTCGTCAATGGCGAACAAGTCAGGACGATCAGTCAGAAAGTCATCATCTGCTCCTAGCGGCTCGATCTCGTCATATAGGGTTAGCCAGGATTTGCGCACCGGTTCTAGGATCAGCTTTTCGCCAACCTTCTGCACAGTGAGCTCCGTTACGCCTTCGTAGGCGAAATCTTTCGGTATACGGACAGCTTGGCTACGGCCGTTTTTAAAAATCTTTGCTATGTGCACGGCAACCTCCTGCATTGGTATATGACAGTATATACCACATGATGATATATGACAAGATATGCCGGCACCCTTATTGGTATGGTTGTTGGGTATGATATATTCCATGTCACCGGTGCTGGAAGCTTGAAGAAGATAAGATGAAATACCTTGTTATAGGAAATCCCGAGGCGGGTAAAAAAGCACTTGACGGAACGCTTGAGCGGGTCCGCAGTGCTTTTGAAGCAAGAAAAATTATCTACGAGATAAGATTGACACAGTTCCCCGGACATGCCGCGAAAATCGCCGCAGAAGGGCTAAGTGAAGGATTTACCCACATGATTTCTCTTGGAGGAGACGGTACGTCAAGCGAGATCGTAAGTTCGGTCCTCGGCACCGAAACTGTTCTCGGAATTATTCCGGAGGGCAGCGGAAACGATTTCTCGAAGGCCGCCGGTATTCCGCTTGATACGCAAGCGGCCCTGGACAATGTTTTTTCGGGCCGGCCTAGAAAAGCCGACGTGGCCTTTGTCGACGAAAAGTGTTTTATAAACGGTTTCGGGGTCGGGATGGACGGTGCGGTGGCGCACGATTTCGGGGATCTGGGCCTCAGGCGTTTTGGCTCTTTCGGTTACGTTGTCGGAGCGGTAATCGAGTCGTTTCGGTTTCAGGGGTTTGTCT
>JAJEGO010000016.1 GCA_022819805.1 Candidatus Dadabacteria bacterium
CAGAGCTCTATTGCTCCTGATTCATCCCCAGGCACTTGCGGACATTCTTCCGATTCCTTTATTTCTTTCGCCAGTTGGGATATGTACTCGCCGCGGTAGCCGTCTTCCGGAAGTTCTCTTGTGAGTCCGAATAAGCTCACAAGAGACGAGTACACCGATTCGCCGAGCATGTCCATCTGCCTGCCGGCGTCATTTATGTAGAATTCCCTGGTAATCTCGTATCCGCAAAAGGAAAGCATCCTGCACACCGAATCTCCGACAACGGCGTTTCGCGCGTGACCGAAGTGAAGGTAGCCCGTGGGATTGGCGCTTACAAATTCGACTATTATCTTCTGCCCTGAACCCTCGCTGGATGCCCCGTAGCGCCCGCCGAGACGGAGAATCTCGCGAAGACCCGATTCAAGCAGGGTTTCATTGACGAAGAAATTGATGAATCCCGGTCCCGCTATATCAAGCCTTTCTATGAAACCGCAGTGGAGCCCCTCTATGGCTTTGACTATCTGTTGTGCGACTTCGCGTGGATTCCCGCCTGTCATGCTTCCTATGACGAGCGCCGCGTTCGTGGAGAAATCGCCGAATTCCTTTTTTTTCGGCACCGACACCTCAAATTCCACATCGTTCCCCGTGGGGATTCCGGGAAACGCAAGCGAATCCAAGGATTCTTTTATCACTTTCAGTATCTCTTCTTTCATGAGTCTTAGCGCCCCGATTTACTCACCGCAGGAGCACAGGTGATCAATATCGTTAAAGGATATTATAACGAACCTGTCGTCGTATATTTCAACGATGCTTTTTGAGGCTTCATCCACTATGTAGTCACGCAATTTTTTAAGCGGGCTTCCGGTAAAACTGCAGAACAGCGTACCTATAACCATATTGTGGCTTGCGACCACTATGTTCTGCGACCCGAAGCGGCTTCTGATGTCCGCTATGGCGTCAAGGGCCCTTTGCTGAACGCCCCTTAATGACTCTCCGCCCGGCAGCTGCAAGGTATCGGGGTCCTTGCGCCAGTGCTCGAGCACGTCGGGATATTTTTCCTGTATGTAGGAGAAATCAAGACCTTCGAAAATTCCCTGATTCATCTCCCGAAGATCATCCCTGATATTAACGTCAATAGAGTGATACTCGGCGATTTTCTCAGCGGTCACCTTCGCCCTTACGAGGTTGCTTGAGTATATGAGATCGATCTTTTCGTCTTTGAGGGAGAAAGCCAGTTTCTCGGCCTGCTCAATTCCGGCGGAGTTAAGCGGAACGTCGCTTATCCCCTGGCATCTTCCGGTTTCGTTCCAGTCAGTTTTTCCGTGTCTTACGAGTATCAGGCGCATGATCGTTCACTTCTTGGTTTCACAGGAGATAATAAAGAATTCCGATTTTATCCTGTCCCTCAACTCAGTTGGCGGAACGGGAAGCGGCGAAGCAGCGTTTACGGCCTTTATGCAGTAAGAATCAAACTTCTCGTTTCCGGAGCTTCTCTCTATCCCGACATCGTATACTTCGCCGTTTTCCCTCATGTAAAAATTCACCTGGGCCGTGAGAAAGGCGCTTGAGTCTATGTTAGGGAGCAGGAACAGGTTTCTCTGTATCCGTTTCGATATTGTCCTGTAATAAACGTCAAGCACAAGCGAGATGATTCCGGGGCCGGGCTCTTTGGAAGCCGGCTGGGCCGATGTCCCTGCTGTTTTCTTGATGCTCTTTAGGACGGATTCTTTTTTTATATCCCTGATCACTTCTTTTTTCCCCAGTTCCATAGAGCCTTCCTCGGCGGGAGGTGACTCCTTCTGTGTTTCGGGTTCTGTTTTCCGCGCGGATTCTTGAGCGGCTGTCTCCTTGGGGGGTTTTTCCGGTTTTTTCTGCTTCTCAGGGGGTTTTGTTTGCGTCTGGGAAGCTTTGGGGGATTGCTGCTTTTTCACTGCGGGCTTGGGCGAAGGCTCTTTTTTCTTCTCGGGGGACTTTGCCTGTGCCGGGGGAGCTTTTTTGACTTTCTTCTTTGCGCTTTTTTTCGGCTTTTGTGGACGGCTGGGAGCTTTTACATCTGACTTTTTCTTGTTGACGCGCGGAGCGTGGGTCGAGAGCGACACTTCTATTGAACTCTCTGGGGAAACTTCCCCGTGTCCTCCCACTCCCAGAGCAAGCAGACAGACTATGAGCAGATGAAGACCCAGAGAAATGAAAAGCCCTCTGCGAAATAGATTCTCTCCTCCCTTCATCTTTTTACATGTCCGCTTATTTGTCCCTGATGTTTTTTGACTCCGTGACGAGGCTTAGCTTCTGGACGCCGGTTTTTTTGATCTCGTCTATAACCTTTACAACGGATTCGTACTTGACCGACTTATCGGCTCTGAGGAAAACCCGCCCGTCCTCAGGCGTGGTTCCCTCCGCTTTCATCAGTTTGCCGAGAGCGGTGGCGACTTGGGAGAGCGGATAGCTGGTGTCTTCGAGAAATATCTTCCCGGACCCGGTCAGGGTCACGGTTATTCTTTTCTGGTTTTTCACGGGGATTTTAGAAGACGCCGTTTGCGGGAGACTTACCTTGATCCCCTGATAAAGGATGGGAGTGGTGACCATGAAAATAACCAGGAGAACCAGCATTACGTCAACAAAGGGAGTGACGTTTATCTCGGAGAGGACCGACCTGCGTGAGCCTGTATTGAATTTTCCTGCAGCCATGAGGCGAAATTTCCCGCTACCTGTTTAGATACCTCTCCGCCGTGTTGAGAAATCCGGCGCAGAAGTTCTCCATTTCCACTTCCATCGCTCTTACCTGGCTGACAAAGTAGTTATAGGCTACTGTGGCAGGAATGGCGGCCGCAAGACCTATTGCGGTCGCTATAAGCGCCTCCGCGATTCCCGGAGCCACGACCTCAAGCGAGGGAACCCCTTTGTTTCCCGCGAGTCCTATGAAGGAGTTCATGATGCCCCACACGGTTCCGAACAATCCTATGAACGGAGCGGAACTTCCGGTGGTTGCGAGAAAAACCAGAGACTTCTCGAGTTTTGAGGCCTCCGCGGTCATCGCCCTGTTAAGCGCCCTCTCCACCAGGTCTACGGATTCGGCGCGAGAAGAAATATCCCCGTTCTGCTGAGAGTCGGGTTCGCCCCGGCTTTTCTTCTTCTCCGTTTTCACCACTTCCGCGTAGCCCGCCCTGAAAAGCTCGGCAACCGGACCGCCGACTTTCTCCGAGAAGGAAAGAAGCGCCCTCATGTCTTCGTTTGAATGATAAAGGTTGAGAAACGCGGCTGATTTCTTGGAAGAACTTCTCAGAAGACGGAATTTTGTGTAGATAATCGCCCAGGAAAAAACGGACATGAAGATTAAAAGCAGAAGCACGGCCTTGACCACAGGCCCGGTGCTAACAAGCAGTATTAATATGTTGTTTGTTCCTTCCGTGAACAGATTCATCAGGGGCGCTTAGGCGAAATTCAAAAATTCCGGTTCCGTCGGTAAATCCTCAAGCTATGTCGCGGGCGGCAGGCGGTCGGATAACCTAATGCCGAGCGAAAAGATAACCGCCAATAGAAATCAGACAGGAAACCTTAATCATAATATTATACCCGTTTTGGGGAATTAAACATCACCCTGCTGTCAGGTACAATTGAAAAACGGAGTCAAGTTCGAGAACATCCGTCAGTACAGTTCTTAATGGAGGAATCAAAGTGTTAAGAAAACATTGCTTCCCGGCAGTTTTTATCCTGATTATCTTCCTCGTGACTGCCTCGGCGGTTCGCGCGGAGGAGGATAGATACACAATCGTGGTGGAAGAGAGCTTCTATACCGTGGCGCCCGAGAACCGCGAGGAGTTTCTCAGGGTGTACAGAACGCGTCTTTTTCCTTTCTGGCAGGAGATGAAAAAGATGGGTATCACCGTTGACGATTACAGGATGTATTCACAGAGGATACATACCATAAAGCCGCTTTGGACCTACAAGACCGTGGTAAAATTCAAAAACTACGCGGCGATAGACAGGTGGCTTGAGGTGAGGGACGAGGTATACGGGAAATTGTTTCCCGGAGAGAAGGGTTACAAGGAACCGAGGAAGATAATAGACTCAATTTCCGGGAACCACTGGGACGAGTTCATAAGGGAAATCCCCCTTGACTGAATGTTTTCAGATTGTTGTGCGGATCAGAGAAGTTTTGGCTGACCCTCGCTCGTGCTGAGTCCCATGTGCCTGTATGCAAGCTGCGTAGCCTTTCTTCCCCTGGGAGTTTTCTCCACAAGCCCCTCCCTTATAAGGAAGGGTTCGTAGACGTTCTCTATTGTATCTTTCTCTTCGCTCACCGCGGCCGAGATGGTGTCTATTCCCACAGGACCGCCCCCGAATTTCTCGATTATCGCGGTGAGTATCGCCCTGTCAAGATTGTCAAGACCCATTGAATCGATCTCAAGCATCGAGAGCGCGTCCTGAACCACGGGTTCGGTTATACGCCCGTCCGATTTCATCTCCGCATAGTCTCTTACTCTTTTAAGAAGCCTGTTGGCTATCCTCGGAGTCCCCCTGGCTCTCGAGGTCATCTCGCGCGCGCCTTCGTCCGTTATCTCGACTCCAAGAATCCCGGAGGATCTTTTCACTATGCTTGAGAGTTCTTCCGCGCTGTAGTAATCAAGCCTGAGTTCGACTCCGAAGCGGGAGCGGAACGGAGAGGTGAGAAGTCCCGTTCTGGTCGTCGCTCCTATGAGCGTGAACCTCTCGAGGTTTATTTTCACTGATCTCGCAGTTGGACCTTCTCCTATCATGAGGTCGATGGTGAAATCCTCCATAGCGGAATAGAGATATTCCTCGACGACCCTGTTTATCCTGTGTATTTCATCAACGAAAAGCACGTCCTTTTCTCCCAGGTTGGTAAGCATGGAAGCAAGATCTCCCGTTCTTTCGAGAACCGGCCCCGAGGTGAGATGCAGCCCCACCCCCAATTCGTTTGCGAATATGTGGGCGAGGGTGGTTTTTCCAAGTCCCGGGGGACCGGAGAGAAGGACGTGATCGAGGGCCTCGCCTCTTGCCTTGGCGGCGCCGATGAATATGGCGACCTGTTCCTTTACGCTCGGCTGCCCGATAAAGTCCCGAAGAAAAGCGGGACGAAGATTTACGTCCGTAAGCTCGTCTGTTTCCGTGTATTCAGGCGAAACGGTCTTTCTCGTGTCCTGTGTCATCTAGTTTCTGATTACCTTGAGAGAATCCCGAAGCGCATCCTCTATGGAACCCGAGATCTCGATGATTTTTTTGATCTCGGGGGTTTTCTTTTCCACCTCGGCCCTAGTGTAACCCAGGTTAAGCAGGGCGGAAATCGTGTCGTTAAGCATGGTGCTTGATCTAGGAGACTCTTCGTCCGCAGCGAGATCTTCAAGCTTGTCCTTAAGCTCGTTTACTATCTTGGTAGCGGTTCTGGCGCCGATCCCACGGATTTTTTTCTGTGCCAGGTCCCCGTTTATTACGGATCTTACGAGTTCCGAAACGGAAATGTTTGAAAGCACGTTCGTGGCCGCTTTTGGTCCTATTCCGGAAACGCCGATGAGTTTTTCAAAGAGTTTTCTCTCCGCTTCGGTGAGAAACCCGAACAGCTCAATGCTGTTTTCCCTCTGGCTTGTATGTATTTTGAGTTCGACTTTCTCCCCCACGGCTCCGAGATCATAATAAGTCGAAAGCGGAACCGTAACTCCGTAACCGACCCCGTTTACGTCAATGACGACGGTCCCGATTTCCTTACAAGCGATTTCGCCTCTAAGCAGATAGATCATTTACGGTGAATCTCTTTTTCCTGCGCCGGCTTCCTGCGCTGCCCACAGTGCCGTCCGGCAGTCCGTATTTTGAAAGACTTAGGTGGCAGATCGCAATCGCGAGCGCGTCCGACTCGTCCGTGCTTTGAAATTCGCTGACCCCCAGCATGTAGGAAAGCATTTTCTGAATCTCTTCCTTGCCCGCCCTTCCTCTACCGGTCAGGGCGAGTTTTACCCTCGTGGGCGCGTACTCGCTTACGGGAATTCCTCTTTGCGCAGCCGCCAGGATCGCTATCCCCCTTGACTGGCCGAGTTTTATGGCGCTTCTCGCGTTTTTGGCGAAAAACATTTCCTCGACCGATACGACCGAGGGAGAGTAATCGTCAATTACCCTCAGAATCCCGACGTAGATGTCGTTCAGTCTTTCGGAAGCGGAATTTCCGGGTGCAGGAGTGATTGTTCCACTGGTCACGTAGCTTAACCGGTTTCCCGCGCCGTCAACGATTCCGTAGCCGCAGGATCTTGATCCGGGGTCGATTCCCATGACCCTGGTGTCGGAGTTGTTATCCAATTGCCTCGAGTAACTGCTCGTCTATATCGAAGTTGGCGTACACGTTCTGAACGTCGTCGCTGTCTTCAAGCGCTTCCATCAGCCTTATCATGTGCTCGGCCTCACGTCCTTCGATTCTAACGTTTGTCTGCGGTATCATGGTGACTTCGGCCGACTCGTACTGTATTCCGGCGTCGGAGACCGCCCTCTTTACGACTTCATAGCTGTCCGTCGGTGTTATCACCACTATCTCGCTGTCCTCGGTACGCACGTCGTCGGCTCCCGCGTCTATAACCAGGTCGAAAAGCGCATCCTCATCGACCGAGTCTCCCGCAAACGCGATTCTTCCCTTAAGATCGAACATCCACGCAACGCAGCCGTTCTCCCCGAGCCCCCCGCCGTGTTTGGTGAATATTCTCCTTATTTCAGAGACGGTCCTGTTTCTGTTGTCAGTAAGGGTTTTTACGTATACGGCGCTTCCGCCGGGTCCGTATCCTTCGTAAAATATCTCGTTGTAGACTACTCCCTCGATGTCTCCCGTGCCCCGTTTTATGGCCCTGTCGATCGTGTCGTTGGGCATGTTGGCGCCTTTAGCGCTCGCTACGGCGGTGCGGAGACGCGGATTGGATTCCGTATCGCTTCCTCCTTCCTTAGCGGCGACCGTAAGCTCCCTTATGAGCTTGGTGAATATCTTTCCCCTCTTGGCGTCAACCGCGGCTTTTCTGTGTTTTATGTTTGCCCATTTGGAATGGCCTGCCATCTTAGCTCACCCCCGTTGTTTCTCTGTTTCCGTGTATTTTCGCATAAAGTATAACCGAAAATTCCCTAAAATTGCCACAGCGCTTCGAAAACTCCCCGCTGCGGGCGGGAAGCGCCGCTGAGACCGAAACCTCTTGACATTTTTTTTCATTCGTGTATTTACTAAAGGCAGTTCCAACCGCAGGGTTCTAGGTGTTAAATACGCTTGTCAGGCGGAAGCGGGGTTCTCATGGAAAGGTGGTGTGGGTTTTCTGCGGAGCAGGCTTTTCTCTTGGCAAGTTCGATTTTAGATGTTGACAAGCTCTTTACGCGGCAATACTATTAATTGTATTGGTTGTACTGATTTTTCACTTTGAACTCTTAACGCGCGAGATTGTCGCATTCCTGACACTTCAAAAGATTTCGATTATTTTTTGAACCAAAAAATTTAACAATACCTTTTAATTCAAGGAGTTTTACCGTATGGCAAAAGTCTCTAAAGCGGAAGCTGCCGACGCTGTCCAGAAGAAAGGGGAGCAGAAAAACGGAAACGGCAAGCTGCTTTACCTGAACGATCTCAGGGCTAAAAAGCCCTCGGACCTGATAAAACTTAGCAGGCAGGCCGGTATTGAAGATACCGCCAGAATGGCAAAACAGGACCTTATCTATTCCTTGCTCAAGGCACAGAGTGAAAGCCATGGTTCCATAATAGCCGAAGGGGTGCTTGAAATTCTGGCCGAAGGTTATGGTTTCCTGAGGTCTCCCAAATACAGCTATCTGCCTAGCCCGGACGACATATACGTTTCGAAGTCCCAGATAAGATCTTTCAGCCTGAAAACCGGGGACACCATAAAAGGCCTTGTGAGGCTCCCTAGAGAAGGGGAGAAGAATCTGGCCCTTCTCAAAATAGAGGAGGCAAACTACGATTCTCCCGAGATATGCAGGCAGAGGACGCCTTTTGAGGGACTCATTCCCCTTCACCCGGAAGAGAAAATAGATCTTGAATATGAAAAAGACGAGTTCTGCTCGAGGGTGATGAATCTCTTCGTGCCAGTGGGGAAGGGGCAGAGAGCCGTGATAGTGGCTCCTCCCCGCACGGGTAAGACCATAATAATCCAGAGGATAGCCAATGCGATAACCGCGAATCACCCCGAAATCGAGCTTTTCGTTCTGCTCATAGATGAGCGCCCGGAGGAGGTCACCGACATGCAGAGGTCGGTCAAGGGGGAAGTCGTGAGTTCGACTTTCGACGAGCCGGCGCAAAGACACATACAGGTCGCCGACATGGTGATCGAGAAGGCTAGAAGGTATGTTGAGCACGGAAAGGACGTGGTTATCCTGCTCGACAGCCTTACCAGGCTTGCAAGAGCGAGCAACACCGTGACTCCCGCGAGCGGGAAAGTGCTCTCCGGGGGAATAGAGGCAAACGCCCTTCAGAGACCCAAAAGATTTTTCGGAGCCGCGAGAAACACCGAGGAGGGAGGGAGCCTTACCATAATAGCTACCGCCCTTATAGATACCGGGAGCCGCATGGACGAAGTAATCTTCGATGAGTTCAAGGGAACGGGCAACATGGAAGTGTACCTTGACCGCCGCCTTGCGGAGAGAAGAGTGTTTCCGGCCATAGATCTTCAGAGATCGGGAACTAGGAAAGAAGAGCTTCTTATCCCGGAGTCCGAGCTTAACCGCATATGGCTTCTTCGGAAAATTCTAAATCCGATGAACACTACCGAATCAATGGAATTCCTGCTTGACAAGCTTCGCGGAACGAAAAGCAATGCGGAATTCCTGAACATGATGCACCAGTAGTTCTGTATAGAGGGCCGGTCTCGGCCTGAAATCTTTTTGCCTTCCGGTTTTATTTCCCAGCAGAGTTTCGTAGTCAGGACACATCCCGAATCGGTGTTTTTTTTGGCCGCTTCCTATTTTTGCGGGCGGTTGTCTTTGCTGTGCTTCCGTCTGATCTGCTGCACTCTTGGATCGACAACCCTGCCCCTGCTTATCCTTAAGCCGTGTGCCGATAAATGTTGCTTGGTAATACGGAGCAACTCTTCGGATATCTTGTGCTTAGCCAGAAAGCCCCTGAATTTGCAGAGAGTGGTTTCATCCGGGATTCTCTGCATGGACACTCCGGCAAAACGGCGCATGGACTCAATGTCGTAAAGATTTTCCTCCATTGCCGGATCCGACAATCCGTACCACTGCTGCATCAGGTAAATACGCAGCATGACCCTGGCGGGAATGGGGCGGCGCCCCTTGCGTGACTTCGGATATTCCTTGAGTATGGGTTCAAGCAGGAGTTCCCAAGGCAGCACTTCATCCATTTTTTCAAGAAACCGCTGCTTACGGGTTAACTTCTTTTTGCTTCTGTATGCTAAGTCTGAAAAACTGGGCTTATTAACCATGACTACCTGCCTGTCGCCTCTTTATAATATTATATTACATTAATAAGGGTGCTTTAATTAGAGTTTTTCGCGCCGAAACGTCCCGAAGAGCTTTAGACCCGACTCAATTTTGCCAAATAAGATCGAAAACTGCATGGCGGAGTTTTCAGTGCCGAGAATTGAGTTAGACCCTCAAATCGTAGATACTTAACCCCTAGTTCTGGTGACGGAATATGAACAAACCTGCGGACAGAATGCTTGACCTGAGCGAAAAAGGCAGCGGCGGCAAGTCTCTTGACAGGAGACTTTTCGTGCAGTTCTTGGGTTTCGGGGGTATTGACCCGGCGCTTGAATCCCTTTTGGTCCGCGATCTTGAGAACTCTTCTTTAACGGCAGTGCTTTATTCGGACATAAATGATTACAAAGGCGCGGGTCTTTTGACCATGAGCGAGGACCCCGAATTTTTCGTTACGGGACTCAGGCAATTTCTCTCCGACTCTTCTTTTGCCGTACTTAAGCCGAAGCCTGAGCACACGATGCTCGGAAGGACTTACTCGCTCGGTTATGAAAAGGACCTGGAGAGAACCCTGATCTCGGGTCCGATGCAGAAGATTTTTGATCCGGAACTTGAGTGGGGCATCTGGTACCCGCTCAGAAGAGCTAAGGCTTTTGAGACCCTTGCGCCCGAGGAGCAGAGGGCTGTTCTGGCGGAACACGGCAAAGTAGGGTTTCAGTTCGGGGACGCGGGATACGCAAAGGACATACGTCTTGCGAGCCACGGCCTTGATAAAAACGACAATGATTTCGTGATAGGAATTCTGGGCAAGGAACTCTATCCGCTCTCCGCATTGGTGGAGAGGATGAGAAAAACGCAGCAGACTTCAAGATATCTTGAAAGCTTGGGACCGTTTTTTATCGGCAAAAAACTGTTTTCAACCAGGCAGGCCGCATGAAAGAGATCACTGAACTTTTCTCGGGACTTGGGATCCATATCGACCCGGAGATTGCCATCCCGATCGCGGTGGTAGTCGCCGTTTTCGCGGCGGTTTATTTTCTCTCCAGAAAAAAAGAGCTTCCGCCGGAAGTTACAACGGAGGAGCAGCCCGAGGCCGTTTCCGCTGAACCCGAAGAAGTGGATCAGACCCCGGAATCCCCCTCACCGGATGTTCCCCCTGTGGAAGCCGTTGAACCCGCGCCTGAACCGCAGTTCGCTGTGCCCGAACCCGTAGCGGCGGAAGAGAAGGAGACCGTTGCGCCGCCCCCGGATCCGGTCCCCGCGGCTGAGCCGACTGAGGTCCCCGAAGAACCGGTTCCCGTCGAAGAAGTGGAACCTGAGCCTGAAGAGCTGGAAACAGAAGAGGAACCCGAAGAAGATGCAGCCGCGCCGGAACCGGAGCCCGAAGTTGTCGCGGAAGAAACGGAAGAGGAGCCGGAGCAGGATTTCTTCTCGAGGCTTAGCCTGGGGCTCTCCAAAACCCGCAGGGGCATTCTGCAGAATCTTGAGAGTGTTTTCTCATCCGGCCGGGTTGATGACGCGGCCTGGGATGAATTCGAGGAGGTACTCATAATGTCGGATATGGGGGTTTCGACCACCGCGAAACTGAGGGAGAAGGTTTCCTCCGCTGTCGCGGCGGGGGATAGCGGAGACATGGAGAAAATAAAGACCCTTCTTGAAAAGGAGATTCTTGATATCCTGAGGGGAGTAGAGAGCCCGGTGGCCGAACTCTCCGCCAAGCCGGCGGTTTTCATGGTGGCCGGAGTCAACGGCGTCGGAAAGACTACTTCCATAGGGAAAATCGCCAACAGGTTCACGCAGGACGGAAAAAAGGTAATGGTTGCCGCCGCCGACACATTCAGGGCGGCCGCGGTTGAACAGCTCGGGGTGTGGGCGGAACGCGTGGGAAGCGATTTTCTTCGCGGTCAGACCGGGGCGGACCCTTCCGCCGTAGCCTACGACGCGGTAAAGGCGTCGGTTTCAAGAGGTATCGACCTGCTTATAGTAGATACCGCCGGTAGGGTTCACACAAAGACGGGACTTATGGATGAACTCAAGAAGCTGAGAAGAGTGATTGCCCGGGAACTTGAAGGGGCCCCGCACGAAACTCTCCTTGTGGTTGACGCCACTACCGGGCAGAACGCCGTGGAGCAGGCGAGGGTTTTCGGTGAGGCCATCGGAATAACCGGTATAGTGCTTACCAAGCTCGACGGAACCGCCAAAGGAGGGATAATAGTGGCGATAGCGGAACAGCTCGGTCTTCCGGTGAAGTACATAGGCGTTGGAGAAGGTCTTGGGGATCTGCGCGAATTTGACGCCGAACAGTTCACCAAGGCCCTTTTCACATCGGACAAGGAGTCCCTGCACTAGGTTTTTTGATGCCTGCTAAAGATGACACTGAATTTATGAAAAAAGCCCTGAGGCTTGCCCTCAGGGGAGAAGGGTGCACGAGCCCCAATCCCATGGTCGGCGCCGTCTGCGTGCTTGGAGGACGGATTGTGGGCCGCGGCTACCATAAAAAAGCCGGTTCCCCGCATGCGGAGATAGAAGCGTTCTTAGATGCCGCGAAAAAAAGAATTTCCCTCAAAGGCGCCACGCTTTACGTGACGCTTGAACCCTGCTGCCATACCGAAAAGCTTACTCCTCCGTGCACCGACGCTATAGTGGCCTCGGGAATATCCGATGTCGTCGTGGGAGCCCTTGACCCTAACCCGAAAGTAAGCGGAAAGGGGGTAGCCAAGCTTCGCGAAAACGGAATATCGGTAAGAACAGGGGTGCTTGAGAAGGAATGCGGGGAACTAAACGAGTTTTTCAACAAGCACGTTGTTTCAGGGCTTCCCTTCGTAATCCTAAAATCGGCCTCGACAATTGACGGCAAGATAGCTTCCGCAACGGGTGATTCCAAGTGGATAGGAAGCGAGAGGCAGAGAAAAATGGCCCATCGTCTGAGAAAGAAAGCGGATGCCGTAATTGTCGGAATAAACACGGTGCTCGCCGATGACCCGGGACTTGACGTCCGACTCGTCGGGGGGAACGTGCGCCAGCCGGTTCCGGTGATTATGGATTCAAAGCTTCGTATTTCTCCTGAAGCGAGGATCTTCAGCACCCATCCCCGCTCGATAATAGCCACTGCGAAGGGGCCGGGGAAGACTAAGGAAAAGAGGCTTCGCGAACTCGGCGCCAAGATCCTGAGGTTAAAATCCGATTCGGAGGGTCGCGTGTCTGCAAAGGATCTTCTCAGGGAGCTTGGAGCCATGGGAATGTGCGGCGTTCTGGTTGAGGGAGGGAGCACGGTTGGGGGCCATTTTCTGCGCGAGGGTCTGGTTGACAAGGTGGTTTTCTTTTACTCGCCAAAGATTATCGGCGGCGACGGGGTGAGCATGATCGGGAATCTTGGCAAGGAATCAATCGGGGAGGCGATCAACATCAAAAATATGAGGATCAGAAGGTTCGGCGATGAAATAATGATAGAGGGCTACATATGAAAACAGGTCTGATGGGCGGCTCGTTCGATCCCGTACATGCGGGTCACCTGAGGGCCGCTGAGGAGATAAGTGAAAAACTGGGGCTTGACGAGGTGGTTTTCATTCCGACTCTTGTCTCTCCTCATAAAAGCTCAGAAGCCATATCCCACTTCTCCCACAGGCTCAATATGCTTAACCTCTCGGTAAAACGTAATCCCCGCTTCAAGGTTTCCGACATGGAACTCCGCAGGGAGCCCCCGTCCTACACTATCGACACCCTTAGGTCGCTTAACAAAACCAGTCCCCAGAACGAGTATTATTTCATAATGGGCTCCGAGCTTTTCGCCGAAATAGACACGTGGAAGGATTTTGCGGAGCTTTTTAACTACTCAAGTTTCGTTGTTCTCCGGCGCCCAGGTTACGAATTTCCCGATTCCCCAAGTCCGGTTCCGCTTGCCCTGGAAAATGACTTTCGATATTCTTATAGCGACAAGGGTATGGATGTTTTTGCTCACACAAGCTCAAACGAACTGTTTTTAGTAGATATAGCCGGTATAAAGGTTTCTTCCACGGAGATAAGGGAACTCGCGCGGCGGGGCAATTCCCTTGGATATCTGGTTGCGCGTGAAGTGGAGGGGTACATAGCGGAAAACGGCCTTTACCAGCTGGAGGAAAAACCATAGAATCCAGGGAAAAAGCCTTGTTTGTCGCCCGCGCCGCCTGGGAGAAGAAAGCGGATGACCCGGTGGTTCTGGAGATCAGGGAAAAAAGCGACGTGGCAGATTACTTCGTTGTGTGCAGCGCGAACTCCGACAGGGGAGTGCGGACCATAGTGGAGAGCGTCGAGCGGGAACTTAAAAAACACGGGGTAAAGGTATTCGGAACCGAAGGTGTCTCAGAGGGCAGATGGGTACTGCTTGATCTCGTGGACGTGGTTCTTCACGTGTTCCACCGGCCGGTTCGGGAATTCTACGACATTGAAGGACTCTGGATCGATACCCCGAGGGTGGACCTGCCTTTCCTTAAGGAAGGCAGATCCGAGGTTGTCTGACACCGCGCCGCGGATTCTCAGCGGGCGGCGATAGTAGTTTCCCTTCTTCTGACGAAAGTCGGTATATCGAGGTCTTCCTCTATCTCTTCGGGGGTGTACGGCTGCTCCGAAATTATATCGGTAGCCCTTTTATCGATGTAATTTTCTATTCCGGTCGCGACCACCGTGATTCTTACGAAATCCTTGGCTTTCTCATCGAAGACCAGACCGAAAATCAGGTCGATATCGCCGTTTGCTCTTTCCCTCACATGCTTGCACGCTTCGTCGAGCTCTTCAATTCCGAAGTCTTCCGAAGCCGTTACGTTCATCAGTATTCCCTTGGCCCCGGCGATGGACACGTCCTCAAGAAGAGGACTTGTTATGGCCATCTGGGCCGCCTGAGTCGCCCGGTTCGGACCTTGCGCGAATCCGGAGCTCATAAGGGCCTTGCCTCCGTGGTTTGCCATAATGCTTTTCACGTCGGCAAAGTCGACGTTTATGTACCCGGTTCCCGTAACGATGTCGGAAATTCCCTTTACCGCTTGGTAAAGAACTTCATCCGCCTGGCGAAAAGCGTCAAGGATGCTGACCTTATGTATGGCCGCAAGCTTGTCGTTGGGAATCACAATCAGCGTGTCGACGTGCTTATCAAGCTCCTCGATTCCGTAATTGGCGTTTTCCCTTCTTGCAACTCCCTCGAATTCGAAGGGTTTTGTGACTATCGCCACGGTGAGAATATCCCTCTCCTTGCACGCCTGGGCAATTATGGGAGAGGCGCCCGTGCCGGTTCCTCCTCCCATTCCCGTGGTTATAAAGACCATGTCAGCTCCTTCGAGAGCATCGCCTATCTTGTCGCGGTCCTCCAGGGCGGCCTCCTTGGCGAGCTGGGGATTTCCCCCGGAACCGAGACCCCTTGATATCCCTTCTCCTATCTGGACTTTCGTCGGTGCCAGAGATTTGCTGAGATCCTGGAAATCCGTGTTTAAGGCGACGAACTCCACCTCTTTAAGTCCCTTGGTTACCATGGTGTTAACGGCGTTCCCACCCGCTCCACCAGTTCCTACAACCTTGATTCTCGCTCTGTTGAACACTTCTTCAGCATGCTCAACATGCTCAATCTTAAAACTTGCCATATGTTTACCCTCCAGTTGGATTTCTCCTTTAAAAAAATTCGTTAAACCATCCTTTCATTCTCGTAAAAACATTCTTCTGTCTCAGAACCCCCGCCGGAACGCCGGGTTGTTCATTCAAACTTGCGTATTTAACCAGCCCCACTCCGGTTGAGTAGATGGGGTCGGTAATAATTTCCGTAAGACCGTTTACATCCCGGGGTATTCCTATGCGAACCGGCATGTCGAGCACCTGTTCGGCAAGAGTTGTCATCTCGCGCATCTTGCTGCTTCCGCCCGTGAGCACCACTCCTGCCGGCAGCATTCCGGTGAACCCCTTCTTCAGGAATTCTTTTTTTATCAGCGTGAATATCTCCTCCATTCTCATCTGGATTATCGTCGTGAGATCCCTTTTCAGAACATGCTTGGGCACGTGTCCGGAGGCGCTTTTCACCTCTATTCTCTTGTCGCTCGGCATTTCGTTAGGTTTTGCCATGGCCGTGCCGTGATTTTCCTTGAGTTTTCTCGCTTCGGGAAGCGGCACCGAGAGTCCAAACGCGATATCCCTGTCGAGGTGATCACCTCCAAGGGTAATGCTTTCCGTATACTTAGTGCTTCCGTTCATAAACACTGCTATATCGCAAGTGCCTCCCCCGAAGTCTATCATTGCCACCCCGATTTCTCTCTCGTCCTCCGTAAGGACCGCTTCGCTTGAGGCTATCTGCTCAAGCACCATGTCAACAGAAAGCATCCCCGACATCTCGATGCATTTTATGATGTTCCGGGCCGCGGTCACGTCCCCCGTGACTATGTGGACATCCGCCTCGAGCTTTAGGCCGTGGATTCCGACCGGGTCCTTTATGCCGCTTTCCCTGTCAACCGTGTAGTCCTGCGGGATGGCGTGAATAATCTCCCTCTCCGCCGGAATCAGCAGGGCGTTTGCCGATTCTATTACTCTCTCAATATCCTTGGAAGTTACCTCTTTGTCCCGCAGGGTAACCATTCCGTGCCCGTTCATTCCCTTTATATGTCCGCCGGCTATTCCCACTATGACCTCCTTTATCACGTGCCCGGACATGCGTTCGGCCTTCTCGGCCGCGTTCTGTATGGAATCCACGGTTTTTTCTATGTTGACCACCACTCCTCTTTTAAGTCCGTGGGAAGGATGGTTGCCGACGCCGATTATCTCGACCTCGCCGTTTAGGTCGAATTCTCCAACCACTACGGAGACTTTCGTCGTTCCTATGTCGAGACCAACTATCGGTAGCGAATTGTTTCTTCTCTGTGCCATTTCGTGATGTCAGGAGTCGTAGCCTATTACGCCTACTTCGCCAGAACTTATGTCTATATCTTTTTCCACCAGGTTTTTCTTGCGGGAATGAACTATTATCCTCTCAACCTTGTGCCACTTGTTTTTCATGTTGTTTTTTCCGAAGATTACGAATCTGCGGTCAAGGGTCAGGAGCTTGATCCCGAAGGTCTCCTCTACCACTATCTCGGAGATTTCCGACCAGTCCAGAACTGAACTGGACTTGGAGAGGTTAAGAATCTCGATTGCCTGGAGCATGAGATCCGGGCTGATTTCCTCCCTGCTTGAGATTACCGGGAAATCAAGACCCCGCGACGGCTTGGCGACACCCAGCATCTTTCCTTGTTGATCTATGTACTGAGGTTCTGTTCCCTCCCGGGCCACTATGCAGAAGGGGTCGTTTTCGGAAATCTCAATTTTTATCTTTCCGTGAAGAAATTTCTTCACCCGTGCGTCGCTCACCCATGGGTTCTCAAGGATTTTCTGCTCCGCTTTGGAAGCGGAAAACAGCATGGATGTCGACCTGGCCCTTATCCCCGACCGTTTTACGATTTCGGAAGGACTTATCTTGTTGTTTCCGGTGATGACAACCTCCTTTACGGTGAGATGCTTTGACGGTTCGACCGCGAAAAGGGCGATACCGCAGACCGAGAGGATGAAAACCGCTGATATTCCTTTTGTCAGCATTCTCATGCGGTTCCCGCCTCCCTGCCCATTATTTCGACTTCGGGTTCAAGCGTTATGTTCCGTTTTTCCAGGGCGGTTTCCCTCGCCTTTTCAATGAGCGTGATGATATCGTCGGCTTTTGCCCTGTTGAAATTCACGATGAAATTCGCGTGGATTTCCGAGAACTTGGCCCCGCCCACGCAGAGCCCCTTGAATCCGAGTCCCTCAAGCAGCTCTCCCGCGCTCACCGTGGGCGGATTTTTGAAAACCGAACCCGTATTGGCCATTTTCACGGGCTGGGTCCTGTTTCTGTACGCGAGGTACTGTCTCACGTTCTCCTCGCTTTTCTTCCTGTCTCCTTTTCGCAGTTCGAACGTGGCTCTCGTGACTATGGCGCCCGTGGGCAGGTTGCTTTTCCTGTACTCGAAGTTGATTTCTTCTCTTAACAGCTCCTTTTCCTCCCCTCCGTGCCATATGTAAACTTTTTTCACCGCGTCCTTTATTTCTCCTCCGTTCGCACCGGCGTTCATGTATATGCTTCCCCCCACAGTTCCCGGTATGCCTGCGGCGAACTCAAACCCGGTGAGTCCGAGGCGGATAGACCTGTTCATTATGGATGAGAGCATCGCTCCGCATTCGGCTTCAACCCGGGTGCCGTCTATGCGCACTTCCTTCAGCTTCCTCGTGCTTATCACGATCCCGTCGATTCCCTGCTCGGTTATTATGGTGTTGGAGCCGGCTCCGAGCACGGTGACTTTTTCCCCGGACTCGTGGCAGCGCCTGAGCAGTTTGAGGAAACTCTCCATGTTCTGCGGATACACGAGGCGCTTTGCCTCTCCCCCGACTTTTATGTACAGGTACTTCCTCATCGGGTAGTTATCCAGTATCTCGAGATCCCTGTTTTGAATTGCGTTGCTCATCCGATCCGCTCTGCGATCCTGTCCCCGTATTTCCAGACATTTCCTGCGCCCGAGGTAAGCAGGATGTCTCCCTTTTTAAGCTCGTTTGCCATGCGGTCCACAAAAGTGTCCGGGTCATCCACGTAATGCGCGTTTTTGTTGCCCGCATTCTTTATGTCTTCGACCAGTTTTTCTGAAGTTATTCCCTTTACCGGTTTTTCCCCGGCGGGATATATATCAAGAACGTATAGGTGTTTTACCTTTCCTAAAACCCTGACAAAATCGTCGTAAAGAAGCTTTGTCCTAGAAAATCTGTGGGGCTGGAAGAGCAGGATCGGTTCTTGGGAAAACGCCGTTTTAAGAGCTTCTATAGTGACTTCCAGCTCGCTCGGGTGATGCCCGTAATCATCCACTATTTTTACACCTTTCCTCTTGCTTTTCAACTGCAGTCTTCTCTCCGTGCCCTCAAAAACGGCGAGGCCTTTTTTTATCTTCTCGAAACTGAAACCGAACTCCATTCCCACGGCTATCGCGGCTAGGGAATTGAGGGCATTGTGGGTGCCCAGGGTGCTCAGTTCCACATCTCCGAGCAGGTAGCCTCCGTAGGTTACTTCAAACGATGTCCGCAGTTGGGAAAAGCGTATGTTCTCCGCCATGAGGTCCGCCGGGGCGGCGATTCCGTAAGTCAGTATTTTTTTGTTGAATTTCCTGCTTATCTCCGCGGTCCTCGGACAGTCGGCGCACGTTATGGCGAGTCCGTAGAAGGGGATCTTGTGCAGGAAGTTAGAAAAGGCAGTTTCAAGGGCTTCCATGTTTCCGTAGTAATCAAGGTGCTCATTGTCGATATTGGTAAGCACGGTGACGACCGGGGAGAGTTTTTCGAATGATCCGTCGCTCTCGTCGGCTTCCACTACCATGAAGCGGCCGGTTCCCAGATGAGCGTTTGAGTCTATGGTCCGCAGTTTTCCTCCGACTACTATGGTAGGGTCCGCGCCGCAGTGGGAAAGCACCGAAGCTATCATGGAGGATGTGGTGGTTTTTCCGTGGCTTCCGGCAACGGCGATGCCGAACCTGAGCCTCATCAGTTCCGCGAGCATCTCCGCCCTGGGTATCAGGGGAACCCTCGCCGCGGCTGCCGCTATCATCTCCGGATTGTCCTCTCCGATTGCCGATGAGTACACGACTACCTCGCTTCCTTTTATGTTCTCTGAGCTGTGGCCCGTGTGAACGACGGCTCCCAGGGAAGCCAGCCGGCGGGTCGTCTGGGTCTCCGCCAGGTCAGAGCCGGTTACCTCAACGCCCATGTTGATCAGCACTTCCGCTATGCCGCTCATTCCTATGCCGCCTATGCCGATGAAATGGGCTTTTTTTATTTTCCCGTACATTGACTTACCCGATTATCCGCTCGATTTCGTTTGCTATCTCCCGGGCGGCCTGGGGCCGCGCCAGTTTCTTTGAGTTCTCCGCCATCCTCCCCAGGGTGGATTGCTCAAGGGTTTTCTCCATAACCGCGCAGAGACCTTCGACCGAAAGCTCTTTTTCCTCTATAACCACCGCCGCCGCGCTCGACTCGAGGACCTTGGCGTTTTTCAGTTGATGGTCGTGCGTGGACGAGGGAAGGGGAACCAGTATTGACGGTATGCCGAATGCTGTTATCTCAGACAGGGTTCCCGAGCCCGCCCTGCAGATCACAAGATCCGTTTTCTCGTAAACCCGGGACATGTCGTCTGTAAATCCGAATACTTCGGCCGAAATGCCGAGCTGGCGGTAGGTTTCCCTTACGCTTTCCGCCTGGGCTTCCCCGGTCTGGTGGGTTACGTTTACCCGTTCAGCCAGCTTTCCTAGGGACAGGGGAACGATTTCGTTCAGTTTCCGCGCTCCCTGGCTTCCTCCGAGCACGAATACGTTTCGCGGGGCGTTCTGCCGGGGTTTTTTCTCCGCGGCGCCGCGTGCAAGATCGTGTCTTATGGGGTTTCCGGTGAGCAGCGTTTTTTCCGCCGGAAGATGCTCTTTGCTTTCTTCGAAAGTTATGAATATCTTCCCGACGAATCTTGAGAGGATTCTGTTGGCAAGCCCGGGAACGCAATTCTGTTCGCAGATGGCGGTCGGTATGGAACTCATGGATGCGCACAGCAGGGTAGGTCCGGATGCATATCCGCCGACTCCTATCACTGCGTCAGGCCTGAAATCCCTAAGTATTCTGAGTGAACTCAGCATCGCTCCGAGTATCGATATCACCGCCGCCACCTTCTGGAAAAAGCTTTTTCCCACAATCCCTCTTGAATTTATGAATTCGACTCTGTATCCCATCTCGGGAAGAATCTTTTTTTCGATTCCCTGATCGGTTCCCACGAACAGAACCTCGTTTCCGCCGTTTCTCCGAAGTATCTCTTCCGCGATTGATATCGCGGGGAAAACATGTCCACCTGTTCCTCCTCCGGCTATTATCACCCTCATCTTTCCTTAGTGCTGAACCTAGAGACGCTCAGTATGATTCCGAACGCCGCAAGTGTCGATACAAGAGAACTTCCTCCGTAGCTTACAAGAGGCAGCGTCAGTCCCGTGGTCGGAAAAAGACCGACTGCCACTCCCATGTTAAGTGCCGCCTGAAGCGTTATCAGCGCCGTGAAACCGAATACCATGTATTTTGAGAAAGGGTCTTCTGCCCGCATTGATATCCTCACGCATCTCAGCAAAATCATGAGAAAAAGCGTGATTAACGTCATTACTCCTATGAATCCGAATTCCTCGCCTATTATCGAGAAGATGAAGTCGGTGTGGGCCTGGGGAAGGAAAAGCAGTTTCTGGGAACTGTTTCCAAGCCCGCTTCCGTATATTCCGCCGAGACCGAAAGCCATGAACGACTGAACGGCCTGATATCCCGAGCCGAGAGGGTCTTTCCACGGGTCAAGAAACGACATTATCCTCTCCATCCTGTAACCCTCATTAAGGATGGCCAGCGTGAGCAGAGCCACGGCCCCGATCCCGATGCTGAGGAGGTATCTGATTTTAGTTCCTCCAACAAAGAGCATTATGAAAAGAATTGCCAGAACCACAAAAGAGGTTCCGAGGTCCGGCCCGGCGAGAATAAGCCCCACGTAGGCGCCGCCGGCGAGCAGGGGAGAGAAAAGGCCGATCCAGAAGCTGTCCATCTTGCCTTCCTTCTTGAACAGGAAATGTGCCATGTAGATGACCAGCATATATTTGCAGAACTCAGACGGCTGGAACGAAAATCCCCCGACCGAAAGCCACCTTCGTCCCCCGCCGACCTCCTTTCCTATCTCGGGAACAAGCACGAGCACGAGCAGGGCGAGTCCGAGCAGGTAGCCTGGGTAGACCAGTTTTCTTACAAAAGACGGCTTCACGTGCATCAATGTCACCATGGCCGCTATTCCCACCAGGAGATATATGACGTGGAATTTGAGAAAACGCATTGAGTTGTGATAGGTCTCAAGCGAATATATCGAGCTTGAGTTGTATACGGCCACCACACCGATTCCCGCCACTATCAGCACGAGCCCGAGAAGCAGTATGTCGAAATCCCTGTTTTTGAAATCAAACATCTCTCACGATCTCCTTAAACAGGTTTCCCCTTTCCTCGTATGAGCGAAACATGTCAAAGCTTGAGCATCCGGGGGAAAACAGAAGCGTGTCTCCGGCTTCCGACAGTTCAAAAGCGCTTTGCGCCGCTTCTTCGAGAGACTCCGCGCATGTTGTCTGCGCCAGGCCGCCCAGTTGGGCGCGCATCTTTTCCTTTGTTTCCCCCATGAAGACCAGGGCTTTCACCTTGCTTGCAACGGCATCCTTCAGACAGTTGTAGTCAACTCCCTTGTCCTTCCCCCCGGCGACCAGTATGATCGGGGAGGGCAGGCTCTCAATTGCTCTCAAGGTGGCGAAGGGGGTTGTGGATTTCGAGTCGTTATACACATTCACTCCCTTTGCCGTCAGTACGAATTCCATCCTGTGGGGAAGCGGGCGGAATTCATCTATGCCTTTCTGCACGGAATCCTGCTCGCAGCCCAGTATGCCCGCCACCGCCACCGCGGCCATTATGTTCTCCTTGTTGTGTTCTCCAACAAGTGCCGTGTCCCGAAGGCAGAAGGACAGTTCTCCGAACACTATTTCATCTTCCCTGCAGTAAACGTCGGTCTTCTCCTCCCGGGTTCCGAAAGACACTTTTTTCGCCATGAACTCACCCGAGCCTTTAAGCACCGCGGGGTCTTCCGCGTTGAACACGGCCCAGTCATCTTCGGTCTGGTTTGCGAAAAGCCTGAGCTTTGCCGCCTCGTACTCTTCCATGCTGGAGTGGTGATCCAGGTGGTTTGGCGATATGTTGAGTATCACTGCGATGTGCGGAGTGAAATTCCTTATCCCCTGGAGCTGGAAACTGCTGAGTTCAAGCAGCAGAAAGTCGTACTCATCGTCCTTTCCGGCTACCGATATAAGGGGCGTTCCTATGTTTCCTCCCGTGAAAACTCTCAAGCCGCTTCGTCCGAGGATTTCCGAGAGAAGGGACGTGGTCGTTGTTTTTCCGTTTGTTCCCGTTATTCCTATTACAGGCTTTGATATGAAATTCCACGCAAGCTCGATTTCGCTTATTACCGTTTTTCCGGCTCCCAGGGCGTCCCTGATCTCGGGAAGATCAAACCTTACCCCGGGGCTCAGCACCACCGTGTCGGCCCATTCGAAAAGTTCGGGCGCGTGAGTGCCGCACCGGATTTCCATGCCCCCTGCCGCAAGTTCTTCCACCGCGGGTCCGAGTTCCCGAGCCTCTCTCGAGTCGGTTGCCTTTACCGGGGCTCCCTTGGAGTGGAGAAATTTCGAGGTCTCAACTCCCGTTACCCCGAGACCGACGACCAAGAATCTGTTTTCTCCTAGTTCCATATGATCACCTTATCTTCAGGCTTGACAGAGCAACAATAGAGAGGACCACGCATATTATCCAGAAACGCACCACCACCTTTGATTCTGCCCATCCGGCAAGCTCGAAATGGTGATGAAGGGGCGTCATCCTGAAAACCCTTTTGCCGGTAGAGCGAAACGAGATCACCTGGATTATCACTGAAAGGGTTTCGACGAAGAATATCCCGCCGGCCACTATCAGGAGCAGTTCCTGCTTTATCATAAGGGCGCTGAATCCTATTGCGGCTCCCAGCGAAAGAGAGCCCACGTCTCCCATGAAAACCTCGGCGGGATGGGAGTTGTACCAGAGGAATCCTAGGCATGCTCCTCCGACCGCCGCGAGGAAAATGGCAATTTCCCCGGCTCCCTGCACGTGCGGGATCTGCAGGTAGCTTGCAAACTGCAGGTTCCCGGCCAGATAAGCGAAGACTATGTAGGTAGTGGTTACAATGGCAAGCGAACCTATTGCCAGCCCGTCAAGGCCGTCGGTGAGATTCACTGCGTTTGAGGAACCTACGGTGACCAGGAGGGCGAAAACTATGTAGAGGTACCCAAAATCCACAACGGCCTGCTTTATGAACGGAAACACCACGGAGGTCGAGGAATACACCGCGCTTTCGCCGGCCCTCATGGACATTGAGAAACTTCCGCTCTCATTCATGCAGAGAATAACCACAAACGTCACCGCGATGAGCGCCTGGCAGAGAAACTTTACCCTCGCCCTTATCCCCTTTCCCCTCCTTACCTTTATAAAATCGTCGAAAAATCCCAGGATGGCGAAGCTTACCGTAAAGAGAAGTACCAGCATGACCTTGTCTACCAGGAAATTTGTCCACAGAAGGGAGGAGATGATTATCGCCATTACGATGAATATTCCACCCATGGTGGGAGTGCCGGCTTTCGCGCCGTGGCTGCTGGGTCCGTCTTTGCGTATGGTTTCTTGGAACTGGGCCGCTTTAAGGAGGTCGATCAGCTTTTTTCCCAGGAAAACGCAGAGGAGAAACGAAGTCACCCCGGCCCCGAAAGAGCGGAAAGTTATGTACTTGAATACATTGAGCAAAATGAAATCGTCTTTTAGAAGATGCAGAAAGTAGAGCATGGCTATTTTTTATAAAGCGTCTGTATTACCGCCTCCATTCTCATTCCCCGCGACCCTTTCACAAGCACTACGTCGTCCTCTCCGCATACCTCAAGAAGCAGGGCTGCCGCTTCCTGCGGACTCTTTGCCACGTGACACTCCGTCTGTCCCCGTACCGCAGACACGAGGGACCGGGAGAATTCTCCCATGGCAACCACCATGTCCAGACCGAGCTGGGAAACATGTTCCCCGATCAGTTCGTGCTCCCTCTCGCTGCTCTCTCCCAGTTCCAGCATGTCGCCGAGGACGGCCACAGCTTTTGTCTTGTCGCTGCGGTGGCCGGCAAGTTCGTCAAGCGCCGCGCGCATCGAGTCGGGATTCGCGTTGTACGCGTCGTTTATGATTCTGAAGCCAAACGGGGTGCGGAGGACTTCAAGGCGCATGGCCGAGGGAACATATTTTTCAAGACCGGCCAGTATCTCGTTCATTCCGCATCCGAGCGAATACCCGAGAGCGGAGGCGGAGAGGGCGTTTGAAACGTTGTGAGCGCCTATTCCCTTTATCCTCGTTCTGGCCGACTGCTCGCCGATATGTATGGTGAATTCGATGGATTCCATCCCCTCATGGCTGATATCGCCTGCCCTTATGAAAGCCTCCCGGGAAGCGATTCCGTACGTTATCTTCCGGCAGCGCACGCTGTCGGCTATTTTCCCCACCCAGGGATCGTCAATATTTACGCAGAAAGTGTTTTCCTCTCCGAAGTTTTCAACCAGTTCGCCCTTTGCCCTCGCGACTCCCCCAAGGTCTTTCATCTCTTCCAGGTGGGCTTTTCCTACCGTGGTGATCGTTCCCACATCGGGCGAGGCCACGTCCGCAAGGGTTCTTATCTCCCCGAAAGAGTTCATTCCCATCTCAAGCACGCAGAAATCGTGTTCATCCTCCAGTTTCAGCAGGCTTAGCGGAAGACCTATATGATTGTTGAGGTTGCCGTGGGTGCTCAGCACGCTGCCTGATACCGACAGTATGCTGTGAGTCATGTTCTTGGTTGTGGTTTTTCCGTTTGAACCCGTAATGGCGGCGACTTTTAGGTCGGGGAACGAGTTTCTCCAGTGTCTTGACATCTCAAGGAGGGCTTTCTGCGTGGATTCGACCTTTATTATCGCGCCGCAGCTATGCTTGGCGTCCCGTATCTGCGGGTGCTTTTCCACTATCGCTCCCACGGAGCCTTTTTCAAAAGCTTCGGCGACATAATCGTGTCCGTCGAAATTGGGACCTTCTATGGCGACGAAAAGCTGGTCTCTCTTTATCTTCCTCGAATCAATGGAAACCCCCGAAGCTCCGATCGGCATCTTGCCGCCGACGAGACTCCCTCCCGTGGAATCTAGCAGGAAATCAAGGCTGAATCTCAAAGTCATCTCCCGTCCTTGGTTTTAAGGTATCTCTCTGCGATTTCCCTGTCGTCAAAATGAATTTTCTCGGTACCGATTATCTGGTAGTCTTCGTGCCCTTTCCCCGCTATGAGGATCGTGTCTCCCCCTCCGGCCTTGCTCACGGCGTGTTTTATGGCTTCCTCCCTGTCGGCTATTACAACCACCCCCGGATCCCGGGACTCTACCCCCTCGGTCATATCCGCTATGATCCCGTCCGGGTCTTCTGTCCTGGGATTGTCCGAGGTTATTATCAGCATGTCTGAATACCTGCGCCCGACCGCGGCCATGAGGGGTCGTTTTCTCCTGTCCCTGTCCCCCCCGCAGCCCACCAGGGTGATGAGCCTCTGCGCGCAGAAGGGTTTCAGGCACTCAAGCACGTTCTCAAGCGCGTCGGGAGTGTGAGCGTAGTCCACGAAAACATCTATTCCCGAGGAGTTTTCGATTTTCTCGAGTCTTCCCGGTATTCGCGAGAGTTCACTCAGCGCTCTCCCGGTTGTCCCGGGGGACGAACCGAGAGAGAGGAGCGTTCCGGTTGCCGCCATCATGTTGTAGAGGTTGTGTTTCCCCATGAGTTTTGAGTCAAGTTCCACCTTGCCCCACGGGGTGGCCAGTTTGGCCTTTATGCCTCCCGAATCAAGCGTGAAATTCTCCGCGAATACAACAGAGTCTTTTTTTTTCGTAGAAAACGTTATTTTTTGACTTCTTTCCGGGACGGATATCCTGTTTGCGAGGGGATCGTCCGCGTTTATTATCGAGAACAGTTCTTTTTTTTCGCTTTTCTCGAGAATTTCCGAGAAAAGCCTTTCCTTGGCCCTGAAGTAATCTTCAAGCGTCTGGTGGTAGTCTAGGTGATCCTGGGTCAGGTTCGTGAATACCGCCGCGTCGAAATGACATCCGTCGACCCTTTTTAGGTCAAGAGCGTGCGAGGATACCTCGAGCGCGACGTTCCTCACTCCTGCGTCTTTCATCTCGCGCAGCGTGCTCATAAAGGCGATTGGGTCGGGCGTGGTAAGGGATGCGGCTTCGGCTCGCCCCATGTATCTGTTCTCTATGGTTCCCAAAAGCCCCGTGTTTATCCCCTCGGCCTTCCAGCCGGCTTCGATCATGTGAGACACCGTGGTTTTTCCGTTGGTTCCCGTCACACCCGCGACTTTCATTGAGAGGGAAGGGTGGTCGTGGAAATTGGAGGCGACTATGGAGGCCGCGGTCCTTGAGTCAACTGTTTTCGCTACGGGAATCCCAAGGCCCCGTATTTCTTCGGAGATTTCCTCAACCACAAGTGCCGCCGCTCCTTTTTCTGCCGCGGAGGCGGCGTATGCGTGCCCGTCAGCAACTTTGCCCCTGATAGCAATAAAAAGGGAGCCTGGTTCCACGTTCTGCGAGTTGAGGGTTATTCCTGTGATTTCCGTATCTCCCGGATTCCGAGATCCAGTTAACGTTTCAATTCCTGCGTTTTCCAGAACATCCGCTAATCTCATATGTTCTGCTTAAGGGTAAAAGTGCAGTCTGTTCCCCTTTTTATCTTTTTTCCCGAGGGCGGGTACTGGCTGACCACGTAACCGCTTCCTATGAACCTGACCGAGACCTCCTCCTTCTCCGCCCACTTCATCACGGCTCTCGCGCTTTTGTTTGCCATGTCCGGCATAACTGTTTCCTTAAACTTTTTCTCGCGTGGAGGTATGCGCATGTAAAACAGGACTTTTTCGGTTATGGATTTGAAAATGGGTGCCGCGACCACCCCTCCGTAAGTGTGTTTTCTGGGGTTCTCAACAATTACCACTAGGGCCAGACGCGGGTCGTCAGCGGGAGCGAACCCGATAAACGACGAAAGATATCTGTTCTCGTAATAAGTGCCGGTCTCTGGGTTGGGCATCTGCGCCGTGCCTGTTTTCCCGGCGATTTTGTAACCGGAGATCCTGGCATTTTTGCCCGTGCCGTTTTCAACCACCTGTTCAAGAATTTCGGTGACCGTGGAAGCCGTATCGTAGGAGATGACTCTTTTGAGCACTTCCGGGTTTTTCTCCAAGATGACTTTTCCATCCGGCGAGACGATTTTCTTCACGATGTAGGGTTTCATGAAGTATCCGCCGTTTGCGATGCTGGAGAGTGCGGTTGCCAGCTGGATAGCCGTTACCGATATTCCCTGCCCGAACGATATAGTCGCCAGTTCTATATCTCCCCATCTTCTGAGGTTCTGTATTCTTCCGCTGGCTTCCCCGGGAAGATCCACTCCAACCGTTTTTCCAAAACCGAAATTTCTGAGCGAATCGTGAAGTTTTTTCTTTCCCAGAGTCTTCCCCATTTTCCAGGCGCATATGTTGCTTGAATACGTTATGGTCTCGGAAACTGTCAGGATTCCGTGCTCGTGGACGTCTTTTATTACCTTCGGGCCGACTCTCTGCTTTCCGTTCTCGCAGTCATACTCGGTATTCTCATCCCCCATTTTTTCTTCAAGCAGCGTTGCGGCCAGGAACACCTTGAGCGTCGAGCCGGGCTCAAAGGACATCCATACGGGAAGGTTCTTTCTCGTCTTCTGGGAGAACTCGCCGAAACGGTTCGGGTCAAAAAACGGATAGGAGGCCATGGAGAGTATCTCACCGGTTTGAGGATTCATCAGGAGGACGGCACCCCTATCCGCTTTCATTTTTCTTATGCCCTTTGCAAGGGCGGTCTCAGTTATGTGCTGTATATTGGAATCCACGGTAAGCAGTACGTCGTTTCCTTTCGTTGACTGCTCTTTTGCGTTAAGCAGGGCATCGGATATGCGGTTTCCCCTGCCGTCGGTTCTGATTCTGGCCGTGGCGGGTTTTCCGGCAAGCATCTTCTCAAAGCCGTATTCAAGACCCTCCACTCCTTTAAGATCGATGTTGGTGAATCCGATTGCTTGTCCGAGCATGGAACCGTTGGGATAGATTCTTTTCGGTTCTTCGGCGAAGCCCACCCCGGGAATGCCCAACGCCTCTATTTTTTTTGCGGTCTCGCGATCCTCACCCCGTTTGATCCATACGAAGGGCTTATCGGAGCGCGCAAGGCTGAGCAGCTTCTTGCTGGAGATGCCAAGCGGTTTCGATATTGCCCGTGCGAGTTTGTCCGGATCCTTTACTTTCTTGGGGTTCAGATAGATTGAAGTTGCCCATACGCTCGTGGCCAGAGGTTTTTTATTCCGGTCGTACAGGGCCCCCCGTATCGGAGGCATTTTATAAACCCTGCTGTGCTGCTTTTGCGCACCCGCGGAGAACTTGTCGCTTTGGAGAACCTGAAGCTCAAAGGACCTGTAGCCCAGAGCCACAAAGAGGCCGGCAATGAAAATCGTGGTAAAATAGAATTTCCATCTACCTTTCTTTAAGTTCTTCATTCTGCCTTTCCAGCGAGTACTACTTCTTCAACGAAAACAACATCGTTATAAGTGGCGAACCTGAATCCCATTTTCTTCGCCACAGGTTCCAGGAATTCGGGGGATTTGAGCTTCGAGAGCTCGTAGTTAAGGGTCTGACCTTCCTTTATAAGTTCCCTTTCAGTTTCTTTGTTTCTTGAGATTTCGTAACCGGTTCTGGTGTATTCGATCTTGACGCGCAGAAAGCAGATGGCAGTTACGAACAAGACCCCGAGGATAATCACTGTGCGCAGGGAAAATCTTTTTTCTTTTTTTCTTCTTCCGGCAAGCTTTTTTCTCATTTGCGGCTATACCCCCTCTGCTACTCTCAATTTCGAACTTCTCGCCCTGGGATTCTCGGCCACCTCGCTTTTTGCCGGCCTTACGACCGAACGTGTCACCCTTCTTATCTGTTGAGCCCTTCCGCATGCGCATACGGGAAGGTCCGGAGGACAAACACAGGGAGAGTCAAGTTTTTTGAACATGTTTTTAACTATTCTGTCCTCAAGCGAGTGGAAAGAGATTATCACCAGCCTTGCCCCGGTATTGAGAATCTTCACGGCCTCTTCGATAAAGATTGCCAAGTTGTCCAGTTCGTTGTTAATCGAGATCCGAAGCGCCTGAAAGGTCTTGGTCGCGGGATGCGTTTTTTTGGGGTGAAACTTCTTCGGGATCGAGTTTGATATTATCGAGGCCAGTTCGAATGAAGTCTGTATGGGCTTTTTGGCCCTGCTTTTCACTATCGAGTTTGCGATTCTCCGTGAGAATTTCTCTTCACCGTATTCGCTGAGTATGTATTCGAGTTCCTCGTTTTTCATTTTATTTACGAGATCGTAGGCGGAGAACTGAAGACCCGCGTCCATTCTCATGTCGAGAAACTCGTTTTTCTTGAAACTGAATCCCTTGCCGCTTCGCTCAAGCTGGAAAGAGGAAATTCCCAAGTCGGCGACAATGCCGTCCACGTACTCTATTCCCATGGAGTTGACAGTGCTTTTTATGTGTATGAAATTCCTGTTTACGGTCTCCACCTTTTCCCTGCTTGCCGAAAGCCTTCCTTTCGCAAGAGAGATCGCGGCCTGATCAACGTCCATCCCTATCAGCTTCGATATTAAAGGGTATTCACTGAGAATCTGCTCGGAATGTCCGCCGAGACCCAAAGTCGCGTCGACCACGACGGCGCCCTCCGGCAGGTCAAGGTACTCAACCACTTCTCTTGCCATTACCGGCGAGTGGAACTGTTCCTGCGGTTCTGAACTTGCGGTCGCGGCTTTTATCTTCTCAGAGGCCATATCCGGCGAGCACCTCCCTGCTCTGTATGAAGTTCTCGAATGCCCCGGAGCCGTTCTCCTTCTCCCAGATTTCCTTTGACCAGATCTCTATTTTTTTCAGCATGCCAACCAGAACGACTTCTGTTTCAATGGCGGCGTATGAGCGCAACGACTGGGGAATCAGCACTCTTCCCTGGTTGTCTATGGGGCAGTCGACCGCGTTTCCCATAAGATAGCGTATTGAAGACGTGACCTTGCTGTCGGTTATGGAGATCTTCGAGAGCTTTTTTTCAAGCTCGTTCCATTCCCTCATGGGGTAGGCGATGAGGTAGCGGTCAAAGTTCGTGATTACGAAGGTCTCGTCGGAGTATTTCTTCCTGCATGCCTCCCTGAACTTTGAGGGAATGCTGACCCTCCCGGTCTTGGTCATAGTGTGTTCGTATCTTCCTCTGAACATTTTGTGCTACCTTCTGCCATTATATGCCAAAACATATTCCTCTCATGCCAATTCATAAATTATAAAAAAACAAGCAAAAAGTCAAGTAACATTTTGAAATAGTTAATCTTTTCAGCGCGTGAGCGGTAAGAATATAAAACTAGATGTTACTTTAATAATGAAAGCTGCTTGGGCGGGATTTAAGAAAAAATACTATCTGTTGGGCCAGGGATTCTACTTGTTCGCTTATTTTGTATATACTCTCACCTTAAGATCCGTGATTCCGCGGGTGAGGTTCAGTCTGATTCGCTCGAGAAAAAATGTCTGTTTTTTTTATAAAACTTGCGGATAAAAGTTCAAATGTTCTCTTGCAGGCGATACTTGGCACCTACGGTCACCTGATGTGGGTGAGAACCGAGGTTCCCCAGGAGATGATAGTTAAGGTGATTACCACCCCTGAGCTTGCTTCGGAAACACGGGGGGTGCTTGAAGCGCTGAGAGGGGAAATAGAGTTTGAGTTTATCGACCCTCCGCGGGGCGATGATTCGCCTGAGGACTAGAATTCTTATGGAGGCAAGAGAAGATCATAAGCGCAAATGGGGGCTTGTAGGCTTCCTTACCCTTCTGAGCAGGATCGTCGGATACCTGAGAGACGTTGTGGTGGCGGCGCTTTTCGGAGCGGGTTTCCAGACCGATGCCTTCTATGTCGCGTTCCGCATCCCAAACCTGCTCCGCCGCCTTTTCGCCGAAGGATCCCTGGCGGCGATTTTCGTGCCCATATTTTCGGAGTATCTTGAATCGGGGGACAGGAGGGAGGCGAAGAACGCCCTGCGTTCTGTGTTTACCGCGCTTCTCATCATTCTTGTTTTCGTGGTAGTTCTGGGGGTGGTTTTCTCTCCCTGGCTTGTGAAGCTTTTTGCCTACGGATTCGATCAGAAGACTTTCGATCTGGCGGTCTATCTTAACAGGCTTATCTTTCCCTACGTGTTTTTCATATCTCTTACCGCCCTGGCGATGGGGGTTCTTAACTCCGTAAGGCACTTTTTCGCTCCGGCTTTTTCTCCGGTTCTTTTCAACCTGTGCATAATAGCAAGCGCCCTGTTTCTTTACAGGGAACTTGAGGTGCCTATCGTTTCCCTCTGCTTCGGGATTCTCGGCGGAGGGGTGCTGCAGTTGCTGCTCCACCTGTTTTATCTCCGCGAGAAGAAGTTCATGTTCGGCTTTGCGAAAACCCTTAACCACCCCGCGGTCAGGAAACTCGCGCTGCTCATGTTCCCGCAGCTTTTCGGAATAGCCGTCTACAACCTCAATATACTCGTAAACACCCAGTACGCGTCCTTCATGTCCGAGGGAACCGTTTCCTATCTCTATTTCGCGGAGAGGATAATAGAGTTCCCCTTGGGGGTGGTGGCCGTCTCCCTGGCGACCGTCATGCTCCCTGCACTCTCGGGTCACGCGGCGAGGGAGGACTACGGGAGCTTCGGGGGAGAATATCAGCGCTCCCTCAGGCGCATGCTGTTTATAATGGTGCCCGCGATGGTCGGGATAGTGGCTTTGCGGGTTCCCCTCTGCAACTTCCTCTATCAGCATGGCCAGTTTGATTACGTGGCGGTCGTAAACACCTCCCAGGCCATCCTGGGTTACGGTCTCGGACTTTTCGCCGTGGGAGGAATTCGCATCACCGTGCCCGCCTTTTTCGCCCTTCAGGATACGAGGACGCCGGTCAAGGTGGCGTTTTTCTGCTTTCTGCTGAACGCGGTCTGCGGGTTCGTTCTGGGGTTCGTGTTTTCGCTTGACCATTTCGGCCTGGCTCTTGCAAGTTCGATTTCCTCGGTGGTGAACTTCGTTCTGCTGGTCGTTCTGCTCAACGGACGCCTTGGACATTTTCTTTCCCGGGACATCCTTCTCTTTTCGCTCAAGATTCTCGCGATTGCGGTGGTCATGGGTTTTGCGGTAAGTGCCGTCGCCGGTCTTTCTCCCTGGAGCGAAACCGGTTTTTCTCTTGACAAGGCGCTGGTTATGGCTGCCTCGGTCGCCGTCGGGGTGATACTCTATTTCCTGCTTGCCAGAGTTGTCGGCATAAAGGAAGTGGAGATGTTTTCTTTTCTGAAAAGAGGGTAACTCCGGGCCACTGCGGCGTCTCGGTTGGTGTTGTCCGCTCCACCGCATTGCGGTATTCTTGGTAAAGCGGCGCCGATTCGGTTCCCGTATGTACTATTGCTCAGAGCGGATTGAGAAAAGGCGTGGCGACTACCGAGGTTTTTAAGAGCAACAGGACTTATGGACGAGCTTAAGACTCTGAGTCAGCGTGAGCTTGAAGCACTCAGGGAGAAGTACGAGTATACCTTGAGGATGTTTCCCGATTCCGATTCGCTCCTTGCGCTGGCGGAAGTTCATCTCGCTCTTGGGGAAGTGACCAAGGCGAGACGCACGGTTTCCGATTTTACGGAGACAAAAGGTGATAGCAGCCGGGCGAGACTTGTTCTGGCCAGGGCGCATCTTATGTGCTGGAATGCCGCCGCAGCGGAGGAAGAGCTCAAAAAAGCGCTTTCTCTTGACCACTGCAACACTCAGGCATCAGATCTGTTGATACATATATATATAAGCGCGGGCAGAACAACTGAGGCCTTCAAGGTCGCCCTGTCCCCCGTTCCGGACCCATGGCGCCGGGAGAAGGATACAGGGGAACCTGAAGAGCCCTCCCCGGAGCCGGAGGAGAAAAGCAGACCACAGGCCGGAATTTTCGAGACTGACACCATGCTTAATCTCTACGTTTCCCAGGAACTTTACGAAGACGCCCTGGGGATAGTTGAAGTTCTCTGCGAGATGGAACCCGACAATGCGGTTTACCGGAACAAACGTGAGGAGATAAGGGCGCTTCTCGGCAAATAGCGTTCTTGTCTGGTTTTTTTCGGCCTTTTAATTATCATTACTTGCGGTACTTTGTCCCATGGAAATAATCGTTATCAACGGTCCGAATCTCAACATGCTGGGCAAAAGGGAACCAGAGATTTACGGAAACCTTACCCTTTCTGATGTTGAGTCTTTTCTCTCTTCGAACACCGAAACTCTGGGTGAAGATGTGCGCCTCTCCTTCTTTCAGTCAAATTCCGAAGGGGAGATAGTCACCGCCATACAGGATGCCTACGGTAAGTTTGACGGAATAGTGATAAACCCCGGCGCCTATACTCACACCAGCGTTGCCATAAGGGACGCCATACTCTCAACCGGAATGCCTGTTGTGGAAGTTCACATTTCCAATATATACAAAAGGGAGGACTTCAGGCAGAAATCGTTTGTCTCGGGAGTGTCGCTCGGTGTCGTGTCTGGGTTCGGGGCCCGAAGTTATTACCTGGGGCTTTTGGGACTCGTTGAACACCTGAGGAAAGAAAGCGCCTCTTCCTGAATCTCTCCCCGCGGAATTTTTATGAAGGAAAAAAAATGGGTAGTAGCAAAACCCGCCAAAGGGCCGGTTGAGAAAATCTCGGCAAAGCTCGGTATTCTGCCGATAACCGCGGGGCTTCTGGTAAACAGGGGGATAAATTCAGCCCAGGATGCCGAGGCTTTTCTATCCTCATCCCTCTCCGATCTGCCTTCTCCCTTTCTGATGAAAGGGATGGAAGAGGCCGTCGAGCGCCTTCGCAGATGCGTTTACGAAAAAGAAAAAGTCGCTATATACGGAGACTACGATGTTGACGGCGTTACGGCGACATCTCTTCTGACGGGCTTTCTTAGGGCTCTCGGCTGCGAGGTCATATACTACATTCCCGACAGGTTCAAGGAAGGCTACGGCGTAAACTCCCAGGCGCTTCGCAGACTCAAACAAGAGCGGGTGACACTCGTGGTCTCTGTTGACTGCGGAATCACGGCCACGGACGAGGTGGCGGAAGCAAAGGCACTTGGGATGGACTTCATAGTCACGGATCACCACAGCTTCTGCGGCCAGCTGCCCGAGGCTGTCGCCGTTCTCAATCCCCGTCAGGCGGACTGCAGGTACCCGGGAAAGGAAGTCTCGGGCGTCGGAGTAGCGTTTAACCTCGCC
The DNA here is from genome assembly GCA_022819805.1 of Candidatus Dadabacteria bacterium. Lineage (GTDB taxonomy): Bacteria > Desulfobacterota_D > UBA1144 > Nemesobacterales > Nemesobacteraceae > Nemesobacter. Next base: position 34,388 of record JAJEGO010000016.1, read on the forward strand.
CTTGCGCTAAGAAGAACACTCAGGGAGGAGGGATTTTTCGAGACCACGGCGGAACCCAACATGGGGGACTTTCTTGATCTGGTTTCGCTTGGAACGGTTTCTGACCGCGTGCCGGTTGAGAACGTGAACAGGATAATGCTGAAAGAAGGTCTTAAAAGAATGAGGAGTCCCAAGCGTCTGGGCCTGCGGGCTCTTAAGGAAGTAAGCGGCATAGGGGACGGCATCGAGATATTTGATCTCGGTTTCCGTCTTGGTCCCAGGATAAACGCCGCCGGCAGGGTTGATTCAGCGGACAAGGCGGTTGAGCTTCTGCTCTCCGACAGCCGGGAAGAAGCTTTTTCGCTCGCGAAATTGCTTGACGAGCGCAACTCAGAGCGCCGCAAGATCGAAGAGGGGATGCTGCGGGACGCGACCCGCATGGTTGAGTCCGTGTCCGGACATGAAAAGAGCAATTCGCTTGTTCTCTCGTCTCGTGAATGGCACAGAGGGGTCGTAGGCATCGTGGCATCTTCTCTGGCCGGGTCTTACGGAAAACCCGCTTTTTTGATTTCAGTTGACGAAAACGGCGTGGGCAGGGGAAGCGGGAGATCCTTCGGGGGAATCAATATTTTCTCCGTGCTCTCAAAGTGCGAAGATCTTCTCGTGGAGTTCGGGGGGCACGCCTACGCGGCCGGGATAACCATCTTGGAGGAGAAAATCGGTTTTTTCAAGGAGAAATTCTCGGAGGAACTTCGAAAAAGCGGTCAGAAACCTGAGAGCAGGCTTGATATAGACTCCGAGATCGAACTGGCTTCAATAGACGATACTCTTGTCCACGAAATCGAAAGTCTCTCGCCTTTCGGGGAAGGAAATCCCGAGCCGCTTTTTCTCTCGAAGGCCGTTGGGGTGGTGGATCAGAACCTGCTTAAGAATCAGCATCTGCGGTTTAGGGTTAGGAAAAACGGTTCTGAGCTCAGTTGCATCTGGTTTTACGCTTCCCAAAAGCGTCTTCCCGGAGAAGTGAATCTGGTTTTCGCCCTGCGCTTCAACGTGCGGAACGGGCGGAGGGAACCACGTCTTTTCATAAAGGACGCTAGGGAGGCGCTTCTGTGAACCCGCCGACCCGCAACTTTTTTATGGTCTATGTTTTCGGGTAACTGTTATTATAATGTTATGAGCACGTAGCAAGTAACGGAGGTATTGTTATGAAAGTGAGGAGGCAGCTGCCCAAACTTAATATTTTTTATCCGATAATTTTTATCCTGCTGTTTTTTCTGGTGACAGGGGTTTTCGTAATAGTGGAAAGCGGGCATGTTGGAGTCGTGCGAACCCTTGGCGCTGTGCAGCCCAAGGCGCTTCCCGAGGGATTCCACATGAAAAAACCTTTCATGGATAAGGTTGAACAGATCGATATCCGTCTTACCGCGGCGAGTGCCAAGGCTGTTTCCGCTTCCAAGGACCTCCAGACGGTACAGACTCAGGTCACTCTCCAGTATTCCATTACGGGAGATCTGGCTCCCGTAATATTTCAGAAGATAGGGAAGAGAAACACCGTTTCGCTTACGCTTATAGAACCTGCTATACAGGAATCCGTAAAGGCCATTACCGCCAAGTACACGGCCGAGCAACTGGTTACCAAGAGGGCCGAGGTGAAGGTCGAGATACAGGAGGCCATAAATAATTTCATATCAATTACTCTGGACGAGAAGGGGATTTCTCCCAATGCTCTCAGAATAGCCAACATCGCCATAACGGACTTTGATTTCTCGGATGAGTTCAACAAGGCGATTGAACTCAAGGTAAAAGCTGAGCAGGAGGCGCTTCAGGCCAAAAACGAAAAAATAAGGAGAGTGACTCAGGCTGAAGCCGCCGCGGAGGAGAAAAAGCTCGCCGCAAGCGCCCACGCTTTCGAGATAGAAGTGGCGTCCAAGGCAAGAGCCGATGCGATTGAGAGAGAAGCCAAGGCGCTTAAGAACAATCCGCAGATCATTCAATTGCGCCTGGCGGAGAAGTGGGACGGCACCCTTCCCAAATTCTCGGGTGGCGGCGCGGTGCCTATGTTAAACGTGGATTCTCTTCTGAAGGAAGAGTAGCTCAGGGAGACGCCCTATGTACCCGGTACTTCTTGACCTCGGCGGAGGTCTGGTCATTTACTCGTATTCGGTATTTCTCGCGCTTGGATATCTGGTCGCTTACTGGGTGGTGTCCGCGGAGGCAGATCGCAGGAAAATGGACCCGACGCTTCCCTCCGCCCTTCTGCTTGGGTGTTTTATCGCCGGGGTCGTGGGGGCCAAGATCCTTTTTCTTTACCAGAACGCTACTTTGACCGAATTTCTCTCTAACCCGGGGCGCTACCTCACAGCGGGGTACGCGTCGGTAGGGGGCCTGGTCGGGATCTTCTGCGCCCTATGGATCGTCTCGAGGCTTAAAAAAACGGATTTCCAGGTACTTCTCGATATAGTATGCCCCGCACTCATCCTTGGTTACGGAATCGGAAGGATAGGGTGTTTTCTTAACGGCTGCGATTACGGAACCGCGTGCTCTCTGCCCTGGGCGGTTTCTTTTTCCGAGAGAGTTGTCAGTGTCCATCCCACGCAGATTTACGACACCTTGTTTATGGCCGTGCTTTTCGCCTTTCTCTGGAAAATAAGAACCCAGAACCGCCCCACGGGTTTTATCTCCGCGGTGGGATTCACAATTCTCGGTACTCAGAGGTTTTTGATTGAACTCATAAGGGAGACTACCCCGAGCTTCATAGAAGGTCTTTCCCAGGCGCAGCTTGCGTCCTTGCTGCTTGCGGTTGTCTTCGGAGTAAGGCTTTTTCAGCTTTCCGGAAGTGTCCTCGGAAAGCAGGCGCAGGTATAGTTCGCTGCTATGCGGAGAATTCTGATAATAGGTCTTGGGCAGGTGGGAAACTTCCTCTCAAAGGAGCTTTGCAAGAACCAGGAAGTCGTGGTCGTCGAAAAAGACGCGGAGCTCATAGCCAAGGCCAAGGAAACCCAGGATGTCCTGGCTGTTGAGGGAAACGGAGACGACCCCGCCGTCCTGAGGCGTGCGGAGATGGAAAAGGCCGACATAGTTCTTGCGGTTACCGGGGATGACAGAACGAATATTCTCGCCTCGTTTATCGCCCATGCCTCGGGAGTCGAAAAGATCGTTGCCGCGGTAAAAAACGCTAAGTATGCCGAATACGAGGGAGTCATAGAAAACTCGAACATCTCGGTAATAAGCTCAAGCAGCATAATCTCGGAAAAGATAAGCGCGCTTATAAGCGCTCCTTTCGCGGGGAGGGTGGAGTTTTTCGCAAGCGGACAAATAGAGCTTCTCAAGCTCCGGGTGCATGAAGGGGTGCCCATAATAAACGAGAAGCTCAGGAATTTCGTCAGCAGCACAAGGAACTGGACTTTCGTCGGACTGCAGAGGGATCACAGGATAACTATTCCGCGGGGAGATACGGAACTTCGCCCGGGAGATTTTGTATTCGCTCTTGGGGTTCCTTCGGCACTTGAGAAGCTTAAGAAGCTTTTTAACCTCAAAATCCAGAAGGTCCATTCCGTTATCATAGTCGGCGCGGGCAGGGTAGGGTGCGAAGTGGCTTCCGCGCTTCACGCTAACGGGCTTTCCGTAAGACTTATCGAAAGCGATCATGAAAGGGCCAGGGCCGCGGCCGAGAAACTTGTCGGCGTGATGGTGTTTGAAGGTGACGGAACCGATCTCGAGATACTTAAGGAAGCCGGAGTTGAAAAAAGCGATTACCTGCTTGCGCTTACCGGCGACGATGAAAACAACGTTCTCAGCGCGCTTCTCGCGAAGAATCTCGGTATTGATCGATGCACCGTGCTTTATTCGAACCCCGATTACGTGGGAGTGCTCGAAGCGATCGGTATCGACAGGGCAATAAGCGTAAACATGGCCGTGGCGAATGGTATTCTGAACTCGCTTCATCTCGGCGGAGAGGCTAACATATCGCTTCTTTACGAGGGAGCGGGAGAGATTCTCGAGTTTGACGTAACCGAACATACCAAGATTCTGGGGGTACCCCTTTCTGAGTGCAAAATGCCGCACGATTCAGTCATAGGAGTCTGCATAAGGGACGGGAAACCGATATTTCCCAGCGGGGATTTCGCCGCGCAGGTCGGAGACCGTCTGGTGGTGTTTTCCCTGCCGGCTGCCGTGCAAAAGGTTGAAGAGATACTGGTTTCGTGAACGTTAAGTTCTGTTTTCAGATCACGGGAAAGTTCGTGATGTATCTCGGGCTGCTGATGCTCGTGCCGGCCGTCTGCACGCTGTTTTACCCGGAGGACGATCTCTTCGCCTTCCTGATCTCAGCGCTTATAACATCGCTTGCGGGTCTTGCGCTTATGGTCGTTTGCCGCACTCCTGAAACTCCGACCGAGATACGAAGAAGAGAAGGTTTTCTGATCGCGGTGCTTTGCTGGGTGCTTGCAAGCGTTTTCGGCGCCATCCCTTATTATGTTTACGGGGTGTTCGCCAGCCCGGTCGACGCGCTTTTCGAATCGACCGCGGGTTTTACCACCACTGGAGCCACCGCGCTTGCGTCCATTGAGTGGCTTCCCAAGGGAATTCTTTTCTGGAGGAACTTTACTCAGTGGCTCGGCGGCATGGGGATAATAGTTCTGGGGATCGCGATTTTCCCCAAGCTTTTTGTCGGCGGGGCGCAGCTGATGGGGCTTGAGACCACGGGACCGACGACGGAGAAGTTCGCTCCGAAAATAGCCGAGACGGCCAAGAAGCTCTGGATTGTATACATTGGCCTTACGGGCGTGTTGACGGTACTTCTTCTTTTCGGCGGAATGAGTTTTTTCGACGCACTGACGCATTCTTTCAGCACCCTCTCAACAGGGGGGTTCTCCTGCAGGGACGCAAGCATAGGGGCTTATGACAGCGTCTACATACAGGGGCTGATCACATTTTTCATGTTCCTCGGCGGAACGAGCTTCGTGCTTCATTTTTACTTTTTTACCGGGAGACCCGGGAAGCTTCTCGGGAACTCCGAGTTCCGGTTCTATCTGTTTTTCGTCATTGCCGCGACGCTGTTTATTGCTTTGGAGCTCATCCAGACCGGTGTTTACGGAACCTTCTCCGAGTCCCTGCGCTACGCATCTTTCCAGGTGGTCTCGATTATCACCACGACCGGATTTACCACCACGGATTTTGACGCATGGCCAGCTTTTGTGAAATGGGTGATTTTCATGCTGATGTTTTTCGGCGCGTGCGCGGGGTCGACTTCCGGATCGGTGAAGGGGCTCAGAATCATGGTGCTTTTCAAAAAAGCTCACAGGGAGATACGTAGACTCGTTTATCCGAACGTGGTTTCTCCCATAACCATAGAGGGAAAGACAATAAACGAGAAGGCGGTCTCAAGCATAACGAGCTTCTTTATCCTTTACATTCTCCTTTTCGCTTTCATTGCTCTCGTGGTTCTCATGCTTGAGGACATATCCTTGGAATCCGCCGTTTCGGCCGCGGCCGCGTCCATAACCAACGTCGGACCCGCTTTTGACGAGGTCGGTCCGGCAAGCCACTATTCCCACCTCGGGTCGCTTACCAAGATCATACTTTCACTGGCCATGATCATAGGGAGGCTTGAACTCTACACGGTTCTGGTGCTTTTGATGCCGTCTTTCTGGAGGAGGTAGGGAGATCTTCCAGTCGGCTTGACAAGATGGTTTCTGAACTATGGATAGGGACGATATGAAAATAATGTCTTTATTGAATATGAAACAACTTTCTTTCTCATTCAGCTTTTATTGAGGCCAAGCGTAGATAAGTTCCTTTTGAAAATTGGAAAAACTGAATGTAATCTAATAGAAATTATATGGTAGTAATGCATTCTTTCCTCTCCCGCTTCCAGCGGGTGTTTATTTTTTACGGTATCGGTTTTCAGAAAACATGAAAGTTATCGTTGACCCCAAACAGCCACTGGATTTTCAGACCTCGGCGGGCATCGGAAATTTTGACGGCATTCATCTCGGACACAAAAAGATAATAGACGCCGTAAAGCGCCGCTCGGAGGAAAATTCCACGCGTTCCTGCGTAATCACCTTCACCCCCCATCCGCAGAAAGTTCTCGGCAGAAAGGAGGTTTCTCTCATCTTCCCGCTGGAACGAAAGTTCAAGATGCTTGAGTCAACAGGGGTCGATGCGGTTATCTGCCTTGACTTCACCCGTGAACTCTCAAAGGTAAGCGCGGAGAATTTCGTAAAGGACATCCTTCTTCATCGCCTGAAGGTAAAGGACATAGTAGTGGGTCCGGGATTCTCTTTCGGACATAAAAGAGAAGGAAACGTCGATCTTCTGCGGTCCATGGGCAAAACCCACGACTTCAACACCGTGGTTGCCGAAGCGGCGCGGGTGGATGACCGGGTGGTAAGCAGCAGCGCCATCAGGGAGCTGGTAAGAGAAGGGGAAATCCGCGAGTCGAACCGGTTTTTCGGTTACGATTACTATATAGAGGGCGTTGTGGTGGAAGGAGAGAGAAGAGGCAGAAAACTGGGTTTTCCGACGGTTAACCTCGATACGGAATGGGAGATTCTCCCCAAACCGGGGGTCTACGCTACGTACGTGAAGCTCTCCGACAGATTTCACGGAAGCATTACGAACATAGGAGTCCGCCCGACATTCGAAGAAAGCAAGCTTACGGTCGAGACCCATGTCTTTGATTTCAATGACGACCTTTACGGAGAGGAAGTCAGGGTTAATTTTGTCGAGAGGCTGAGGGACGAGAAGCGTTTTGAGAGCGTGGACAAGCTCGTGGAGCAGATAAACCACGATATTGCGGCGGTGCGGGAAATTCTTCGCGACTGCCCGAAGGACGAGCGGATTTGGAGATAAAAGCCACGACGCGGGTATACGGTATTTTCGGTCATCCGGTATCCCAGAGCCTGTCTCCCGCCATGCATAACGCGGCGTTCAGACACCTGGGACTTGACTGCGTTTATATGGCTTTCGATGTGGACCCCCGGAGCGTAACTCAGGCCGTAGAATCAATAAGAAACCTCGGTCTCAGCGGAATTAACGTCACCATACCGCACAAGCAATCCGTCATGGAGGGCCTGGATGAAGTTACCCCCGAGGCGTCTATGGTCGGAGCGGTAAACACCATAGTTAACGAAGACGGAAGGCTCAAGGGTTACAACACGGACGTCTCCGGAGTGCTGAGAGCCCTTCGCTCTGAGCTTGAATTCACCCCGCGGGACAAGAATGTTTTTATCGTCGGGGCCGGCGGAGCCTCTAGGGCCGTAATAGTGGCAATGTGTACGGGCGGGGCCCGTAATGTTGCGATTGTGAACAGAACCTACCCGAAGGCACGGAGGCTTTCAGAAGAATTCTCCCCGCAGTTTGACGGCGTCGGGTTCTCCGCGGCGCCGCTTGACGACGCGAACCTACTCTCGGAACTGATGGCGCAGGCCGATATTGTTATTAACTGCTCGTCTGCCGGAATGGGCGATATTGAACCGCTTTGCCTTCCGCTTGATCTGCTGGGTGAGAGTTGCGTTGTCTACGACCTTGTCTATAAGCCTCCAGTTACTCCGCTTGTCAGGGACTCAAGAGCCCTGGGGTTGAGGTCGGAATCCGGGCTCGGCATGCTCCTTTACCAGGGGGTTGACGCTTTTGAGATCTGGACGGGGGAAGATGCCCCGGTCGAAGTGATGAGAGAGGCTCTTTCTGTTCCCGGGTGACGGCTTAAATTTTTCGGTATAATGAACCCAGAGGTTTTTAATCGGTCTCGGGAGAATTCTGATGAAAGTAACAAGCCCAGCAGGGGATTTTGAGATAACGGTGAAGGAATCGTCCGTGGAGGGCGACTTCATAGTGATAAGCGGGCAGATGGGGGTGTGGGATTCGCAGATCTACATGAAACCCTCCGATCTTCTGGGTTTTGCGGGGGTGCTGTTCAACTTTCAGGTTATTTTGTTCCTCGCCAAACAACCGTTCAGGTGCATTTTCGGCAGAAAACAGGATTAGTCCGCACGGTTCCTGCTGAGAAAAAAGGGCTGGCGGGAATGTAGTTTTTCACCTGTCCGAAAACGGATCGGGAATATCGGGGTGCCAGCGCGCGAAATGGTTTTTGTGCGCTTCCGTATACGCTCCGGGCGGGTAGTACTTGTCGTAGAAATCCAGGTCCAGATGATGGGCCTGCACCATGAACCGCAGAAACATCGGGTCGGAGAAAGCCGGGAATCTCCCGTATGTGTCGTAGACGTAGTTGCAGATGTCCTTTACGACCTGAATTTCGTCTTTGCTTGGTCTTTCAACCTCCGCAAGCACCCCGGTCGGGTCCTTGTAGGGAAGCTTGTGCGATTCCCAGTTTGTCCATTTCATGTCGTTAAACGCCTCCACGGCTTCCCCCATGTCCTTGTAGTAGGGCGGGCAGAACGCTTGGAACAGGTCGTCCCGGCCTACGGCCACGGGGTTGGGATTTCCCGTGTCGCCCTGTATCTGGGGAGTTGCGAACCGGAATCCCAGTCCCCTGTTAAAAGGGGTTCCGCCGAGCATGAACATGCTCGCGAATCCGCTGAAAAGCCATCCTCCGAGACCCAGGGTCTGAAGCGTCAGGACCATGTTCTGTCCCATGAAGGCCTGCTCCGCTATGTAGCCGTTTGCGAAGCGAAGCTCCGCCTCGACAAGGGGCATTCTTTTTGATTTGTCGAGAAAGCCTTGCTCAAGCCAGTGCGCGGTTCCGGGGGGTCTCAGGCTGTGAAGCTCGTCGACGAAATTGAACCTGTGGTCGGGCCTCATGTAGAAGAAGTAGAGATTGATTATGCATGCCGAAAGGTCGGTTACGGGCATGAAAACCGTAGTTCCGGGCTTGTTCACATTCCAGAGATTATGGGCGGCGATTCCCGGAGGCTTTGACGGCAGATCCGCCCTTCCGTCCGAAAGCTTGATCTTTGATTCGCGGAACAGCTCAAGTATCCGGTCAACTCTCTGGTGGCGGGTCATTTTCTCAAGACCCTCGAAATCCTCGGCACGCCGGTCATGCATCTTTATCATGTAGAGTCCCTCGTCGTTCGTGTAGAAAAGCTCCGTTCTGTGCACGTCCCCGAGGGCCGGGATCGTCTTGCTTGTGAACTGCATCTCGAGGTCGAGGCCGACATGCGGGGGGAAGTCGGAGAGATTTATGTTCTTTATTCCGAGGCCCGTCCACACCAGTATGGCTTCCTCGAGTTCGGAGAGGGGGACGGGGTCGTGGCGGGACTTGTATTGCAGGGGTCCCCTTTCGATCTCCATTCCGAGACCGAAACGCCTGGACCTCCTCTGGAAAACGGCGTCGTAAAAACCGTGATCTATGGCGTGATCAAGACCTTCTGGGTATTCGCTCATGGGCTTCTCCTTAATCTGGTTTCTCCGCCTGGGCGGACAACTTCATTCCTCCTCCTCTGAATCGGACTCGGCAACAAGTTTCATGAATTCGTTTTCCGTGATTATCTCAAGCGAACTCTCGACCCTGTCAAGAAATACCACTCCGTTTATGTGGTCGTATTCGTGCTGGAACACTCTCGCCTCAAAATCCGAGAACCCCTCTTCGACGAGATTGTCCTCCCTGTCCCTGTAGACCGCCCGGATGGACTTGCGTCTCGGCACAAGCGCCCGGAGTCCCGGGATGCTGAGGCATCCCTCCCAGCCTTTTTCCAACTCGTCGGACGCCGAGATTATTTCGGGGTTGATTATCACCTTGGTTTCCGTTTCCGGGGCGTCGGGATAGCGCGGGCTCGCGGCTCCGGCGATTATGAAGATGCGAAGAGGCTCGGATACCTGGGGAGCGGCGATTCCGACGCCGCTTGCTTCGGCGGCCGTGAGAATCAGGTCGTCAATCAGCTCCTGGATTTCCGGGTCGCTTATGTCCTCGACGTTTTCTGCTCTCTGCCTGAGCACGGGGTTTCCAAGTTCGGTGATTTCGCGTTGCTGCGCCATGGTTGTAACTGGTTGAAAACAGCCCTCTTACAGCAGATTGCGGGCCGGTGCTTAAGGTCTTATTATTATAGAACAAAAAACTGGGAGGTTAAAGGAAGTTTCGTGGCGGGAATCGAGCTTATACAAAGGACAGCAGGGTTCGGGGAGAGGACCGCGGTTGAGGACTGGACGGGGAATTTCACTTACGCCGAACTGCTGCGCGTCTCGCGCTTTGCGGCCCTTAACCTTCTCGGGGACAAAGAAGATCTTGGAGAAAAAAGAGTTGCCTTTATACTTCCCCCGGGGTTCGAATACGTCGCGCTTAAGCTCGGCGTATGGATGGCGGGAGGGGTGTCCGTTCCCCTGGGGCTTGCCCATTCGCCAAGAGAAATAGAATACGTCATGGGGGATTCCGGTGCGGAGACGGTGATTTTTCACCCGGATCTTGCGCGCAAGCTCAAGGGAGCGAGCTTCGGTGCCGGAGTGCGAATGAGGAAGCTTCCGGATATCCTTCGGCCCGCCCGCGGGGAGCTTCCCACGGTCCGCGAGGAGAGAAGGGCTATGATCATATACACAAGCGGCACTACCTCGAGACCCAAGGGGGTCGTCTCGACCCACCTTAACATAAAGGCCCAGATAAGCAGCATGGCGGAAGCGTGGGAGTGGAGCCCCGGGGATTCCATTCTCAATGTCCTGCCCCTTCATCACCTCCACGGCATACTGAACGTTGTCCTCTGTTCCCTCTGGTCCGGCGCCAGGTGCGTGATGATGGACGGGTTCAGTCCGCGGGACGTTTGGGACAGGTTCGGAAAAAAAGACCTGACCCTATTTATGGGCGTCCCCACAATTTACTCCAAGCTTATAGACTGCTGGGAGGATTCTTCTGCCCGGGAGAGAGTGCGGATGAGCGATTCCGTCCGAGGGCTGCGCCTGATGGTCTCCGGCTCCGCGGCTCTTCCCGTGTCCGTTCTTGAGAAATGGAAGGAAGTAAGCGGTCACGTGCTCCTTGAGAGATACGGAATGACCGAGATAGGGATGGCCCTTTCGAATCCCTACGGGGGCGAAAGGCTTGCGGGGCGCGTGGGATTCGCTATGCCGGGAGTCGAGGTGGGTATTTTCGATGCGCAGGACGGCAGGCTTGAGGAAGGGAATCAGGGGGAAATCAGGGTGAAGGGGGAGAGCGTGTTTCTTGAATACTGGGGAAAGCCGCGGGAAACGGAGAGCGCCTTCCGCGGGGGATGGTTCAAAACGGGAGACATAGCGTTTTTGGAGCACGGGGGTTCCTACAGGATACTCGGGCGAGAGTCGGTGGATATAATCAAATCAGGCGGATACAAGATATCCGCCCTTGAGATCGAGGAGGTGCTGAGAGGGCATCCGCTTGTGGAGCAATGCGCCGTGGTAGGGGTTGCCGATTCGCGCTGGGGAGAGAGGGTGGGGGCTGCTGTGGTGCTAGGTGAAGGTTCCTCGATTGAGCTTGAGGAGCTTCGCGGCTGGGCTTCCGACAAGATTGCCCGCTACAAGCTTCCGACCCGGCTTCTGGTCCTTCCGTCGCTTCCGAGAAACTCCATGGGCAAGGTTATCAAAAACACGATTAAGCAGTCTTTTCAAATATAGTTTATAATTCTCTCTGGTAGTCTTGCTGCGGACTTTTCAGGTTTTAAGGATAAAGGTGTGGAGAGAGAAATGAACCGGGACGACAATACTCCCCTGCGCTCAAACGGCCGTATCCGCTACGGTCCCGACATGAGAGTTCTTATCGTGGGGGGCGGCATCGCCGGACTCACGCTTTGCGGGCTTCTCCAGCAGCGGGGCTTTCATCCGACCCTGGTGGAGAGGGCCCCCGAGTTCGGAGACGTGGGATACGTGATAGTGGTCTGGCCTTCTGGGAGCAGGATACTCAAGGGGCTTGGCCTTTACGAGCGGCTGCAGGAGCAGGGTTGCGCCTTTACCAGTTACAACATCTCCAACTACAGGGGCAAGGTTATAAACAGCTACACGATTGATTCCGTGGTGGAGAAATACGGTCCCATAATAAGCATTTATCGCCCTGATCTCGTAAACATCCTGCGGGCGGCTGTAAGCAAAGATTCAATCAGGATGAACACCATGGTCGTCTCCCTCGCCGATACGGACGACGGGGTCGAGACGGTGTTCAGCGACGGGAGCGCGGGAATCTACGATCTGGTTATAGGATGTGACGGGATAAGGTCTAAAATCCGCAAGGATGTCTTCGGAGAGGTTCCGCTTCGCTACAGCGGCATGTCCGGGTGGGGGTTCTGGGTCAACCCGGATCTCTGCTCGCACGAAGGGATCATCGAGTACTGGGGCAAGGGAAGGTTCCTGGGGATGTGGCCTACGCGCGGCCGGCTTGCCGTTTTCACGAGCGTGAGGAGAAAATCCGGCGTCGGAGACAGCGTCGATACGAGAATAGAGAGCATCCGGCGGAATTTCGCCGAGTTCGGAGGGGTGGTGCCGGAAATTCTGCGCGGCCTTGATGATCCGCGTGATATTTATTATGACGAATACAACGACCTGAGGATGGATCGCTGGTCCCGCGGAAGGGTGGTGCTCGTCGGAGACTCGGTTCATGCAATACTGCCGAATGCGGGTGCCGGGGTGTCGATGGCGATGGAATCGGCCGCCGTTTTGGCCGAGGAACTTTGCAGAACCGATTCCGTTAACCTCCCCCATGCCTTCTGGCAGTACGAGTCGAGAAGAAAAAGCAGAGTGAACAAGGTTCAGAAACAGTCGAGAATCATGGGGAAATTCATATATACCGAAAGCAGCGCTCTCTCGTCGATCCGCGATTATGTCGTGAGGGCATATTCAAGCCGCCAGCTTTTCAGATACTGGGACAACATGCTGAAAGACCCCCTTTGAAGTCAATGTTCCGCGGTTAAAAAATTTTGATTCTGGAGCGTAAATTTAATGAAACTACTTAAGTATTTGCTTTTTCCCTTTGTCGTGGCGGCGGTTTTCTCGTTTCCCCTCCCAGAAGCTTTTTCTCATGGCTCCCCTGAATCCATTTCGCCTACCGTAAAGCGTCTTACACCCTCGGTCGTCAATATAAGCACTACAAACGTGATAAAGACTTCACCGTTCGGCTTGCCGTACCAGGATGAACAGTTCAAGAAATTTTTCGAAAAGTTTTTCTCCGACCAGATGCCCGGGAGGGAATTCAGAAACAAGGGACTCGGTTCCGGCTTCGTCATGAGTTCCGACGGCTACATAATTACCAATAACCATGTCGTGAGAAAAGCCGAGGAGATCGAGGTGATACTTGAAGGTGGCAGGAAATACGATGCCAAGATAGTTGGCACCGACCCCGTAACCGATCTGGCGCTGCTGAAAATCGATCCCGAGGAGCCTCTTCCCGCGGTGGAAATGGGCGATTCCTCGGCCCTTCAGATAGGAGACGGGGTGTTTGCTATTGGAAACCCCTTCGGCCTGGGCCACACGGTTACCGCCGGGATAGTCAGCGCGAAGGGAAGGGCCCTTGGAATCGGGCGATACGACAACTTCATTCAGACCGACGCGGCCATCAACCCCGGAAACAGCGGGGGGCCGCTTTTTGACTACGAGGGCAGGGTGGTGGGGGTGAATACCGCGGTTATGGCGCGTGGCCAGGGCCTTGGTTTCGCCATACCTATAAACATGGCGAAGCTTATTGTCGAGCAACTCAAGGTTGGCGGGAGGGTTGTAAGGGGGTGGCTTGGAATAATGATTCAGGATATAACCCCGGAGATTTCCGAGGCGCTCGGTATTAACCGCGACAAGGGAGGGCTTATATCCGAGGTCAAGGGCGGAAGCCCTGCGGACAAGGCGGGTCTCAGGAGGGGAGACGTGGTCGTTTCCGTTGAGGGCGAGGAGATTCCCGACGCCGCAACGCTTGCGAGAAAGCTGGCGCTTACAAAGCCCGGGGTCGATACGAAGTTCGTTGTGCTCCGTGACGGGGAGGAGAAGCCCTTCACCATAAAACTTATCGAGCACCCCGAGAACGAAGGAATCAAGGAATCCGAAGACAAGCTCAAAGCCGAGGAAGAGCTTGGCATTAAAGTGAGCGAGATAACGCAGCAGCTGAGAAACCGCTTCAAAATTCAAGCGTCGGGCGGAGTTATTATCGCGAATGTCGCGCCCGGGAGCCTGGCCTTTGAATCGGGGCTTCGCGCGGGCGACGTAATACTCGAGGTAAACGGAGACTCCGTTGACGGGCTCAAAAACTATCAGGAGGCTCTTGAGGAGCATGCATCGAAGAGGACCCTGCTTTTTCTGATCGAACGCGGGGGCAGGACCATCTATATTGCCGTAAAAACGGGTCGCGGATGATGATAGAGGAGAGACTCAGAGAGCTTGGAATAGAGCTTGCCGAAGAGGTCCCGGCCCTTGGAAGCTATGTTCCGGCGACCATGTCGGGCAACCTGATTTTCATATCGGGTCAGCTTCCCGTCGAGAACGGGAAGCTTCGCTTCACGGGCAAAGTGGGGTCCGATCTCACGGTCGAGCAAGGCTACGAAGCGGCCAGGCTCGCGGCGATAAACGGCCTCTCCGTAATCAGTCATACCCTGGAGGACCTGCGGCAGCTCGGCAGAATCGTGAAAGTCACGGGTTACGTGGCGAGCGCTCCCGGTTTTACTGAACAGCACAAGGTGGTTAACGGCGCCTCCGAGTTTTTCTCAGACGTACTCTCCGAGAACGGACGCCACGCCAGGGTCGCGGTGGGGGTTCCCGGACTTCCCATGGACTCCCCCGTGGAAATTGAGATCATAGCCGAGTTCTCGCCCGCCGCATTGAGGAGCTCTGATATTCCCTCCTGATGTTCCCCGTATTCCTTTATTCAGACAGTCCCCCGCAGTCGCTTGTCATGGAAGATGTGGCGGGTTTTCTCACGGGTCTCGGTCTTTCAGTTGAGTTCCGGGGAGATTTTCTAAGTTACCTGTCTCTTGAAGCCGGGGAGACGGCTGAACTTGAATCACTTTTATCAGGGGCTAGGGTATTTGACATTGAAAGACCCGTTGATTTCTTCGAAGTCCCTGCGGTGACCGAGCCGTTCGAAAAGGAGCTTTATGACGGTTTCTGGGTCCAGAGAATATTCTCGAGGTTTTTTCTGAGAAAACATCCCGGCGAACTTGTAAAAAACGGCTTCCATGCGGTTATCACCGGCAGGCTGCTTGGCACTTACGGATCCCGGAGATACCACGCGAGGGTTATCATCTCTGGCTTTCCCTCCTTTGTTTCAACCTCGGGAGTGGTGGAAGGTCCCGCAAGACCCAGAGAGTACTATTTTCTCAAGGCGGAGTTTATCCGGTCGGGAAAAGATCTCTCGGAGCTTGACGAGATGTTCCGGGGAAAATTCATTAATTACGAAGACGAGAGGATAACTAAGATAGCCGGTGCGTACGTGCTTCAGCCTTTTCTGTATCATTTTTCGGGGAAAGAATTCTGCGAAAACGGCAGTTGCGCGCTTTTTAATTCACACTGGCAGAAGGACGTTATTGATATCCAGCATTCAGGCCATGTTTGCGCCGAGTGCAAAAGCGAGATAAACAAGATAGCAAAAAGGTGGTAGGAACAACACCCCGCCGCATAGCAAAGAACGGGAGACCGCCACGGCCCCTAGTCCATTTCATCAAGTATGTTTACTGCAACCTGGGCTACTTTTTTCCCCGAAAGCAGCATCCCCCCGAAAGTGGGTCCCATTCTCGGGAGCCCGAAAGTGGTGTTAACGGACATTCCGCACGCGAGCAGCCCGGGGTGTATTTCTCCCGTGTATTCAACTAGGGCTTCTTCCGATTTTTCGACCCACATCGATCCGTGACCCGGAAGCTTTCTGTAAAGACCCTGCTGGGAGAGCCTGGAAACACAGTAGGCGTCATGGCCCGTGGCGTCTATTACCAGCTTTGATTCTATCGCTATGGGATCAAGGCAGGTTATTTCCTTGGGCATGTTCGCGATGGGTGTCCAGTTGATCACTATTCCCGCGACCCTTCCGTTTTCCCTGTAGACCAGGTCGTCAAACAGCGTCATGTTCCTTACTTTCGCTCCGGCTTCGCACGCCGTCGCTATCAGCTTTGAGCAGGCGTAAGGACCGTCGGCCACGAAAAGTCCCTCTGAGACCTCTTCATACGGCACTTCAATCTCGTCCAGAACCGTCTGTCCCGGGGCGCGCACGGTGACCTTGTTCATCAGGTATCCTCCGATCCAGAATCCGCCCCCTAGGTAGTTCATTCTTTCAACGAGCAGCACCTTGTACTTTTTCTTCGCTATGTCTTTTGCCGCCACGAGCCCGCTCGGGCCCGCACCGACGATTATGACGTCACTTGTAATGTATTCGTTGAATTCTTCTGAAAATCCCTCGACTATGGCCCGGGTGACCTCTTTTTCTCCCACCGGAGCGAACTGCGGGGTTTTTAAACTGTCTGACATAGCGGTTTCCTCCGAAAAAATGCCAATAAGGTTCTAACTTTTTCCTACTCTTCTTCCTTTACGACGTTTACGGTTATCTGCTGGGTTACGTCCGTGTGGAGCTTAAGCGCAACCGAGTAGGTCCCAAGCGCTTTTATGGTACCGTCAAGCGCTATATCCCTTCTTGATATCTCAAATCCTTTTTCCCCGAGCGCGTCGGAAATGTTCTGCGAGGTAACCGATCCGAAAAGCCGGTCTTCCTCCCCGGATTTGGCGGGTATGGAGATTTCAAGACCCTCGAGTTTTTCCGCGAGAGCCTTCGCGTTCTCAAGAACTTCGGTTTTGCGCAGTCTTATCGCCTCTATCCTGCTTTCCCAGGCCTTAAGGTTCGCTTCGGTTGCCTTTATCGCGAGCTTGCGGGGAAAAAGAAAATTCCTCGCCATCCCGTTCTTTACGTCTTTTATGTCCCCGACGCTTCCTACGTTCTCCACGTCGGAAATCAGAATCACTTTCATTGTTTACCTCCGCGTATCGGTTAAGCGGTATCCGGGAATCACTTGTGAGTTACCGTGTACGGCAAAAGCGCCATGAAACGGGCTCTCTTTATCGCGATCGCCACCTTCCTCTGTTCCTGCCTCGAAAGCCCGGTGTTTCTCCTGGGCAGTATCTTCTTTCTCTCGGTTATGAACTGCGAGAGAAGCTCCGTGTCCTTGTAATCTATCTGCTTGCCTTCCTTGGCAAGGTCTCTGGGTTTCTTTCTGCGTGAGTAAAACTTTCTGCCTCCCCCCATTGGTCTTCTGCTCATGATTCGCCACCTCCCTCGGTCTGCTCTTGGCCTTGCTTGGGCTCTTCTTCATTCTCCTGAGTCTGTTCCCCGTTTTCCTGAGCCTGCTCCGCGGCCTGCTCGGGCGGTTCCTCGCTTTCCTGAGCCTGCTCCGCGGCTTGCTCGGGAGCTTCCTTGCTTTCTTGGGCCTGCTCCGCGGCTTGCTCGGGAGCTTCCTCGCCGCCGCCTTCGGCCTCACCCTCGGCCGTCAGGGGAGGAGTCTGAAAAGCGCTCTGATCCTCCTGTCCGGACGCCTGCGGAGGAGCGCCGACCACGGCATCCGCCGGTTTCTGCTCTTCGATGTGTTTTACGGTCATGAACCGCAGAACGTTGTTCTTTGAGAGGTTAAAATATCTTTCTATGTCGGTTACGGCACCGGAGTCAGCCGCGTAGACGGCTATGTAGTAGGTGCCTCTGGTTTAATTCTCTATTCTGTACGCGAGATCCCGCTCGGCCCATTTTTCAAATCTTATCATCTCCCCGTCGTTTCCGGCCACGCTCTGCTCGACCCTGTTTTGGATCGTGAGAAGGTCTTCTGGGGATATGTCAGGCCTTACGAGATAAAGCGTTTCGTACTTCGTCGGCTCAATGGCCATGTTTACTGCCTCCTGTTTTGGTCTTCGGCCCCTGAACGTCGTCGCTTAAAAGTCAGGAGCAACAGAGAAAAGACTATACTGGTTTTTGGAAATCGTGTAAATACGGGCGGGGCCTAGGCCCCGCCCGCAAAACATCCGTTTTATAGTATGAGAAGGGGAGCTACGACAAGCGACACTATGGACATAAGCTTGATGAGAATGTTCATCGCCGGTCCTGAAGTATCCTTGAACGGGTCCCCTATCGTGTCTCCCACGACGGCGGCTTTGTGCGCCTCCGATCCTTTTCCTCCCAGGTTTCCTTCCTCTATGAATTTCTTTGCGTTATCCCACGCTCCACCCGAGTTCGCCATCATAAGCGCGAGCATGACTCCCGCCACGACAGCGCCGGCGAGAAAGCCTCCAAGGGCCTCCTCTCCGAGGGCAAAACCTATTACGAGCGGTGCCACCACGGCGGTAATGCCCGGCAGTATCATCTCTTTTAGGGAAGCGTCGGTGCTTATCTGCACGCACCTTGAGTAGTCCGGAGTGGCCTTTCCTTCAAGAAGTCCGGTTATTTCCCGGAACTGCCTTCTTACTTCCTCCACCATTTGCTGCGCCGACCTTCCCACGGAACCCATCGTGAGGGCGCCTATGAGAAACGGAATCGTTCCGCCTACGAGCATTCCCGCCACCACCTTGGGCTGGGTAATGTCGATCAGGGTGAGCCCGACGGCGTTTGTGTAAGCGGCGAAGAGCGCCAGGGCGGAGAGGGCCGCGGAACCGATGGCGAATCCCTTTCCTATGGCTGCGGTCGTGTTGCCGAGAGAATCGAGCTTGTCCGTGATCTTTCTTACGTCCGTGCCGAGTTCCGACATCTCCGCTATGCCGCCCGCGTTGTCCGCGACCGGGCCGTAGGCATCAACCGACATCGTTATTCCTATGGTCGCGAGCATGCTGACCGCGGCTATCCCTATTCCGTAAAGTCCCGTGAGCCAGTGAGAAAGCACTATCGTCGCCGCGATTATGACCACGGGGTAAGCCGTGCTGTACATCCCGACGGCGACTCCTTCAATTATGTTGGTGGCGACGCCGGTCTCAGAAGCGTTTGCTATTTTCTTGATCGGGGGTCCCGAGGTGAAATGCTCCGTGACCTTGCCGATCAGAATTCCCGCGAGCAGTCCTGCTATGGAAGTTAGCCATATGCTTATGTATCCCTGTTTTCCCATGGTGGGCAGGTTCTCTATCTGGGCAAGCCCGTAGAGTACCAGCAGGGAGATCGCGCAGTATACGACCCCGGCGAATATGGTTGATCTTTCAAGCACGGCGCTCGGCTCTCCCTCCCTGAGCCATCCCACCGCCTTGGATCCCACAAGCGAGGAGAGGCTTCCGATTATGATGAGTATCACTGGAATCGACATCATGGTGAGCTGGTTCACGGCCATGCTGGCCGCGATTACTATGGTCGCAATTACGGCGCCCACGTAGGACTCGAAAAGGTCGGCGCCCATTCCCGCCACGTCTCCGACGTTGTCTCCTACGTTATCGGCGATCGTGGCCGGATTTCTCGGATCGTCCTCCGGTATCCCGGCCTCAACCTTTCCGACGAGATCGGCTCCGACGTCAGCCGCCTTGGTGAATATCCCTCCGCCTATCCTCGCGAAAAGCGCCACGGTGCTGGCTCCCATCGCGAATCCTCCTATCATTCCCCCGAATTCCTTTAAGAACGCCGAGAAGAGGCCGGCATCCTCCGGCTTTGTCTGAAGGTCGATTCCCAGAAGAAAAACGACTGAAAGTCCCAGAAGACCGAGACCCGCGACTGAAAGCCCCATCACGTTTCCGCCCAGAAAAGCCACCTCAAGGGCTTTTCCCTGTCCCTCGGTCGCCGCCGCCTGTGCCGTTCTCACGTTAGCTTTCGTGGCTGACTTCATGCCGAAAAATCCGGCTATGAGCGAACAGATCGCTCCGCCGAGATAAGCGGCTCCGGTCTCAATCCCGAGAAACACCGAGAGCAGAACGAAAACGATTGCCGCGAAAAGGCCGATTATCCTGTATTCCCTTTGCAAAAACACCATCGCTCCGCCGTGAATCGCAGAAGCGATCTCCTTCATTTTGTCGTTTCCTTCAGGAAGCTTGTTTATCCCCCTGTATACAAATAACGCGTATAGGAGCACGATAAGACCTACCACTACTCCCACAAGTCCTATATTGCCCGTTAGTACTTCACCCATACCCATTGGTAAATTCCTCCTAGTAGAGAATTGTTTTTTTTCAGTTCACTCGACTGTTAAATTTGTTCATTGCCGAATCCACCCCGGCGCTTATTATCTCAAGTGTCGCCTCGACTGCGGTCTCGACCATCTCTGCCGCCGTGTCCCTCTCATTTGCGGCGAATGCGGAGAGAACGTGATCCCGACCCTCTTTTTCCCCCCTGGGCTTCCCTATGCCGATTCTCACCCTGCAGAATTCTTCGGAACCCAGAGAAGCTATTACGGACCTTATTCCGTTGTGCCCGGCCGAGCCTCCTCCCCTGTTTACCCTTATGTTTCCGAGGGGCAGGTCCAGTTCGTCGTAAACCACGATTACCTGCTCAACCGCTATCTTGTAGAATTCCTTCGCTTCGCGAAGCGCCTCGCCACTTGCGTTCATAAAAGTCTGGGGCTTTATTATCAGTAGCTTTTTATCCGAATAAACCGCCTCCGCGCAGAGACTCCTGAATTTTTTCTTTCCGATTTTTGCGCCGAGGCGCTCCGCTGCGCGCTCCGCCGTGCGAAACCCTATATTATGTCTAGTATTTTCGTAAGCGGAACCGGGATTCCCCAGGCCGGCAATCAGATATCGCATGGATTCGGTGACTTATTCCTGGGCCTCGGGTTCCTGTTCCTCTTCTTCTGCTTCCGGTTCGTCCACTGCCTCTTCCTCTTGCGCCCTCTGCGCGACCACCTGGACGACTTTTTCGGCCCCGTCTCTTATCGGCCGTACTCCCTCGCCGAGCGAGAGCCCCGCTATGTCCACGAAATCTCCTATCTCGAGATCGCTCACGTCTATTTCTATCGAATCGGGAATGTCGCCCGGCAGACATTCAAGATCGATGGTTCTCATCAGTTTTTCCAGACCGCCGCCCCTTCTCTCTCCCTCGGACCTTCCCTGGGTGTTTACCGGAACCTTGACCCTGACGCTCTTTTTCATGTCGATGGCAAGAAAATCAAGGTGGATCACCCTGTTCTTGATGGGGTCTTTCTGGATTTCCCGGACCATCGAGAACTTTTTTGCCGGGGACTCGGAATCGTCTATCTCGAGTTCCAAAACGGTGTTCAGCCCGGCGCTGTTAGAAAGCGCCTGCCTGAGTTCGTCGGGCTGTACGATAAGCGGTACCGGATCCTCTCCCTGCCCGTAAAGTATGGCCGGTATGTTTCCTTCTTTTCTTACTTCCCTCGCCCCGCTTTTACCTATTCTTTTTCTGGGTTTTACCCGAAGTGGACTCTGTACCATGTTTTTCTCCTGGAGTCGTTTAAGTGAAAAGTGCGCTTATTGATTCCCCGAGCGCCGTTCTCCTTATGGCTTCGCCGATGAGGTCGGCGATGCTGAGCACGGTGATTTTCGCGCTTTGTTTCTGGTTTTCCTGCTGGGGAATGGTGTTAGTGATTATTACCTCGTCGATGTCCGAGTTGTTTATCCTGTCGAGCGCGGGTCCCGAGAGCACGCCGTGGGTGCAGCAGAGCGATACGCTTGTCGCTCCTTTCTCGAGAAGCACCTTGGCGGCCTCAGTGGCGGTCCCTGCCGTGTCCACGAGATCGTCCACTATTATCGCGTGCTTGTCTTCAACGTCGCCAATTATGTTGCTTATCCGCGCGACGTTGGGTGCGGGCCTTCTCTTGTAGCAGATGGCGATATCGGAGTGGGTCCTGTTCGCGAATTCGGTCGCCCTCTCAACTCCTCCCGCGTCCGGAGAGACGATTACGGTTTCGCCGTCGGGGTATTTTTCACGCAGGTAGTTGGTTATCACGGGCGCGGCGTAGAGATGTGTCACGGGGACGTCGAAGAACCCCTGGATCTGGCCGGCGTGAAGATCCATGGTCACTATCTTGCTTGCCCCCGCCACGACTATCAGGTCCGCGGCGAGCTTGGCGCTTATGGGGGCGCGGGGCTGGACCTTGCGGTCCTGCCTTGCGTACCCGTAGTACGGTATGACGGCGGTTATTACCCTCGCCGAGGCCCGCTTGAGCGCGTCTATGATCACGAGAAGCTCCATAATGTTCTCGTTTACCGGTGGACAAGTGGACTGGATGATGAAAACGTTCGAACCCCTCACGCTCTCCCTTATGTCGACGAAGATCTCACCGTCGCTGAAACGGTTTATCTCCATCTCCCCGGGAGAAACCTCGAGATAGTTGCACACGTCCTCGAACAGAGGGTGATTTGACGTGCCGCTGAATATTTTTGCGTCCTGCATTTCCATGGCGAATCCGAAAATATGAAACCCTGTATTATAGAGTAAAGTTTCGATAATTCAAGCGCCGCGGACACTGTTGGGCATTTACGCTTATATGATTTCGGGGTTGCGGTTTCCGTAACGAGAAAGGGGCCGGACGGCATCGGCCTGCATTCCGGCAGTCTGACGGCCGGGTTGCCTGATTCACAGGGGATAGGGCGCTGATTCCTGCGGAATCACCGGCCTGCGGGCGCAACAATGCCTCCGGGGGTATTCACCGCTAGAGTTGCTTTGCCTGGAGACAACATAACAGGCAGGGAACGAATACAAAGACGGCGGCCTGTGTCTCACCCTGCCGGAAAAGCAGGATGAACCACGAAGGAAAATAGAAGCGAACTGATCAAAAAAAGGGGGAACGTCAAGCGACGTTCCCCCTTTACTTGTCTTCACTAAAACACCAATCCGCTTGAGCCGGGGAAATATCCCCAGGGCGGCGGCACCTTAGTCAGAAAATATCTTGGAACTAAGACCGAACACCGCTCCGTTTGTCCATGGCGCGGCTTCTGAACGATATGGTGAAAACCAATGCGGACACTATCAATAGCAGGTTAAACGCAGTGCCCCGAGGCGCATTGTCGCTTCCCGTCGCGATTGCACAACCTCCTCCGCTAACAGAAGTGACCATCCCAGGTTCCATCGGCTCAGGCTCCATCGGCTCAGGCTCCATCGGCTCCATGCCTCCCCCGCCATCAGCCATTCCGTTCCCGTCACATTCTGGCAGTTCGCTGTCCATCATTTCCGGATAGATGCCGGAACCGAAGATAATACCCGGAGAAGCGGAGAGCGCCGGCGCTCCCAAGTATTCAAAGGGGTTTATAACG
>JAJEGO010000054.1 GCA_022819805.1 Candidatus Dadabacteria bacterium
TTCTGTATATCTGCTCGAATTGCATCGTCCGTATGTTCTGCAGTAGCTCTGTGCGGTTCATAGATCCCTCCTAACAAGGAAAAATCTAAAACCGGTCAAACCATTTGTTAAGAAACCGGTCAATTAGTTTATTACTAACAAACGCTGCGTACATGACTTGACAAATTTGGACCATTTGGCAATAATCTAAACCTAACCCATCCGGGCACTCAGTCCCGGAGGATAGCTGCAGTGCACAAAAGAAAAAACCGTTTTTCCCTATACAGATCCACTTCGAAACGCCTGCTCACGATATGCCTTGCACTGCTCGGAGTATCGGGTTTTCTCGGTTGCGGCGACACTTATGAAACAGTCCTAGGGGAGGAACCGATATTTCCACCAAGTGAGATTTTCGAAGGTTTCTGCGCCGACCCAAGCAAGGCTATCCTTGGGGGTTCTCAAGGCCTCTATACAGATGAAAACAACTGGATTCGGTCCTGGAGTCACGAAACATATCTCTGGTATGACGAAATCATAGATCAGGATCCCGCCTGCTGCAGCACTCCCGTCTACTTTAACCTGATGAAGACCTTTGAAACAAATGCTTCCGGAGATCCCAAGGATAGATTTCATTTCACCGTACCTATTGCAGAATTCCTGGCAAACAGACAAAGCATCGATATAGGATACGGTGCCGAGTTCGTGCTTCTGCGAGCAGCCCCTCCGCGAGATGTAAGGATCGCCTTTACGGAACCCGGTTCGCCGGCTACCGCTCCTAATGTTAATCTTTCGCGCGGCGCACGGATTCTCGAGATCGACGGCGAAAAGGTATTAGATTCGGATAATATAGCCGTATTAAACAACGGCCTGTTTCCGCGCACAGAAGGCGAGAGCCACACGTTCACCGTCTTGGACCTCGGATCATCTACTCCCCGCACCGTAACCATGATATCCGTGGCAATAACTTCTCATCCGGTCCAGAATGTGAGAATCCTTACCGCTTCCAGTGGAGACCGCATCGGTTACATGCTGTTTAACTCTCACTCCGCACCTGCATCACAAGCTATCATAGAAGTAGGCAAGCACCTGAAAAACGCAGGTATTAATGACCTGATCGTTGATCTTCGCTACAACAATGGCGGACTTCTCTATGTAGCGCAGATACTCTCGTCAATGGTCGCAGGGACTGAAAAAGAAGGACTTATTTTCGAAGAGCTTGAAACAAACGGCAAGATTCCATCGGAAAGCTCGGAATTCGCTCTTCAATATGCGGCCAGAGATGTAATTGATGGGGTAGACTTAACGGTTCCCAGTCTTGGCTTGCCGCGCCTGTTTGTCCTTACAAGTCCCCGAACCTGTTCGGCGAGCGAATCAATCATAAACAGTTTGCGCGGGGTCGACATAGATGTTATCCAAATCGGGCTGGCTACCTGCGGTAAACCCTACGGTTTCCAGCCAACCGAGAACTGCGGCACTGTTTACCATTCGATTAGCTTCAGGGGAGTAAATGCCAAGGGTGAGGCGGATTTCGAAGATGGCTTTACTCCGCACTGCCCAGTTGCAGAAGACTTCAATCACCAGCTTGGTGACCCCGAGGAAATTCTTCTTAAAACAACCCTAGCTTATCGAGCCAGCGGTTCTTGTCCTCTTGAAGAAGGCAGCAGAGCAATAGGTCCGTCGGTGGAGCCAGAACCCGGTGAAGCCATTTCCAGACCTCCTGGATTGTCGGGCAAGATAGTTGGACCACCGTTAAACTGATCCCTGATGAAGACAGAGATCTATACGTCGCATATTTCCATGGCAACTTTTACAGCCTGAATCATGCTCTCGGGACGTGCAGCGCCCTTCCACGCTATATCGAAAGCGGTTCCGTGGTCGGGTGATGTTCTCAGTATGGGCAACCCCAAAGTTACGTTTACCCCGGTATCAAAAGAAAGCATCTTGAAGGGGACAAAACCCTGATCGTGGTACATGGCGACCACCAGATCCCACCTGCCGCGAAGAGCGTCGTAAAAAAGAGTGTCCGCGGGAAGCGGTCCCTCAACCGAAACGCCTTCGGCTCTCGCTCTCTCAAGAGCCGGAATAATATGTTCTTCCTCCTCGTTTCCGAAAGAACCCGATTCCCCGGCATGGGGGTTCAGTCCGCAGACGACTATCTTGGGATCTTCGACTCCGAATCTTTTTTTGAGTTCACGGGCTGATATCGAGACAGTCAGATAAACGCTTTCTTCTGTAATCAGGTCCGGGACTTCGCGCAGGGGGACGTGTATCGTCACGGGCGCGACACGGAACCTCGTTCCCTCAAAAAGCATCACCACGTTTTCTGAACCGGTAAGATCCATGAGCATCTCCGTGTGCCCGGGATACGTAGAGCCGGCCATGTGGATGGATCTTTTGCTTATCGGAGCCGTGACAATAGCCTTAACCTCGCCGGAAAGAGCCATGGCTACCGCTTTTTCTATACATACAATAGACGCCCTGCCCGCTTTTTCGGACCTAACCCCTTCTTCAATATCCCCGAGCGCAAAATCCGTGGGGTCTATAATTGAAAGAAGACCGCCCTTCCCGAACTCGCTGTTTGCCCTCTGGAGCACAGGTTCGCTTCCGACAAACACTATGTCGTATATCTCCTCGAAGAACCCGTCGTAAAAAGCCCTTATACAGACCTCGGGACCTATTCCGTTCGGATCTCCCATCGTTAAAGCTATTTTCGGTTTTCCGCTCACGCAAGCACCTCTTGATTTCTCTTTAGCTAGATAAGGCCATCTTTGTCCTTCGATACTTTTGGAAAAAGCTCTGTCACGTTCTCAAAAACAATCTGGGTGAATTCCTCAAGAGACAGTCCCCTGAGCTCTGAAATAAGCTTGGCCACGTAAACGACATTACGCGGCTCGTTCGGCTTTCCCCTTCGGGGCACCGGCGCCAGGTAAGGAGAATCCGTCTCGTAAAGAAGTCTTTCGATTGGAATTTTCGCCGCCGCCTCCCTTACCTCCTCGGCCCTCTTGAAGGTCGCTATGCCCGAGAAGGAAATAAAAAAGCCCAGATCAAGATACTTCTTCGCCGTCTCGTAATCTCCTGAAAAACAGTGAATAACTCCGGGATTCTGACCGAGGTCAGTCCCCCGAAGTATCGAAAGCAGTTCCTCCTCCGCATCCCTTACATGAACCACGAAAGGGAGACAGTGCTTCCTCGCAAGCTCCATGTGCGCCTCAAATGACCTTATCTGATCTTCCCTAGGAGAGTTCATGTAGTGGTAATCAAGCCCGGTCTCCCCAATTGCCACGACCTTCGGGTCTTCAGCCATTCCCCCAAACTCCCGCATCACTTCCTCGCTGAAAGTTGAAGCCGAGTGGGGATGGATACCGACCGACACGTAAACCCCCCTGTATTTCCTGGAAAACTCTATGGTGGAAAGCGAGGACTCAACCCCCGTTCCAATGGATATGATTTTCCCGATACCTTCGTCCGCAGCCCTAGATACGGCGTCCATCGGGTCCTCAAGGCTAAGCAGATGGGCGTGGGAATCAACCAGCATGCAAGTTATTTCTTCTCCTTTAAAAGACCCGTTACTTCGTCGAGAAATTCATTCACGTCTTTAAAGGATCTGTAGACCGAAGCGAACCTTACGTACGCGACCTGATCGATCTCATAAAGCTTTTCTATTAATTTCTTCCCTATATCTTCGCTTGATATCTCCCGCTCTCCTCTCTCAAGAAATTCTTTCTCCAAGCTGGAGGCAAAATCTTCTATCACCTCAGTGCTGACCGGCCTTTTCTCACACGCCTTGCGCATTCCGGCTATTATCTTGTTGCGGTCAAACTCTTCCCTGCGCCCATCTTTTTTCACCACCATAACTTCCGCGTGGTGAACTCTCTCGTAAGTGGTGAACCTCTCCTGGCAATCGTTGCACTCCCGCCGTCTCCTGACAGAAAGACCGTCTTTTCCTTCCCTTGAATCAACTACTCTGGTGTCATCCGACTTGCAGAAAGGACACTTCATTTCTTATCCGCCTAATCTGTGGCCGTAAACGGGAAAACGCAGGCACAGTTCCCTTACGTCTTCCTTTATTCTGCCGAGAACCTTTTCATTCTCGTGATTGTTAAAAGCCTCCATTATGAAGCCCGATATCGCGTCAATCTCCGGTTCCTTCATTCCTCTTGTCGTAATCGCCGGGGTTCCGATCCTTATGCCGCTTGTGACCATGGGAGGACGTGGATCGAAAGGAATCGCGTTCTTGTTGACCGTTATTCCCGCCCGCTCAAGGGTCTGTTCGACAACCTGCCCCGTAAATTCCGCTTCCCTAAGGTCAACCAGCACCAAGTGATTATCGGTTCCGCCCGAGACAAGCTTGAGACCAGCATTCATGAGATTTTCCCCGAGACGTTTTGCGTTTTTCACAATCTGGTGCTGGTACTCCAGAAATTCGGGCTCAAGAGCCTCCTTAAACGCAACGGCCTTGGCCGCTATCACATGCATAAGCGGACCGCCCTGAGTTCCCGGAAAAACCCTGCTGTTTACGGTCTTAGCGTGCTGCTCCTTCATCATTACCATCCCGCCCCGCGGTCCTCGGAGCGTTTTATGTGTGGTAGTCGTTACGAAATCGCAGTGGGGAATAGGGTCAGAATGAAGTCCGGCGACCACAAGTCCCGCCGGATGCGCTATATCCGCCAGCAGAAGCGCTCCGCATTCATCCGCTATGCTTCTGAACTTCGCGTAGTCAACATCCCTAGGATAAGCGCTCCATCCGGCAATTATAAGTCCGGGGGAATGCTCGAGTGCAAGCTCCCTTACCTCATCGTAATCAATCGTTCCCGTTTCTTTTGAAACCCCGTAGGCAACAACATTGTAGAGGCGGCCAGAGAAGTTAACGGGGTGTCCGTGGGTAAGGTGTCCTCCGTGGTCAAGCCTCATTCCCAGAACCGTCTCTCCGGGCTTAAGCGCGGCGAAGAACACGGCCATGTTCGCCTGAGCTCCCGAGTGCGGCTGCACGTTCACGGCGTCCGCCCCGAAAAGCTCAAGTGCCCGCTCGCGCGCCAGATCCTCGGCCACGTCAACGAATTCGCATCCTCCGTAATAACGTCTCCCCGGAAGACCCTCGGCGTATTTGTTTGTAAGCACAGACCCCATGGCCTCCATGACGGCGTCGCTGACGTAGTTCTCAGACGCTATCATTTCGAGTTTCCATTCCTGGCGCTGTGTTTCCATGCGGATAACTTCCGCTATCTGCTCATCAACCCCCCTTAGATGGCTCATCTGTTCACCTCGAAACGAGAAAGTATTTGGAAGACGGCCCCTCTGGGCCGAGCGCCGTCCGGCGCGACGACCCACCGATAATCCGGTATTCTGGAAAAAAGTCGCACGATAATTGTGTAAATTTAAAGTGAGAAACCACGGGATATTTCATTTTTCCCGGGGAAAAGAATACCGAATGCCCCGGAAACCTCAATTTCGTTATGAATGCCGCCTGAGGGAACGGAAAATCCCTCCGGGAGAGGATAAACACGGGGAGTGGGAACTGTAATGGCGAAGACTGCAAAACGAAACGGATACATAGAGATAAAAGGCGCCAGGGAAAACAACTTAAAGAACATAGATGTTCTGATCCCTCAAAACAGGTTCACCGTGGTGACCGGTCTCAGCGGCTCGGGCAAATCATCCCTCGTGCTTGACACCGTTTATAAAGAAGGACTCAGAAGATACATAGACTGTCTCTCAACCTACGCAAGACAGTTCATAGAAAAAGTCGAGCGCCCCGCGATGGACGACATAGAAGGTCTTCCGACCCCCATAGCGATTGAAAGCCGAAACAGCGTCATAAACTCCCGCTCCACCGTAGGCACAACCACGGAAATATACGACTACATGAGACTTCTCTTTGCAAAGATCGGAAAAACCCACTGCCCTGAGTGCAAAGAGCTGGTAACGGAGCACTCCCCTCAATCCATCATGCGACTGCTGATTGAAAAATTCCCGGAAAAAAGAGCCGTCATCTGCTTTGAGGCCGAGCAGGGAGTGTCCCTCTCGCAATACATGAAAAAGGGCTACTCCCGCGTGTACCGGCAAGGGAAAACGGAGGACATGGAAAAAAGAGGAGACCGCTCGGAGGGGAAAACACAGATAGTTACCGCGAGAACCGCTATCGGCGAGCGATCAAAATCGAGGATCACAGAAGCCCTCGAGGCCGCCTTCTCCGAGGGCAACCGGGCATTTGTGCACATAGCCCCAGGCCAAAGCCTCCGCTTCTCAAAAGAACTCCGCTGCGACAGCTGCGACACAGCGTTTGAAAAACCCACCCCGAACATGTTTTCCTTTAACAGCCCCTACGGAGCGTGCGAGGAGTGCAGCGGGTTCGGAAGAAATCTCGAAATCGACCCCGAACTCCTCGTCCCTGATCCCGCTCTCAGCCTTTCCGAAGGAGCAATCGAACCCTTTACGAAAACTTCTTACAGAAGGCAAATGAGAAAGCTGCTTGCCTTCGCAGAGGATGCGGGGATAGATACGGAAAAACCTTTTTCGGAGCTTTCGGCAAGAGAGAAAGATCTGGTTTTCAACGGAAACGACGACTACTACGGCGTGAGGGGGTATTTCAGGAGGCTTGAGCGGAAAAATTACAAAACCCACATAAGGGTTTTTCTTTCAAGGTACCGCTCCGCTTTTACCTGCGGGGGCTGCTGTGGAAGCAGGCTAAAGGAGAAAGCCCTTAACGTACGAATAGAGGGGAAAAGCATATTCGATCTCTCGGGGATGTCCGTAAAGGATCTAAAATCCTGGTTTGACCGCGTAACTCCGTCCGCTTACGAACTGGAGGTTGCTTCCGACATAATAAAGGAGATAAATTCACGGCTGGATTTTCTCATCCACGTCGGACTTGACTACCTGACTCTCTCAAGACTCACGCGCACGCTCTCGGGCGGAGAGGCTCAGAGAATAAATCTTGCCTGCCAGATGAGTTCACGGCTTACCGAAACCCTGTACATTCTGGATGAGCCATCGATCGGTCTGCACGCAAGGGACATGAGCCGGCTCAACTCGCTTATAAGGGAACTTCGGGTAAGAAACAACACCATCATCCTCATAGAACACGATCTTGACACCGTAAGGTTCGCTGACTACATAGTGGAGCTCGGTCCCCGAGCGGGAGACGGCGGGGGAGAAATCGTATACCAGGGAACGCTCAGGAGTTTCCTGCGTTCGGCAAAAAACTCGACCACAAGAAAATATCTCGCAAACGAAAAGAAAATAGAAATCCCGAGTTCTCGCAGAAAGACCACCGGCAATTCAATAAACGTAATCGGCGCAAGCGAAAACAACCTTAAAAAGATCGACGTACACTTTCCCCTCGGAAGTCTCACGTGCGTGACCGGGGTATCGGGATCGGGTAAAAGTTCGCTTGTAAACGACATTCTGTATAACGCTCTTTTAAGGAAATTCAGAAGAAAAACGGACAGGGTAGGAAAACACGAACGGATAGAAGGCACAGAAAATATAGATGACGTGATAATCCTTGATCAGGCGAGCATAGGAAGAACCTCGAGATCAAATCCCGTCACTTACATAAAAGTTTACGACGACATCCGCAAAATCCTCGCCGGACACTACCAGGCGAAACTCCGCAAGCTTACCCCCTCGCACTTTTCCTTCAACGTGAGCGGAGGCCGCTGCGAGAAGTGCAGGGGAGAGGGAAGTCACAGGGTTGAGATGCACTTTCTCGCCGACGTCATGGTGACGTGCGAGGAATGCGGGGGCAAGAGGTTCGGAAAAGATGTTCTTGGCTACAGATACAAGGGAAAAAACATAGATGACATACTCAACCTCACCGTCGATCAGGCCATGGTTTTCTTCTCGGGAAGCCCGGCCGTTACCAGAAAACTCAAGGTTCTAAAAGACGTCGGATGCGGTTACCTGAGGCTCGGTCAGCCCGCCACGACCCTGTCCGGCGGAGAGGCGCAGAGGATAAAGATAGCTAGGGAACTCGCAAGAAAAGAAAAAAACAACATCCTCTACATCCTTGACGAACCCACAGTCGGACTCCACGTCGACGACATAGGTAAACTTCTTGACGTTCTTAACAGGCTCGTCGACGCCGGTAACAGCGTGATAGTTATAGAGCACAACCTTGAAATGATAAAATGTGCGGACCACATCATCGATCTCGGACCCGAGGGAGGAGATAACGGGGGCCGTATAGTGGCCGCCGGCACTCCGGAACAGGTGGCCTCGGCAAAAAACTCCTACACCGGGGAGCACCTGAGGCCACTTCTCGATTAGCGGGGTTATATATTTTTTCGCCATGGTGTAGAATAAAACCTTAAAAATAATTTTTCGGAGAGAACAAATGCTTGCAGACAGAGAAATACCTTTTAGCGAATCCAAGGAAGAAGAGTGGGAACTTCTGAAACAGAAGACCGAAGGCGGCATAGAACTTATGCTAGAAGACTCCCAGCGATGGTTTCTGGCCACGACGGAAGGCGACGGAATCAGGATAACGTCCGCCGAGAAAAACGTGCGGCCGCTTGCAGTCCGCGAACCGCCGCTTATCGAGTTCGATGAGTTCAAAAGAGTGGCGGGAGTCTATAACGAGGCCTTTTTCGGCGGAATCGGTGATCTTTCGGGAAGACTCGAGGCCCACAACTCAAGCCCGAACATGCGTTATCTCTTCATGCTGATTTACTATCTGATATAGAGAATTCCCGAAACAAATTCTAGGCTATTTCAAAAAAGAAATTTGAAATAGCCTAATTTACCCGTTAGACTGCGACTTATCATGATTGATCGCAATCTGGCACCAAAGCTTATTGAAGCGGCACGGAAGTTTCCCTCCATAACGCTTACGGGACCTCGGCAAAGCGGTAAGACGACCCTGTGCAAATCCTTGTTCCCGCGTCACCCGTACTCAAGCCTCGAAGCCCCGGATGTAAGGGCTTTCGCGACGGAAGACCCCCGGGCTTTTCTGGCTCAATTTCCAAAAGGCTGCATTATCGACGAGGTGCAGCGCGCACCCGATCTTCTTTCCTACCTCCAGGGTATAATCGACGAGGACCCTACGCCGGGGCGCTGGATCCTAACGGGTTCACAGAACTTCTCTTTACTCAAGTCAGTCAGTCAGTCCTTAGCGGGGCGGACAGCGGTATATAATCTGTTTCCTCTAGTACGTGAGGAGATTACGCGGTTCGATAAATATCCCGGGAATCTTGAAGAGACCCTTTTTACCGGCGGATACCCACGCATATTCGATCTCGATCTTGACCCTGTAGATTGGTTCCGCTCTTATGTCACCACCTACATAGAACGTGACGTGCGGACAATCAGTAATGTGGCCGATATCGCGACATTCCAACGGTTTGTCCAACTGTGTGCCGGCCGTACGGCGCAACTGCTTAACTATTCGTCACTGGCTAATGACTGCGGCATATCACAACCGAGCGCAAAAGCCTGGCTTAACATACTTGAGACGAGCTTTATCGTTTTCCGTCTTCCGCCGTTTCACTCGAACTTGCGCAAAAGGCTTGTGAAAATGCCGAAACTGCATTTCTACGACACTGGACTTGTCTGCTGGCTTCTGGGCATCCGTACGCCCGAACAACTGCGCTCGCATCCTCTCCGCGGGCCGATCTTCGAAACCTGGGCAATCTCGGAGGTGAAAAAACATCGAAGCAACAGAGGTGGAACGGGAGGTCTTTCTTTCTACCGCGACCACAACGGAGCGGAAGGAGATCTTATCATTGAGTCCCCATCCCGCATTACTCTCATCGATGCCAAGTCCACCGCTACGGCATCGTCCAGTTTGTTCGGTGGGGTACGGCGTGTCCGCCGACATCTAACCGAATTGCCCCGTCCGTGTAATACCATCATAGTCTATGGCGGTGATCAGTTTCAGCAACGCGCGGACGGGAATATCGTACCTTGGCATAAACTGCATGAAACAGATTTTTAGGAATGGGAATTGGCTCCCCGTATGCAACTCTCTTCATAACCGTTCTCTTTCTCCCGCAGTTAACCGAAAACCTTCAATACCAATGGATTATCAAAAATCAGGCGTTCCCGGTAAGGCAGAAGCGGCGTTGAGTCACAGTTCCTCTGCACCCGAATTCTCTAAGCAACCAAGG
Source organism: Candidatus Dadabacteria bacterium (assembly GCA_022819805.1). Taxonomy (GTDB): domain Bacteria; phylum Desulfobacterota_D; class UBA1144; order Nemesobacterales; family Nemesobacteraceae; genus Nemesobacter. Next base: position 10,086 of record JAJEGO010000054.1, read on the forward strand.
ACCCATCTCTGCTGGTGGACATAATCGGCTGGCGGTGCCTCGGCGGCACCTCGGACCGCTTCCAGAAGGCTTCCATCCACCTTCATATCTTCCGCTTATGTCACAATCTGCTCGTGTAGATGGCATGGGCAATCGCCATCGTGAACAATGCGTTGGCTTGCTGACAAACCGGATAGGGATAGGTGATCACAGCATCCCGAACGCTCATTCTCTCCACTCCTCAGCAGCCAGAGGCAACTCGTTCAGTTCCGCTCTGGATTCGCGCCATGATGGGTAGTGATCGGTAAGGATCGAAAAGAACCTATCGCTGTGTGTTGGTTCTATAAGATGGACCATCTCATGCACCACGACGTATTCGACCAAGTCCTTGGGCTTTTTGACCAGTTCCGTATTCAATCTGATGTGCCCCGCATTGTGGTTGCAGCTTCCCCACTTGGTTTTCATGCGCTGGAGAAAGTAGGCCACGACGTGAACGCCTAACTTCGGCTCCCACTTGGCGATTAGCGGAGGAATGAATTCATGCAGCAGCGATTTATGCCATTCATGGATGATGCTTGCTCTTTTGGCTTGGTCGCTGCCCGGACGAACGCTCATGGTGATGCGCCTGTGATCAAGAGCGACGCGGGGCTTTGAATCCTGCTCAATTACCGTCATCAAGTACCGACGGCCCCACAGGTAGTGGCTTTCCCTCTCCACGAACTCACGCGGCGTTTCCCGTGCCTGCTTCCGAAGTTTCTCTTGCTGCTCGCGAATCCAGTTTATCTTTGAAATGGCATAGGCGCGAGCGACCTCCAGACGCGTCTCTTTCGGGGCAGATATGGTGACCCGGCCATTGGGCGGGTGGACGGAAAGATGCACATTCTTGATCTCTTTCCGCATCACCGTGATTGATATGTCGCCAAGTTCGATTACTTCTCTCATGCGTAGCCCGATTGATTCTTGATAATCTCAAACAGCGCCTCCGTCGCCTTGCGGTCGCGATCCATCAAGGGGAACAGGGCGTTAAGCACCTGCTTTTCTCGCGTGTCGTCTCCCTTCCATCCCGCCGGTGCCTTCTCGCGCATTGCACGGTCGATGTCCAACGCGAGCTTTGCCTTCTCGTCTTCGTCGGTGGGACATTGGAACGTGTCTGCCGGAATGCTCGCGAGATTGTTAAACAGCCGGATTGCTTCCGGATAGCCGTTCAACACCGTAGGGTACGTTCCCTTCGGTGCCTTGCCAGCCATGCGGAGCACAAGTGCCTCGGCCTTCTGCAGGAAGTCTTCATACGATTCGGTAATGTTCCGCTTCAGTTCGATGAGGTCATCCAATAGCTTCGACATTTCCTCGTAGAATTTCGGGTCGGTGAGCTGATCGCGGATGATCTTCTTGCGGACGTTGTTGACGATGCCCTCTGCCACCGCGTTCTTCGAGAGCCTGCCCTTCTCGTTGAGCTTCTTGGCAATAGCGTCATGGATACCCGTCTCGATGATCAACTCAACTAGGGAATAGTTGTCCACCGATCCCAGCGGATCGGCCGGGTCAGCCTGGATGTAGGTATTGATGAGGTGGCGCATGTCCGCTTCGTACGGTTTGATGTCTAGTTCCTCACCGGAGTGCTTCTTGATGGCGGCGCGGGTATCGCTGAAAAATTCGACTTCGTTCTTGAGCGCCGTGATCTCGGCATTGGTGTAACCAGCGTCCGAAATATCCTGCGAAATGGCAGCAAAAGCCCTTACGAAGGTCGCGACAGTCTTGTAGAACGAGATACGCGGGACCTCGGTCTCGCTGAGGGCATTCGGATCGCTGCCGTCGCCACAAAAGTAGTGGAGATACTGCTCCATCTCTCTGGGCTGAGCCACAGGCTCACACAGATACTTCAATGCCTCACGGGCGGCATCAAGCTTCTTCTTGCCCTCTTCGAGCCAGTTCTTCACAACCACATTGCCATCGCTACCGTCGGCATCGATGTCCAGCTCGTCCGAACTGTAGACGGCGATGGCTTCCTGCAAGTCGCAGAACAACTCCTTGAAGTCCACGATGTGTCCGTAGTCCTTGTCCTCCCCATCGAGCCGGTTCGTCCGACAGATTGCCTGAAACAGGTTGTGATCGTGCAGTTCGTTATCGAGGTAGATGTATGTGCAGGACGGGGCATCGAAACCGGTCAGGAGCTTACTGACCACGATCAGCAGCTTGCAGTTGGCCGGTTCCTCAATGAACCGGCGTTTCATCTCGTCCTCGTACTGCTTGGTCGTCTGACCGTCGGATAGCACATGTTGCGTGTACGTATCGAACTTATACCGCTCGTCGCTGTTGGCGGGCTCACGCGAGATGGCATTATGGTTCGGTTCATACGAGGTGATGATCCCGCAATACTGATCAAACGGCGTATTCTGGAATAGCCGGAAGTAGTGGCACGCGTCGTAGATCGACGCCGCGACCAGGATGGCTGTGCCACGATCATTATTGAGACGCGGCTTGAGACTGAAGTCTTCAATAATATTGGCGATGATGCGTTGTTTGCGTTCACCCGAGCTCATCAACTCTTTCATCGTTGCCCATTGCTTGCGCAGCACCGCCTTCTGGAAGTTGTTCAAGTCCTGCGTCTTCCGGTTGAACCAGGCATCGACGGCCTGCGGCGAGGTCAGCCGCTGGGGGACGTCACGCGCGTCGTATTTGAGGTCCAGCACCACCTTGTCCGCCACGGCCTCGTGGAACTTGTAGGTGTGGATGTAAGTGCCGAAGATTTCGCGTGTGGTCTTCTTGTCCTTGAGGAGCAGCGGCGTGCCGGTGAAGCCGATGAAGATGGCATCCTCCATCCATCGCTTCATCTGCCGATTCATGTCGCCACCTTGGGTGCGGTGGCACTCATCCACGAACACGTAGAAGCGCCCGTGAATCGGCGGCGGATCGCCTTTGAGGTCGGCCGTGTCAAATTTGTGGATCAGCGCGCACAGCAAGCGAGGCGTGGTCGTGCCCAGTTTCTCGACGAACTGCGCCCGCGAGGTAATGCGCGGTGAGGGGGCGTCTTCGCCTATAACCCCGGCGTTACACATAACGCCCACGATCTGCTTATCCAGTTCGTCACGGTCGGTAACCACTAGGATGCGAGCATTGGGATCGTACTCCATCAGCCACTTAGCCAGCAGCACCATCAGAATGCTCTTGCCACTGCCCTGAGTGTGCCAGATCACGCCACCCTCGCGTTTGTCGATTCGTTCCTGCGCGGCCTTGAGGCCGAAGTACTGGTGCGGCCGAGGAACCTTCTTCTGACCCGCGTCGAAGATGATAAAGTTCCGCATCAGATCGAGCAGGCGAGCCTTGCTGCACATCTGCGTCAGCGGCTTGTCCAAGAGCGTTCCCGGCTCCATAGCCGTGCCGCCGTCTTCATCCTTCCACTGGACAAAGAACTTCTCCTGCGTGCCAGTGGTCCCGTAGCGCAGTCCCTGCGAGTCGCTGCCCGCGAAGACCAATTGTACGGCGGGAAAGAAGTTCTTGTTAAATATCTCTTCCTGATTCGTTATGATCTGGCGCACCCCGTCGGCCACTTCCACCGAACTACGTTTGAGCTCAATCACAGCCACCGCGATGCCGTTGATGTAGAGCACTAGGTCCGGCCTGCGCTCATAGCCACCCTTGAGGGTCACTTCTTCGGCCAAGGCAAAGTCGTTTTTTTCCGGGTGCTCCCAGTCGATCAGATGCACATCCTCGTGCGGCCGTCCGGCGGCGACCTGCACCTTCACAGGGTAGCGTAGCAGGTTGTAGGTGCGTAAGTTGGCCTGGTAGAGTGTCACGCCGGTTGTATCGGTGGCGGTTTCCAGCTTCTGCAACGCAGCTGAGATGTGCGCGTCCGTATAGCCACGCTCGCGGAGGTTTGCTCGCAGCAGTTCCGCCTCAATGGGCCGGTTATTCTCACGCTGATGCCAGTCACCGAGATAGCGATACCCAAGCCAGTCGGGGCGGGTCTTGTCAGTGAACATGGCTACCACGCGGTTCTGGGTCAGCTGTTCGGGTCGGGCTCTTTCAGGCATGGGAACCTCCGGCAATTTCAGCCCCCAGCAGGGCATCGCTCTGTTTGATTGCCGCGGCGATGTTCGCATCGGAGAATGCGGCGCCCAGCTTCGCCTCCCACTCCGGATGGCCGGTGATCACATCCTTCACGGCAGCAACAGTATAAAACAAGTGCTTTTGTGCATTCTTCTGCGCATATCTTAATAGTGTCCAGCAAAGAATCACCAAAAGAAGAGCTCCTACAAACCACTCGCCCCAACTCGTCCATAACTTATCGTATGCAAACTGGTTTATGGCCACTGCACCCAGTACCGGGGACAACGATGTTAACACCAGAAGACACTTGGCAGACAAATTCAGCATGTTGAACCTTTCGTGACGGAGTTTGGCTTAACCAGTCTAACTTTGCCGGTCAGCAATGCTTGCATCATACCTTGTTTAACAGCACGAGTTTTGTCCCTTTGCTACTCCAAGGTTGCAATTTCAGCATCTATATCTGATAGCACGGAAACAATTTCTACTTGTTCTTCGTAATCGGGAACAAGGAACTCAATGTTCTGATATTCTGAAATGTAATAACGTTTATGATCAGCCAACGGAAAACGAATCAACTTCATACGCTCATAGACATATCTTAGACTAACTCGGTCATGTCTAGCGTGAAGGAGTTTGATTGCCGATGACTTAACCTTGAAAGGAAATTCTACATACTTGCAATCCGTAGTGAAATCATCAAAAAGAATGACAGGAATATTATGACTGACACCAAACTCCTCGTCAGTATAATGCAGAATAAACGACTTATTAGCAGTCAAAACAGGAACATCGCCATGTTCTACGGATTCAGTTGATTGAACTATGTATTTATCCGGTCGCTCGTAAGTAAGTAAATCGCTAATTTTCTTCTTTCCCCACTCTCCACTAAATCCCGGAAGGCGAGTCTTGCCGGTGAGAAGTTGCTGCATAGTTGCCTGCTTGAGGTCGCGCTTCTTGACGATCAGCCGATCCAGCCCCTTCAGCAACGCATCCATGTCGGACAAGACTTCCACTATTGCAGACTGCTCTTTCTTTGTAGGCGGCGCAGAGAATTCAAATCCAACGAAGTCTTTTTGGTAAAGGTGAGAAATGGTTGAGCCTGCTGCCAATTTATTCAAGAAATCTGTAAAGATATGAGACATTAAAATATAGAAGAGGTATTTAGGAACATAACTATCATTCAACGGACGTATTACAAAAACACCACTGTTCAGGGTTGCAGGAAAAGGAAGATGATCAATATAGGCAGCTTTGCCGATTGTGCCATCCTTCGTTACCAGAACATCCCCAACTTTCAGTTGAATGAATCTGTCTTGGTCATACCTGGATTTTTCTACAAAATGGCATCCATCCCAGTCAATTCTGCCTTCTCTGAAGTCTGTGCCTGTAACGAGGCCATAATCACCGGACTCAAGGTACTCAGCTGTAGTCAACCCCTGCCATCCAATTCGAGCTTTAAGGTATGATTGTCTCCCCATATTTAGGGGGTTCCACTCACCGGTGAACCCCGGCAGGCGGGTGTCGCCTGTGGGAAGTTGCTGCATGGCAATCTGCTTGTATCCAGGCTTCAGTTCCATACCACCCCCATCTTCTCCAAGTGTTTTTTGACAGGAGCGGACAGATCGGCCACACTGCTCGTCAGTTGTGACATCGTCATCTCGTAGCGCTCCGCGAGTTGGCGGATGCGGTCGGTGAGCGCCCGCGAGACGCAGTCCAGTTCGCCCTGTACGGCAGCGGCCAAGGCAGGCATCCACTTGTCGTCGACGACCAACGTCTTGATCTCCTTGACGCTGAGCATGGGATACTTGTCGTAGGCGAGCTTATCGAGCGCCGCGTCAGCCTTCTTGACCTTACTTTTGAGGGCGCTCTGCTCGTCGAGCAGTTCTAGGTAACGGACGGTCACCTGCAGGTCCGCAAGTTCCTCGGGCAGCGGGTCGATCTTTAGGCGCTCGCGATACCGCCTCCCGACTTCGGCCAGCAGTTCGGTGGCCTGTTTCATCTTGACCTTCTGCTGCTTATCGGCGTCGAGATACTTGTTGAGCGTCTTCTGCTCGATCTTGTCGCCCGTCAATGCCAAGCGGTCCTTGATGGCCTTGAGCGTCAGGTTGCCCTTACTGTTCTTCAAGACCAAAATGTGATGATGGTCGGTTAGCTTGTGAAGCTCGGCCGCATGCTCTTCGGCCTCGTCAATCAAGGCGTTATACTTGTCGCACGCTACCTTGTCGTCCTCGTTCCACACGGCGACAAGCGCCTGGGTGTACGCCTTCTGGGAATCGCCCTTGGTGGATACGTCCTTCAGTGCGCCTTCGTCGCCGCCATGCTCTTCGGCTAGTTCTGTAAGACTGGCGGAGATGGCGTCGAATTCGGCCTGGAGGGCATTGAGTCCGGCCTGCTCCTTGGCGAAGTAGCGAGCGACGATGTAGGGCTTGGGGATCAGATCGCAGGCCCAGCCTTTGTCCTTCATCTCGCCTTTCTTCTTGCCGCTCTTAACCTCCTCCAGCACGCAGTGGGTTTCCGCCACCCAGCCGTCGGCGGCAATGAGGTAACAATCGTCCTGCATCGTCTCGGCCCAGTAGTCCATCAGGTGCTGATACATGTCATAGGAATCCAGCAACGGCGCGGCCTTGAACGCGGCGAGCAGGTCTTCCGCTATGGTCGCGATCAGTTCCCTGGGCTGGTCTTCCTGATCGAAGCCCTTGAAACGCTTCACATTCGCGGCTCGCCACTTGTCGAAGATGTCGGTGACGATGGCTTTGAACGCGGCGAACTCTTCATGACCGATGATCGTGGGCTTGATTTTCTGGGTCTCGACACGCAGCTCGGAATAGCCTTTGTGCCCGTTGTTCTTGAACAGGGCTTTCCTGAGCAACGGCATGACCGTCCAGTAATGGTTGAGTCCTTCGATCGGAGGCATCGCCTTTTCATCCCCATCAATATCGCGATTGGGAATGCCGCCGTTCAGGTGAGCGTGGACGTCTTGAATGTCTTCGGGTTCTGTACTGTCGATGTAACGCGGCAGGTTCAGGTTGTAATCGTTCTTCGGATCGGCAACCTCCTCGAACGGCACCATGCGGGCGTAGCGCGGCGTGTCGGTCTGCTTGTTGAAGGTATCGACGATCCGGTGGATGTCCTGTTCGCGGAGGCGGTTCTTCGCTCCGTCCTTCATGAAGCCCTTGGACGCGTCGATCATGAAGATGCCCTTGCGGGCGTTGGCGTTTTTCTTATCGAGCACGAGGATGCAGGCGGGGATGCCTGTGCCGTAGAACAGGTTGGCGGGTAGCCCGATGATGCCCTTGAGATGCCCGGACCGCACGAGCTTCTTGCGGATCACGGCCTCGGCATTGCCTCGGAACAAAACGCCGTGCGGTAGGATGCAGGCGGCTTTGCCATTGCTCTTCATCGAGCGGATGATGTGCAACAGATAGGCGTAGTCGCCCTGTTTGCCGGGCGGCGAACCCCAGGCAAAACGCTGATAGGGATCGGCGCTGGGCGTGATGCCGTTGCTCCAAGTCTTGTCGGAGAATGGCGGATTGGCCACCACGTAGTCGTAGGTGCGGAGCTGCTCGCCGTCCTTGAACTTGGGGCTGGCAAGCGTATTGCCCTGCAGAACGTTGGCCGTCGGGAAGTCGTGCAGGATCATGTTCATGCGGGCAAGGCCTGCTGTTGTCTGATCCTTTTCCTGCCCTTCAAGCGTGATGTGCTTACCCGCCTGAGCGGCGACCTTGAGCAACAGCGATCCCGATCCGCAGGTCGGGTCGTAGGCCGTGGTCGATGCGACAGCGGTCTCGGGCGAGATGCCAATGACCTGAGCAATGACACGGCTGACCTCCGACGGCGTGTAAAACTGGCCCTTGCTCTTGCCGCTCTCGGTGGCAAAGTGCCGCATCAGGTACTCGTAGGCATCGCCGAGAATGTCGTCGTGGTCGGCCCGGTTCTTCGAGAAGTTCAACTCCGGCTCCTGGAAGATGCTGATCAGATTCGTCAGGCGGTCCACCATCGCCTTGCCTTCACCGAGTTTGTTCGGATCGTTGAAGTCGGGGAAGTCGCTGCGGGCCAGACGGGAGTTGTTATCGATCAGCGGCTGGATAATCTGCGTGTTGATCTTGTCGCCGATGTCGCTCTTGCCCTTGAGCTTGACCATGTCGGTGAAGCTCGCACCCTTGGGGATGGTCACCGGCGGAGCGAAGTCGTCCGAGTCAGCGTACTTGTCGGAAACGTACTTGATAAACAGCATGAACAGGACATAGTCCTTGTACTGGCTGGCGTCCATGCCGCCGCGCAGTTCATCACAACTGGACCAGAGCGAACTGTAAAGTTGAGACTTCTTCAGTGCCATTTCTTGTTTCCTTAATCACCATCGTAGCTTGGGCCGTTGGAAGCTGTTTCACCCACGCCACCAGCACGAACCCAGTTATCGATTTCAGACAGTTTGAAACGAAAGAGACGGCCAACCTTATGCGCGGGAAGACCCTTGTTGTTTATCCAGCGATAAATGGAGTCTTTGTTGACGTCGAGATGCGCAGCCACATCATCGACGCCGACCCATCGTTCTTCAGCAGTCATTTCAATCCTCTTCGCCAGTTATAGGTCGAATGCCTATGAAAACTGACGAAAACAGATTATAATGTACATAAACAGGCCAATGCCGTCAAGGGCAAAATGAAGCAACTTCTTTCTGTCAGATTATTGGAAAGAGTTGGGATCTCAATGTGTTACTCTGGCTAGATTCATTCATGCAACCATAGACCCCCTGGGAAAACTGGTATCAGAA
>JAJEGO010000013.1 GCA_022819805.1 Candidatus Dadabacteria bacterium
CCCAGAGCTTCTCTTCTCCTTTATCGATCTCTGCGGAAAATCTCTTACACAGATAAAAAAGGCGGTCGTAGTCATTGACATACGCATACCGGTAAAAGATACGCTTTATGATTTCGAAAAGGTGCTGGGGAAAATAAGAAAATCGGCTAAAAGAGTTGACCTTCTCTTTCTTGAATGCTCGGATGAGGCCATTGTCAAAAGATACAAGGAGACAAGGAGAATCCATCCGCTTGGGGCGGAGAAAACCCTTCCCGAGGGGATATCCGAGGAAAAGCGGATCCTGGCGGACATACGCGAACTCTCCGATAACCGCATAGACACAACCACTCTCAGCGTTCACGACTTAAAAGCGGTTGTAGCCAAGATTGCAGGAACAGCAGACAGCAAGCAGACCCCCCTTCTAACATTCCTCTCCTTCGGCTACAGGTACGGAGTTCCCGAAGACGCGGATCTGGTTTTCGACGTCCGCTTTTTGAAAAATCCCCATTTTACCGAGTCCTTAAGGGATCTTGACGGAACCAGAAGCGAAATTGTGGACTTTGTCATGTCGGATAAGGCTTCGCAGGAGTTTCTTGAAAAGCTGTGTTCTTTTCTCCGCTTTTTGATCCCGAAATATTCCGAGGAAGGAAAATCATATCTTACCCTGGGAATAGGCTGCACCGGCGGGAAACACCGCTCGGTAGTCATAGCGGGCGCTCTGGACGAAAAGCTCTCTGAGTACTCCGCGATTATTAGACACAGGGACATAAATAAGCTATAAAAGTGCTATGTTTTCCATAGTAGTGATCGCCCACGGAGAGCTCGCGAAGGAGCTTGTATCGGCCGTAAATTTCATTCTGCCCGAAAAACCCAGGGTCAAGATGACCGCGGTCTCAATAGACGCTTCGAAAGACTCCAAGGATTTCGAAAAAAAGGTGCAGGCCTCGATTGATACCGTTAATGAGGGAGACGGGATACTGCTTGTGACTGACATGTTCGGAGGGACTCCTTCCAACATAAGCCTGATGTTTCTTGAGAGCGGCGAAATGGAGGTGATTTCGGGGGTAAACCTTCCCATGCTCCTAAAACTCGGCACTGTCAAGGAAGAAACCACTCTCAAAGAAGCGGTGGGGCTCGCGGCCAAGGCGGGAAGAGATAACATAATAGTGGCAAGTGAACTTCTTAATAAAAACGGTTAGAATACGCCGGAGAGGATACTGAAATGGACGCAAACACGCTTGACGCCGTAATCGAGATGTACACAAACCACCTCCTTCAGGGCGACCTCGAGGGGTTCGAAATCGAGATATCCCCTGAGGTAAAGGATGAACTCGCGGCAATAGCCCTTTACCTTGACTCAAAGACCGTCAGGGCCTCGGGGGAAATAGAAGAGTTCTATGAAGGATATAAAAGGGCGGCGTTTGACGTACTTTCTTTCATGGGAGTTGAGTTCTTCGAGGACAGGGAAAACAAGCTGATCAAGATAATGAAGTCAAACTACGATTCCCAGCTTCAGGAAGAACTCAAGAAAAATATCTGGGGATAGACCGTCCTCCCCGGTAAAATTCCCGACCCCGGCTATGGATTTTCAAAATTCGTTCGATCATTTCGTCTTTGACCTAGACGGAGTTATATATTCCGGCGAAAAAGCCATCGGCGACTCCCCCCAAGTGCTCAAAATATTAAGGAAGAATAAAAAGGGCATACGTTTCATAACCAACAACCCCTCTCGCTCACCCTCTGATTATGCCGAAAAACTTAGCAAGCTAGGAATTGAATCACACGATGGCGAGTTCGTAACTTCCCCAATGGCAACCGTCTCTCTGATAAAGGAAAAAATGCCCTCTGAAAAATGGAAGACCGTATTCATAGCGGGAAGCAATTACCTGAAAAGCGAAGTCAGGAAAACCGGACTGGTTGAACTTTACGGAGAAGATTCCCTCGGCGCAGACCTCGTGGTGGTGGGAAGCCATCCCGGATTTAACCTTGAGGAGATAAGGATCGCATCCATAGCCATCGGAAACGGAGCAGTTTTTATCGGCACAAACGGAGATTACTTCTATCCCTGCGAACACGGCCGGGCTCCAGCGACAGGAGCTCTTCTCGCTTCTGTGGAAGCCGCGTCTGGAAAGAAAGCGATGACAGCTGGAAAACCCCAGAGATACATGTTCGATCTCCTGGAAAAAAGCGGGGTAACACCGACGAAAAAGACTCTTTTAGTCGGAGACAGTCTCCGCATCGACATTGCCGGAGGGGGAAAAGCTGGATACAGCACGGCGCTTGTGCTGAGTGGAGTTACGAAGAAAACAGACCTTGGAAGCAATGAAATAACGCCCGATTTTGTCCTGGAAGACATCTCTTTTCTTCTGGAACCGCGGCAAGGGACAGGCAATAAATAAGAGTTGACCGCATCCCTTAACCGAGACTTAATCCCGGGCTGTTGACTTTTAGTAACCGGGGTGTAGTGTTTGGATAGAAATTTTTTCCCGCCGGAGGCAGCCATGCTCAAATTTATCAAAAAAGAAGATGAAAACCTCGATTATCCACTGGATGTATTTGATGAAGAAGATGAATTTGAGGATGAATTCGCGGATGAGTTCGATGAGCTTTTCGAAGAGGTAAACTACCTTTACTACGATGACGACTCAGAAGAAATTTCTGGAGATGAAAAAGAAAGAAGAGTGCTTCACTGAGTAAAAGCCAAAGCCTTGGCAGAACATTAACTTATCCGACCGGAAAAAGTCCTGGATCGGATCCTTAAACCCCGATTTACCAAAAACTATACTCTGCTTATACTTGAGATTTCGCGTGCCACTACAAACGGAGATATGCAAGTTGGCCTAAACCCGATTTGTGTATTCTCAGCGATTATCCTTGCAATTACGGCATTAAATACCGCAATTGCAAGGTACAAGTCTCATTTTTAACAAGGGAAATAAGTCTTAAGACATCTTCCCCATTATTTCATCAGAAGCGCATGCGCGTAACCACGCCGAAAGTACGCGGCTGGCCCACTCTGTAAGCAAGACGGGCCCGTCCTCCCCGCTCGCGGTCAAACGAAAGCCTCACGTTTTCATCCGTAAGGTTTTTTACGTAAGCCACGAATTCAAGATTGTTATATACAAGGCCCGCGGAGAGATTAAACAGATGGTATGAATCAAGCAGCAGATCAACTTCCGTTGCCTCATCGGCAGAGGCGCCCCTATAGGCCAATCCGTGCGAGAAAACTTCGTTGCCGGGCACCTGATCGCCTGACTGCGTGATGCTCTCGCCCACGAACTGCCATGAAGCCGAGAGATAGCTTCCCCTAGCGCTCAGAAGACCCGGTAAAGTATAGGTGGCGGACCCCGAGATTTGCCAGTCTGGAACAGAAGGTATGCGGTTACCATTTTCTATTCCATCAACCACACTCCCATCTGTCGCCGCCCTGATAGTGGAATCAAACTCCGCTTCTACGTAGCTTCCAGCAAAAGCGAGCAAGAGAGATCTTGTAGGCTGAATAGACAGTTCAAGTTCCGCTCCTGCCGTGTGAGATTCGGGTACGCTGATTGTAACCCTAGAGGAGCACGGTCCCGCGTCAACGTTTACCCCCAGATTCTCAATGTCTGTATAAAACACCGAACCATTGAATGTAACGTTCTCAAAAGATGATTTGAAACCAACCTCATAGTTCCAGAGAGTCTCGTCTTCAAACTCTTGATAAACACTATATGTAGGAAAATGATTAACCCCTTGGCTGTCTGTGCAAAGGTCTATGTTAAGTGGGTCATTGACTCCGCCGAGACGAAAGCCCCGGGAAACCTGAGCATTAAGCGTAACGTTATCATTAGCATCGTAGCTAACCATAAACCGAGGAGTAAATCCGTCGGAGGAAACCGTTTTGTCCTGATTCTGGGCATCAGAATTCGAAAAACCCCCACCGGACCTGAAAGTCTTATCTTCTTCCCAGTCATACCAGCGCAGCCCAGCCGTCAAGCCAAGACGATCAAGCAATTTATAGGTCGCCTCCCCGAAAAGCGCGACCTGCCTTAAATCATATGTCAAATCTGAACTATAGGGCGAGTCCACAGCGTCAGGAAAATTGGTGTCAGCCGAGGGTACAAATAACGCATCATACCCTGGAGTCGGCAAACGCTGAGAATAGTCACGCTCCACGTCGGAGTAGAAAACACCCGCAAGCCACTGAAGTGCGCCGTCATCGTTCGAACTTAAGCGAAGTTCATGGGTCATCTGTTCAAGGTCGGTAGTGTCGCGCAGATTAGATGGCCTCGCCACTTCATCCTCCGGAAATCTCAAGGATGGGTGGCCTATAAGATCCACGCTCACGCTGCCGGTAAGAGCACTCGCATCGCGACTTACAAGAAGATCACGGTTTATATAGCTTGTCGAGTACGTAACGTCAAAGAAACCTTCAATGCTCCAATTTACCACGGTGTCAAAAATCAGAGTTTCATCTTCAAAAGCCTCGTCAAGCAGCAAGTACTGCTCCCTCTCTCCAAGAGGGGTCGGGGGATCAGTATAGGGATTTGAGAAAAGGTTAAACACCTCGTCGCGGTTAAAACCTCCAAGATCAATTTTCTGATATAAAACTCGCGGAGTAATGGAAAGGTTTTCGGTCAACTCCCACAAAAGGGCAACGCGCCCGCCGAGGCGGTCACCGTCGTTTACATCCTCATCCACTGTACCCCCTTCCTTACGAGCATCGATAAAACCGCCGTATCTGGTACCATAAGCAACCAGTCGAACGGCCACGTCATCGCCCAGAGGAACATTAAGGGCAGTTTTCAGATGACCCCCTAGAGAACCTTCGTCAAGATAGTTTCCGTCAATCTCAACTTTAACCTCGCTTACGCCGAGCGACGGCTGGTTTGTTATATAGCGGACGGTACCGCCGATTGAGCCTGATCCGAAGAGCGTGCCCTGCGGTCCTCTCAGGGTCTCCACGCGGTTAAGATCAAAAAGATCGATGTCAGGAGTAAAAAGCGACAGGGATATAGGGGTTTCGTCAAGATAGACTCCCACCTGCTCTTTTACGCCGGGCTGGTCCCTCACTATCTGTCCGGAAGAGACGCCACGGATCGTGACTACGCTCTGGCCCGGCCCGAGGTTCTGTATTGAGAGTCCGGCCACATTGCGGGATAGATCCTCAAGATCAGTTGTGTTAAGGCGTTTGATATCCTCTTCTGACTGGACATTCAGGGAAAAAGGCACATCCTGGGCAAGCTGAGCACGCTTGGTAGCGGTAACGATCATTCTTTGAAGCGTGTAACTGGCTTCCTCTACCGCGCTGACACTTTCTTCTTGTTCAACTTCCCCCTCCTGCGCAACTGCGGTTAAGGGAAAAAGCAATGAGAACAGGGAAAGAAATGCGAAAAATCTTATGGCTACGCCAAGCCGAATCTTAAAGTTCATCTCCAAAACCTCCTTAAACAACTCGCTTTATTACGATTCAGACCACGTATTTAGACAATATTCTGCATTTTAACATATTTGCTTCAGGATTTGTTAGAAAAATGCCCAGGGCCGGACTCGAACCGGCACGGGAGATACTCCCGAGGGATTTTAAGTCCCTTGCGTCTACCAATTCCGCCACCCGGGCATTGTGCTGAACATGGTTCAGAACTGGAGGCGGCGCCCGGAATCGAACCGGGGTATGACGGTTTTGCAGACCGTTGCCTTACCTCTTGGCTACGCCGCCCCTGTAGCATGGAATTTTGAATTGTACCGAAAAAAAGAAGTTTTGTGAATTTCGCCAATGGACGCGTCCTGATTCTCTTACGATGCGGGGTCAATTTCGAAGCTTCCCGTAACAATTACCCTCCCCGACAAACAGACCCTTTTCTCAAGAAGTCTCGTATGAACAAGTCCGCCCCTTTTTGACGCTTGGTAGCCGGTGAGTTCTTTTTTCCCTAACCTGCGGCCCCAGAAAGGGCAGAGGCAGCAGTGAGCAGAGCCTGTAACCGGATCCTCATCTATCCCTGCGTTGGGCGCGAAAAAACGCGATACGAAGTCGTAGCGGCAAGAACTCGAGACACTTGTTATTATAAGTCCTCTCGAATCAAGTTTCCTAACGTGGCCGAGTTCCGGGACAACGCTTCTTATCGTTTTCTCGCTTTCATAAAGGGCGATGTAATCAAAGCGGTTTCTGCCCACGTAAAGAGGCGCTGAAGAAATCGCCATGAGCAGGTCCTCCGGCACCTCGACCTGCCAAGGATCCTCCGAGGGAAAATCCATCTCTATAAGATCGTTTTTCCTCCTCGCGGTAAGAACCCCGCTTTTTGTGGAGAACACGGCATCTTCTGTCTCGGGGATTATTCCGAGAGTAAAGAGAATGTGTGCACTTGCTAGGGTGGCGTGTCCGCACAGGTCAACCTCCGTCTCGGGAGTAAACCACCTGAGCTCGAAAACACCGTCTTTTTTTATAAGAAAAGCTGTCTCGGAAAGATTTACCTCTGAAGCGATTTTCTGTTTTGCCCGATCCGGTATTTCTTCATCAAGGATGCACACGGCAGCCGGATTCCCGGAGCACGGCCCGTCGGTAAAGGCATCAGCGGTGTATATCCTCATCACGCCGGGAATTCTGACGCGCCGCGGCCGCCTGGGCGCCGTTTGAGAGCCGAAATCGCATCCCTTATGCCTGCAAGCGTCAGGGGAAACATGTTGCCTTCGTAGAAATTGTCCAGCATGCCTATGCTTTCAGTCCACTTCCACTCATCCCGCTGCACGGGGTTAAGCCACACGGTAGAAGGATACTTCGCCTTCACTCTCCCGAGCCATTGCAGACCAGGCTCGTCGTTATTGTGCTCAACGCTTCCGTTCGGATATACAAGTTCCCACGGGGACATCGACGCGTCGCCGACTATAATGCACTTGTAATCGCCGTTGTACTTATTAAGTACCGAGAAGGTGGGTATCCGCTCGCTGAAACGCCTTGCGTTGTCTTTCCAAACGGCTTCGTAGATGCAGTTGTGAAAGTAGTAGAATTCAAGATGCTTGAACTCATGTCTTGCGGCGGAGAAAAGCCTCGAGCAAAGCTCGACATGATCTTCCATTGAGCCTCCGACGTCAAAAAACATAAGAACCTTGACGTTGTTTTTCCGCGAGGGGACAAACTCAAGGTCAAGGAGCCCCGCGTTTTTCGAAGTCCTGTCAACCGTCCCCTCAATGTCAAGCTCCTCCCCCACCCCTTCTCTTGTGAGAACCCTGAGTCTTCTCAGGGCCATTTTCATGTTCCTCACGTTTAATTCCACCGAATCGTCAAGATCGCGAAACTCTCTTTTGTCCCACACCTTGACGGCCCGCCTCTGCCTGCCGCCGTCCTGCCCTATGCGAATCCCGGCAGGATTGTAACCGTACGCTCCGTAGGGAGAAGTGCCGCCTGTGCCTATCCATCTGTTTCCGCCCTGATGGCGCTTTCTCTGTTTCTCGAAAATCTCCCTGAGTCTCTCCATCAGTTCCTCAAGCCCCCCCATGGAGCGGATCATCTCCTTGTCTTCTTCGGAGAGGACATTCTCGAAGTTCTTGCGCAGCCACTCAAGCGGAATCTGCATGAACTGCTCGGTATCGGCAAGCTGAGCCCCCCTGAAGTAAGCGGAAAAAAGTTTGTCGAACCTGTCCAGATGCCGTTCGTCCTTTACCATCACGCAGCGGGCAAGGTAGTAAAAGTCGGTCGAGTCGTAGCCGATTACATCGCGGTCAAGGGCTTCCAGGAAAGTAAGATACTCTTTTAGGGTGACGGGAAATCCGTCGTTTTTAAGCAGCAGGAAAAAATCAAGAAACATGAACTTGCCCCCCTACCTTCTGAATCGCCGCCTCATTACCTCGAGCATCTCGTAGTCCGCCTCGTTCTTGATAAGCGCACCCGAGTAAGGCGGGAGGTTCTCTTCAAGATCCACTTCCGGGAGTTCCCCCGCGGCCACGCGGTCGGCCGCGAGCAGTTTTATCCAGTCTATAAGTTCGCTTGTCGAGGGTTTTTTCTTAAGACCGTCGATTTCCCTTACGGAATAAAAGAGGGTGAGCGCGTTATCCATGAGCTTTCGCCCGAGATCCGGGTAATGCACCTTCACTATTTTCTCAAGAGTCTTGCGGTCGGGAAAAGCTATGTAGTGAAAAAAACACCTTCTCAAAAAAGCGTCCGGAAGTTCCTTTTCGTTATTCGAAGTGATTATCACTATGACTCTTTTAACCGCACTTACGGTCTTTTTGAGCTCGTAGCAGTAAAACTCCATCTTGTCGAGTTCAAGGAGAAGGTCGTTTGGAAACTCTATGTCCGCCTTGTCTATCTCGTCAATCAGAAGCACCACCTGCTCGGGGCTCTCGAAAGCCTCCCAGAGCTTTCCCTTCTTTATGTAGTTTGAGATGTCGTTTACCCTCTCGTCCCCGAGTTGCGAGTCGCGAAGCCTGGCGACAGCATCGTACTCGTAGAGTCCCTGCTGGGCCGTCGTGGTGGACTTTATGTGCCACGTTATAAGTGGCTTTCCAAGCGCCTTTGCGACCTCGAACGCAAGCATGGTCTTGCCCGTGCCCGGCTCGCCCTTCACGAGAAGCGGACGCTCAAGCGTAATGGACGCGTTAACGGCTACGGACAAATCTTTTGTGGCTATGTAATCGCTTGTTCCTTTGAACTCCATTTTTCACTCATCCTTGGGGGACCGCAAAGACCCCCGCTTACTTATTGAATACGATTGTCCTGTTTTTGTAAATCAAAATCTCCCGGTTTATATGGGACCAGATCGCGTTTGAGAGAACCAGCTTCTCCAGGTCCTGCCCCTTTCTTATGAGGTCATCTATCGAATCATCATAATTAACCTTTATGACATCCTGCTCTATTATGGGTCCCGAATCGAGCTCCTCGGTTACGTAATGGCAGGTTGCTCCGACCACCTTGACCCCTCTTTCATACGCGGAATGATAGGGACGCGCCCCGGGAAAAGCCGGAAGGAACGAATGGTGGATATTGATCATTCTGTTGGGGTAACGCGATACGAAATTCCCGGTAAAAATCTGCATATACCTCGCAAGCACTATGAAATCTATATTGTAGTCGCGTAGAAGCTCTAGCTGCCGGGCCTCAACTTCCTCCTTGTTGTCCCCGACATCTTCGAACACATAAAAATCCGCCCCATGAAGACCTGCCACATCCCTTAGGTCCGGATGATTGCTTATCACTAGGGGCATCTCCACGTTCCATTCCCTGGCGCGGAGCCTGTAAATTATGTCCGAGAGGCAGTGGGGGAGCCTGGAGACGAAAACCGCCATGCGCGGCGCGTCCCCCGTGAAGAAAACCTCGAATTTCATGTCGAATTTCTTCGCCACGTTCTCACGGAAAACCTCCTCAGTCTCCTCCCGGGATAGAGTAAAAGCGTCCATCCCCCACTTGGCACGGATAAATGTCACCATGTCGGTCGTGTCAACGCAATGCTGCAGGGCGTGGATATTCCCGCCGTATTCGAATATAAAGTTGGTAACCGCACGAACCAGACCGGGGCGGTCAGGGGAGTGCACGAGCAAGATCGCTTCTTCCTGATTTCCTGTCATTTTTACTTGAGACCCGTTTCCCGGTCTTTTGCGGCTTCCGTCAGTACGGCTACGACCAGGGCTCCTTGTAGTAGTAGGTAAAGTTAGCGACTTTCGGCCGCTCCGTCCACCCTTTTTTTCTGTAAAAGCCCCGCAGATAGGACGGCTTGTCCTTGCCGTTGGTCACCATCAGGCGGTAGACATCCCTTTTTCTGCCTTCTTCCATAACCGCCTCGATAAGGTGGCTTCCCGCCCCCATTCCGCTTGCAGAAGGACTGACGAACAGGTCCGAGACATAGCCCTCGTAGCTTCCGAGCATCACGAACGGTACCCAGTGAACGGT
>JAJEGO010000058.1 GCA_022819805.1 Candidatus Dadabacteria bacterium
CTACCGTCTGGCATGGCTTGCGAACCACTACGCCGCAAGTCACGACGCGCATCATAGCCAGGGAGGGAATTACGGAGGGATTACGCCTATATGGGACTGGATATTCGGAACACGCTCATAGAGGAACACGCTCATAGAGGAATCAAAGTCCCTCCCCGGAGGTCCCGTACTGGTAACCGGCGGATGCGGATTTATCGGTAAGGCGATCGTCCGTGCTTGCCGCGGATGCGAGACGGTTATCCATTGCGCATCCGTCGTGCTGACCCACAACACGGCGCGGGGATGGTAATGAGGGTCGTACGGCGAGGCGTTTGCGATGCAGCGACCTTCGGGGTTCATTGCCCTCTACCGCGTCAATCAACTTCGCACTAGCGCGACAATCTGGATTGTCGCGCTATATCCCTTGCAATTCACCGCAATCCGGTGTATTTTCCCCTTGCGGTGGTGAGCCAACATATGATATACCGCAAGGGAGAAAAACCCTTGACCGAGCGACCGAGCACAATCACCGCCGCGGAAGGATTGATGCTTATAACGTGGGGTTGCACTTTGAATATCCATATCAGTGGTCGAATACTGGCGACGAGATCAAGCACTGGCTGTTTGTCCTCCCCATTGATGAACGTACAACCCGGCCCTTTTTTTGCTCTGTTTCAGATTATCAAGCTTCCCTTGATACCTGTCCGCATTCCCCGCTTCGCGATGATCCCGGTCTTGAAGACCGCGAACCGCATGCTCATCGGCCCTCTGCTGGGACAGGATTGCGTTGCGGTTGAGGAAGAGCAACGGGGTTGCGAGAAACAATGGGATGCCCCACCGGTCGAACTGAACCCTCTGGTTCGGGAGTTCCAAAAAGTTATCGTGCGGAAGTGGCGGAACCACTTGTCGCAAACCGAAGGCGGTACCCATGGTTGACCTCAATCTTTTATCGGCGGCGCTTGCCGGGAAGGCCATGTTCGAAGCCGCGGCAATGGTGTTCGTGTTCGTCCTAGCCCTGTTCGCCGGGTCGATGGTGCTGCCCGGACGCACCGGGTCAGGGCCGGATCTTGAAGGCAAGCAGCGAGTCTATAAACTCAACGGTCTCACCTTGTTCCTGAGTGTGGTGATGCTCTGTTGCCTCGCCCAGATCTTCGGCCTGTTCTCGCTGTCGATCATACATGACCGGTTTGCCGCGTTGTTTGTCGTGGCAAACGGATTTGCTTTTGTTCTTTCCGCCTTGCTCTATCTGTCCGGACGGCGCGCCCGCGGCACAGTGCCGGGGACGGGGCGTGGGTTCTTCTTAGGACTAGATCTCAACCCTACTTGGTTGGGAGTGGACCTTAAGCTGTTTAGCTACCGTCCCTCGCTCGTGGCGCTTGCCCTCATCAACGCATCGTTCGCAGTGGTGCAATACGAAAAGTACGGTGAGCTGACGTTGGCGATGGCAGTGTATCAGATTCTCACTTTCCTGTATATCTTCAACTACTTCCAGTTTGAATACGGCATGACTTATACCTGGGACATGATCAGCGAGCGCTTTGGATGGCTGTTGATATGGGGTGATTACGTGTTAGTGCCGTTTTTCTACAGCCTGCCCGGCTGGTGGCTCATTCACTCCCCGGATTCCCTCTCCACAGCCGGTGCCACCGCGATCATTTTGCTGTTCCTGTTTGGAGGCTGGATCTTCCGAGGCGCAAACGAACAGAAGCACCGCTTCAAGCTGGATTCCAAGACGATGATCTGGGGCAAGCCGGCCGAATCCCTGGAAGGTCGTCTGCTGGTTTCGGGCTTCTGGGGTATCGGACGACATCTCAACTATACAGGCGAGATACTCATTTACTTCGCCTTTACGTTTACTGCCGGGTTCGGGTCCTGGGTGCCGTACCTGCTTCCCGCGTGGCTCGCCGTTCTGTTGTGGCATCGATCGAGACGCGACGACCGCCGTTGCCGCGCGAAGTACGGTCGGCTTTGGGAATTGTACACCCAGCGGGTACGCTACATTTTGCTCCCGTTTATCTACTGAGGGGTTTTGGTTTATGCTGCGCAGCGATTTCTGTAAGCAGGGCGAGAGAGTTCCAGAGCTTTCCGGCGGGTGGCCGTTTATCGGCCACCTCCCGGAGTTCCAAAAGGATCCGCTCGCCCTGCTGGGCCGTGGCCGACGTGAGCACGGTAACATCTTCCGGTTCCGACTCGGTCCGCAGGATTTTGTGCTCTTCATCGGTCCGGACGCTCACGATTTTTATTTCGGAGCAGCCGAGGAGCAGCTTGACGCTAAAGCTGTATATGAGTTCACCGTGCCAATCTTCGGACGCGGTGTGGCATACGATGTCGCGCCGGAAATCATGAGCGAGCAGCTGGGGTTTCTGTTTCCGGCGCTCCAGAGTGCAGCAATGCGGAGATTCGCGCGCATCATGTTTGAAGAGGTGAGCCTCTTCGCAGACGCTCTTGACGACGAAGGGTATGTCGATCTGCCCGTCGCGATGAATCAGCTGACCGTGAACATCGCGAGTCACTGTCTTATTGGACGAGAGGTCCGAGAACTGGTGGACGAGGGCTTCGCAGACGCCTACAATGATCTGCAAAAGGGAATAAACACACTCGGGTTCTTCTTCCCGAGATTGCCGACAACAGCACATCGTGCTCGTGATCGGGCAAGGCGAAGGGTGGCCAAGCTGTTTGGCGGGGCCTTGGCGGACCGCCGCCGGCACGGGAACGCGCCCAACGATTTCATGCAGGCGCTGATGACCGCCCGCTACAAGGACGGCCGGTCACTCGACGACGAGGAGATTACTGGCTTACTGCTGACCGCATTGTTCGCCGGACAACACACCAGCTCGGTGCTCGCAACGTGGACGGGACTGGAGCTCATGGCGGCCCCGCGCTACTTGGCGCGAGTGAGGGAAGAGATCCGGGAAATCTATCGCCAGGAAGGCGTCCTCAGCCTTGAGAACCTCAAGTGCCAGGTGATGCTCGAAAATGCCGTCCGCGAATGCGAACGACTGCATCCTCCTCTCATATTCCTAGTCCGCAAGGTGATGGCGGACCTCCGTTACCGTGACTACCTGGTGCCAAGGGGAACCCTCGCAATGGTTTCCCCTGCGGCTTCGCACCGCCTGCCTAATGTGTTCCGAAACCCGGAGCGGTTTGCTCCGGATCGTTTTGGCTCACCCGACTTTGAGGACAAGCAACACCGCTACGCATTGATAGGGTTCGGCGGCGGAAAGCACCAATGTATAGGGAAGCGCTTTGCCTACGTGCAACTGAAAGCGATCTGGACGGTGCTTCTCGACAGCTTTGATTTCTTTCTTGACACTGTCATGCCCGCCCCCAATTACGGAAGTTGGATGACAGGTCCCAAGGAGCCTTGTCGACTGCGTTACCGCAGACGGCGGGAAGCGAGCGTCTTCCGATGAGCTGTGGCGCCCAGCGACACCTCGGAAATCAACTCTTTGTAAGTCAATATTTTCCTCGCAAGGCCGCCGACCGGATCGAGAACTTGGGCGGAGACTGAATCTAGGAATGACGCTTCTAAAAAATCTCTCGGGGTTCCTGAGAATAGAACATACGTTTTTTTCCCTTCCGGTTATCTTCGCGGGAGCTTTTCTGGCCGCCGGGGGGATTTTCAGCGCCCGGCTTTTCGTGCTTATTATCTTTGCGGGCACGGGAGCTAGGACTGTCGCGCTCGCGCTTAACAGAATTTTCGATCAGGAAATAGACCGGGAGAACCCGAGAACCACGCAGAGAGAGCTCCCCTCGGGCAAGATGAGCATGGGCGAGGCTGCGGCAGTGACGGCCGTGGGGGCCCTGCTTTACTTTGTCTCCGCCTATCTTATATGTCCGCTCGTTTTCCTCCTTTCCCCGCTTCCGCTTGTGGCGTTTACGGTCTATCCGCTGATGAAGAGGTTCACGAGTCTCTGTCATTTCGGAGTGGGACTTTCCCTGGCGCTCGGTCCGCTTGGGGGGTGGCTTGCCGTGAGGTGCTCTTTTGAGGAGATGCTCCCGGCGGTCGTGCTCTCGGTTTTCACATTCCTTTGGATTTCGGGCTTTGACATAATATACGCTACCGCCGATGAGGAGTTTGACCGCCGCCACGGCGTTTTTTCCCTTGTCGCCCGTTTCGGTAGAGAGAAGGCGCTTTCTGTTTCAAGGATCTCTCATCTGCTTTCGTTCCTTTCCCTTGTTTTTCTCTATACTCTTTCCTTTCGCAGCTTCCTGGCGCTTCTGCCGCTTGCGCTTTGCGGATACCTCCTCTACCTTGAGCACAGAAGTTTCGGACAGGTGGATTCCTCTTTTTTCAGAACCAACATCTTAATAGGGTTCGCGGTTTTGTTTTTCACCCTCACGGGTATATACTTACCCTGAAAATGAGAACTATAGTCGGAATTACGGGAGCTTCAGGGGTCGCTTACGGGGTTGATTTCCTTAGAAGATGCCCCGACGAGAAATATTTGGTGGCGAGCAAGTGGGGCAAAAGAGTCCTGCACGAGGAACTCGGCCTGAAGGTTGAGGAACTGCGTCCTTGGGTGACTGATATTTACAGTGATTCCGATCTCGCGTCGCCTTTTTCCTCGGGAAGCAACCATTTCGATTCCATGGTCATAGTGCCGTGCTCGGTATCAACGCTTGCCAAGATCGCAAACGGCATAGCCGATACCCTGATAACGAGAATAGCCGCCGTGGCGCTTAAGGAGAAAAGAAGGCTCGTAATCGCCCTGCGCGAGACGCCGCTTGGCACAATCGCCCTTGAGAACGCCCTTAAGCTTTCCCGCGAGGGAGCCGTGATCGCGCCGATCTCTCCGACTGACTATATGGGAGCCGAATCAATTTCGGACGTGGTGAGCGGGTACGTGGACAAGCTTTTAGGCCTCGCGGGCGTCGATACCGGCAGGGGATGGAGAAGGGACGAACTGGAGTAGTTTTTTCTCATGCCCCCAAAAGGTTTTCCCAATCTAGCAAGCTTTATAAGCCATCTTGAAAGCATAGGTGACCTGAAGAGAATAAAAACCGAGGTCTCCCCCGAACTTGAAATAACCGAGATAGCGTCGCGGACCGTGAGGGAATGCGGTCCCGCTCTTCTGTTTGAAAACGTCGAGGGATCGGACTTTCCGCTGGTGATAAACCTTTTCGGCACCGAGCAGAGAGTTGAGCTTGCCCTTGGCAGAAAACCCGCCTCGGTCGGCGAGGAACTGGTCGAAATATTCCGCAAGGTTAATCCTCCCTCGATACAGGGGATTTTCTCCGTGCTTCCGAAAGCCCCGCGTCTCCTTTCCATGAGAACCAAGAAGGTAAGGCGCGGCGACGTTCAGCAGGTTGAAACGGAACCCGATCTCTCGAGGCTTCCAGTTATGAAGTGCTGGCCGCGCGACGGGGGAAAGTTCGTGACGTTTGGCCTGGTGCTCACGAGGGACCCCGCCACCGGCTCAAGAAACCTCGGGGTCTACAGGCTTCAGGTATATGACCGAAGGACCACAGGGATGCACTGGCACGCTCACAAGGGAGGAGCCGCGCACTACCACGAGGCGAAAAAACTGGGAAGAGACCTTGAAGCCGCGGTGATCCTCGGAGGAGACCCCAGGATGATCTTCTCCGCAGTCGCTCCGCTCCCCGACGGCATGGACGAGCTTGCGTTTGCGAGCTATCTTCGCGGAAGCCCTATGCCGATGGTGAAGGGCAAGAGCATCTCGCTTCACGTTCCGGCCGAAGCGGAATTCATACTCGAAGGTTCCGTTCCAAGGGACGTGCTGAAACAGGAAGGGCCCTTCGGCGATCATTTCGGCCACTACTCGATGGAGGCCGACTTCCCCGTTTTTAACCTCAGTGAAATAACCCACAGGAAAAACCCCGTGTACCCCTCCATCGTGGTCGGCAAGCCCCCGCAGGAGGACGTCTACCTTGGAATCGCCGCGGGCGAGATGTTCTCCCCGCTTATAAGGATAATACAGCCCGAGGTAAAGGACATGTGGGCTTACCCAGAGGCGGGATTTCACAACCTGCTTGCGGTTTCCGTCGATGAGCGCTACCCCAAGGGCGGAATAAAGGCCATGCTCGCGCTTTGGGGAACGGGACAGCTTCTTCTCACAAAATGCATGATCTGCGTTTCAAGCGACGTCAATCCCAGGGATTTCTCAGCGGTGCTTCACGAAATAGGGGAGAACTTTGATCCCAGAGAGGATTTCATGATGATACAGTGGGCGCCTCTTGACACGCTTGACTTCACGAGCAACAAGTTTAACGTGGGAAGCAAGATGGGAATAAACGCCGTCAGGAAAAACTCCCCCGACAGGAAAACCTACGCCAAGGAGGTGCCGGATCCTAGGGAAAAACATCAGGACATAACGGGATTCAGGCTTCTTGCGGGAGGTCTCTGCGTCGTTCGGATTGACGAATCGCGGACCGATCCCAAGGAGATGATACGCAGGCTGTTTGAGACTCCCGGACTTGAAGGCGTGCGCATAATCGCGCTTGTGAGCCCGGATATAGATTTAATGGATGACACGGAGCTTATCTGGGGTATCTTTACTAGGTTCGATCCTTATCTGGATGTCCTGTTTGAACATACGGAGCTTCGGGGTTCCGCGGTCGTTTATGACGGCAGGATGGGGATCGACGCCACCATAAAACAGTGGTATCCCCCGGTTATAGAGATGTCAGAGGACATGAAAGACAAAGTGGAGACGAGATGGAGCGAGTACTGGAACTGACCGAGAGCTTCTGCACTGATGCGAACCTGCTTCCCGTGATGGAGAAGGTCGCCGAGGGCCGGAGGCTTTCCTTTGAAGACGGGCTTTTGATACTTGACTCTCCCGATCTTAACACCATCGGCATGATGGCGGATTACGTTAAGAGAAAGAAATCGGGAGAAAAGGTCTACTTCGTCGTGAACCGCCACATTAATCCTTCGAATATATGCGCCATATCGTGTCGGTTCTGCGCTTTTGGGACCACGAAGAAGTCCCCGAACGCCTACGAGCTCTCAGACGAGCAGATGCTTTCCATGCTGAGCGAAGAGATGAGGGAAGTTCACATAGTGGGTGGCCTTCACCCCGACTGGGAGTTTGATCATTACCTTGACATAGTGAAGATGATAAAGCGCCACTTCCCGAATATTCACGTGAAGGCCTTCACGGCTGTTGAGATCGACTGGTTCTCGGAGATAAGCGGCCTTTCTCTAAAAGATGTGCTTTTGACGCTCCAGGACGCCGGTGTGGACGCCCTTACTGGCGGCGGAGCGGAGATACTTCACGAAGAGGTGAGAAAGAAGATCTGCGCCCCGAAAACGGTCGCGACAAGGTGGGAGGAGATCCACCGCTTAGCCCACACGCTCGGCATTCCGACAAACGCCACCATTCTTTACGGTCATCTTGAAAAACCTTTCCATGTGGTTGATCACATGGAGAGACTTAGAAGAATAGAGGACGAGTTCCCGGGCTTTTTCGCGTTCATACCAGTTCTTTTCCAGCCCGAGAACACGGGTCTTAAGGACATAAAGCCTTTCCCCGCCTCATACGACATGAAGGTTCACGCGCTCGCGAGGCTCTATCTTGACAACTTCCCCCATATAAAGTCCTACTGGATCACTCTCGGGGAAAAAGCGGCCCAGGTGGCCCTGCATTACGGCGCGAGCGACGCGGACGGAACGATAATGAGGGAGAAGATAATCCACGACGCGGGCGCCCCCTCGGAAGTGGGTCACAGCAGGGATTTCATGATAAAGATGATCCGGGATTCGGGCTACGTTCCTGTCGAGAGGGACGCGCTTTATAACGAAATAAGGGTTTATAACTGATTCCCGTCTGGGAACGGCTTTATTTACGGAGCCGGAAATTTCCTGGTTTTCGCTTGGTGTGAAGAGAAATGAAATGTGATTTCTGGTCCAGGGTTTTTGTCTCGGCGCTTGTTGTGCTTGCGGGCGCGGCTTTTCCCGTGTACAACGAAAGTGTAGGGGAGGTTAAAGACATGGAGAGCGGAAAAAACAGCGGATACATGGAGGCGACTTTCGCCGGGGGATGCTTCTGGTGCATGCAGCCTCCTTTTGACAGTCTCACCGGGGTTGTCGAAACGGTAGTGGGCTACTCGGGGGGAAAGGAGAAAAACCCTACCTACGAGCAGGTCTGGCAGGGCAAAACGGGTCACGCCGAAGCTATAAAGGTTGTTTACGATCCCGCGAAGACAGATTACGAAACCCTTCTTGAGACTTTCTGGATAAACATTGATCCGACCCAGGAGGACGGACAGTTCGCCGACAGGGGAAGGCATTACAGGACCGCCATCTTCTATCATAACGATTCGCAGAAGGAAAAGGCTCTTCTTTCGAGAAAGAAACTCGAGGAGTCGGGAAAATTCAAAAAGCCGATAGTCACCTCGATAGAGAAGTTCGTTTCCTTCTACAGGGCTGAGGAGTACCACCAGAAATACTACGAGAAAAATCCGATTCACTACGGTAACTACAAAATAGGTTCAGGAAGGGCGGGTTTCATTGAAAGAACCTGGGGGAAGCAGGGTTCGCAGTGAACCGGAGTTGATGACTGTTTACCTTCTTGATTCCGAAATACGATTTCCTGATCCATCCGAAGCGGAACCAGGGGGGCTTCTGGCGGTTGGAGGAGACCTTTCTCCCGAGAGGCTTATTTCGGCCTACGAAAACGGTATTTTCCCCTGGTATTCCGAGGGAGATCCCATTTTGTGGTTCTCTCCCGACCCGAGAATGGTTTTTCTCCCGGGGAACTTCAGGTTCTCAAAAACCCTTTTAAAGACTGTGTCTTCTGGAGAGTTTTCAGTGAGGGCCGATACGGATTTCGCCGCGGTCGTTGAGAACTGCGCGCAGGTCCAGAGAAAGGGGCAGAGCGGGACGTGGATAACCGAGGAGATGAAAGAGGCTTACGGGAAGCTGCATGAACTGGGTTACGCCCATTCTTTTGAGACCTACCGGGAGGGAAAGCTTGTCGGCGGTCTTTACGGAGTGTCTCTAGGCGGTGCGTTTTTCGGAGAGTCGATGTTTCATCTTGAAACCGATGCCTCGAAGGTCGCTCTTTTTCACTTGGCGCGGAAGTGCTGGGAATTCGAATTCGATTTCATAGATTCCCAGATTCCAACGGATCATATGAGGACTCTCGGAGGAAGAGAAATCAGCAGAGAGGAGTTTATGCTCGCGCTTGAATCCTCTCTTCAAAAGAAGACTCTGCGCGGTGCGTGGCAGATCTGAATTTGTCCGTGATCCGGCGAAATGACAGAGGCCGGAAAAATGGTTAAAATCCTGCTCCATGCCGAAACTGCTCGTCTTTCAGCATGTACCTCATGAGATACTGGGAACGCTTCACCCAATGCTCAGAAGCGCCGGTTTCAGAATACGTTACGTGAACTTCGGCCGGTCCAATTACAGCATCCCCAAGCTCCGCAACTACGACGGTCTTGTCGTTTTGGGGGGCCCTATGAACGTGGACGAGTCTGATGAATATCCTTACCTTGTGCCGGAAACCGAATCCATAAGGGAGTTTATCGACATGGACGCTCCGGTGCTCGGCATATGTCTCGGTTCGCAGCTGATTGCCAAGGCCCTCGGAGCGCGGATTCATAAGAATCCGGAGAAGGAAATCGGCTGGTATGACGTTTCCACTACCGAAGAGGGGAAGAAGGATCGTCTTGTAGGCGCATTCGGCGCGGTTGAAAAGGTCTTTCAGTGGCACGGGGATACTTTTGAGATTCCACCGGGCGCCGTGCACTTGGCCACCTCCCCCGCATGTGCGAACCAAGCGTTTAGATACGGAGACAAGGTATACGGTTTCCAGTTCCACCTCGAGGTAGATGCGCCAATGATAGAGCGCTGGCTCGTCACGCCGGTGAACGAAAAGGAAATCGAAGAACTCGGCGGCAAGATAAATCCCGACATTATAAGGTCAGAGACGCCGAAATACATAGACACGCTCTCCGATCTCAGCAAACGGACTTTCGGTGGTTTTATCGATCTGCTCGGGGGCACCTCGGAGAAAAAGGCGCATATGCCTTCTGTCTGATACTCCCTGTCAGCGGTCTGTTGCTGTTCCGGCACGTATCTGAGGCGGTCACTTTACTTCAGACCGGAGTTCAATCTCTCTCGGATGACTTTCCTGGAAGGTCCTCATTATCCAGATCTGCAATACCGGTAAGAGTAACGGGCGGGCGGTCGGGGAACTCGGCCACTAGGTTTAATTTCCCTCCCATTGCCTCTAAGTAGTCGCTTAACGTGGATATCAGAAGGTCGCTCCGCTTTTCTATCCGGGATACGTTCTCTTGCTTTATCCCGAGTTTTTCCGCCACGCGCACTTGGGTCCATTTGCGTGCCTTGCGCAAGTCCCGAAGGGACATCTCTTCGGCAATAAGCTTTTTTGCCCGTTCCTCTATTTTCTTGCGACGCGTCGCGGGGAGTCTTTTTATCTTCTCTTCTAGGGTCGACATTACGATATACCTCCTTATAACTGCTTCAACCGGTCAAGATGAGCATCAAACCTTTTA
The DNA here is from genome assembly GCA_022819805.1 of Candidatus Dadabacteria bacterium. GTDB lineage: Bacteria > Desulfobacterota_D > UBA1144 > Nemesobacterales > Nemesobacteraceae > Nemesobacter. The sequence goes on from JAJEGO010000058.1 coordinate 10,468, forward strand.
TCTGCCTTCTTGATCAGCTGCCTATAAAAACGTTTTTCACCGACGCCTGATTTGTCACCAGCCACAAGCAGAATCGCCCTGCGCTTGGGATCAAAGGCAAAAGCGACTCTCCATACACCGTTTTCAGCCTTGAAGCGAAGTTCTTTCATGTTGGCGTGACTAGACCCCTTGAGGGTGTCCACCCGTGGGCGTCCGAGTTCGGGTCCGAACACCTCAAGGAGTTTTGCCTGCGCGAGCAATTCGTCCTGCACCGCGATGGGCAGGTCATCGAATTCAGCATCAAAGGCTGGATCAAGACCGACTTCCCATTTTATGACATAAATATGCTTTAAACCGCATATGCTGTCAAGAGCATTTTAACGGTTTTTTCTCCGCATCCATTTAAATCCAAAAAGTTCAGGTTATGTGGTCTGTTCGGTAGCATCCCTATTGATCGCTGTTGAAAAAAAACCGGGCGTGTGTATAATCCGTGCGGCTTTCAGTTACGAGAAATCCTTTTTTTAAATCCACACAACGAGGTGAACATGAGCAGCTGGGAATGTAAAAATCACGGACATCCGGACATAAAGCCTTCTACTTCCAAAAGAGCAATATTCATCGGCAGGTATCAGCCGTACCACGCCGGACACATAAGCCTTGTCAGGCAGAAACTCGACAAGGGAGTTCCGTGCCTGATAATGGTGAGGGATATTCCTCCCGACCCGAAAAACCCCTTCACCACGGAACAGACCGTCGGAATGATAAGAAAATATCACGAGAGCAAGGGCGATGACGTGGTCGTGATGGTGATTCCGGACATTGAATCAGTAAACTGGGGCAGGGGAGTCGGTTACGAGATGAACGAGTTTTTCCCGCCGGATAACATAGGATTCATCTCGGCTACCAAGATACGCGAGTCGATAGCAAGCGGTAATGAGGAGTGGAGGGAACTCGTGGACGAATCCATTCAGGATGACGTGGTAAGTTACCTGAGCGGCGACTGATCGCAGTTCCTGAAGTTAAGAAGACGACGTTGCTGACCACTCCGCACAAAAACCGTGCGGACATATCCGAGGGGTGGAGCGAGGAAATCGCATGTCGCAAAGAGCGCACCAGGGCGAGGTCGCCGGAACGCGCTGGATTCCCGGTCAGTACCTGAAGTTCTCCCAGGAACGCCTGCGTCCGGCCCTTGAGTTGCTGGACCGCATACCCCTTGAGACGCCGGACGTGATCTATGATCTGGGTTGCGGTTCGGGGCACATAACCCGTCTTCTGGCGCAGCGCTGGCCCTCATCCAGGGTCTTCGGTATTGATAACTCGTCGCAGATGCTGGCCGAGGCGGCCACAGAACCGTCGACCGTGCGCTGGGCGGATGCTGATATCCGCAACTGGGTGCCGGAGGAAAACCCGGACCTTATTTATTCCAATGCGGCTTTGCATTGGGTTAGTGACCACTCTGAGCTGTTTTCACGCCTTGTGGGCTGCCTTAACCCGGGAGGTTGTCTCGCGGTCCAGATGCCGCTTAGCTGGGATCTTCCGTCTCACCGCCTGATGCGGGATACGTTGGCCAAGGGCGGTTCCGGCGGGACGCCCGTCGGTGACGCCGCGCTTCTTGCCGCCTTGTCAAACAAGTGGGTCGAGGATGCGGACTTCTACTATGATATCCTTTCTCCCCGCACGTGGCGCCTTGATATCTGGGAAACGCGGTATCTCCATCTGCTGGAAGGCGATGACCCTGTTTTTGAATGGGTTATGGGCAGCGGTCTGCGCCCGATTCTAAATGGTCTGCCGGATACTGAACGGAACCGGTTTTTAAAGGTGTACAAAGAGCGGCTTCGGGATGCTTATCCCAGGGGTTCAGGGAAACATACGCTGTATCCCTTCCCCCGCCTGTTCATCGTTGCGTTAGCCTGAGGGCAGGGTGGACTTGGATATTCTATAGTTTGAGAGTTGTTTTCATCAAACGACAAGAATGGTTCGATCACACTTTCTGCGCTCATAACTTTCTATAATCAGTAAATATTCCCTTAAGCAATCCTCACAAACGTCACGTTAAATCCAATAAGCGATTTGTTGTTTGAAAAATAGTGTTTTTTACTGTTGAGGTATTTAGTTTTACCATCTAGGGAAAAATTTTTGATGCGGCAGCCATGGTGCTTATATACACTCAGAATGCAAGTTGCAGATCACCGTCTTGGTCGGTTCGACAAACTTCTTTTCTCGTATTGATTTTGTAAAGCCGCATCGCCGCGGGGTGAGGAACATTCTCGTGTACTCCGCTCTTCGTCGATACTATTGTGTAGTCTGCATTGCACTTCCTTATGAAAATGGGGTCAGCTCCATGAATGCTGCCGTGGTGGCTGGCATGAAGGATATCGGTTTCATCGCAATAGTTCTCCGTGTCACGGGCTATCATCTCAAATTAGCGTTAGAAGCGTCTCCGGTGAACAGGCAATTGCGATTACCCATGAATGCGTGGATGACTA
>JAJEGO010000062.1 GCA_022819805.1 Candidatus Dadabacteria bacterium
CAGAAATAAGCCATGCTTGATAACGGCTCATGACCTTGACGATAATTCATATATCGATCATACATTGTCTGAACATCGGGATTAATGGCAAGACCTGAGGGCGGTGAAGGATAAACGGGAAGTCGACGAGTAAGCGTGAAGGAAAAAATTGGGGCTGGGAGCGTGGTGGAAAAGTGAAGGGATACCTCGCCCGGTGTCGGGTTTCGGTCTTCAATCTCCGCTTTGTCGAATCTCAACTTAAATGAGTCGGGACCGTTATTCAGGCAGGCGTCGAATTCCCATACGCGGATATATTCTTCGACTGATTCGCGCGCGGCGGATTCCTCGGCGTAGTGATTCTTTAACTCAAATCGGGCCTTCTTGTCTTTAACCTCAAGGCGAAACGCCGGCTCTTCCCGGACAAGCGGTTCCGCTTCTTCGTAGTCCACGGAAGCATCATGCTCAATGCCGTAAATCAGCGCCACTACGTGAGGATCGTTCATCTTAAACTCCCGTCCAACATCTTTACCAGACCTTCTTGATTAAATCACTCCTAAGCATATTTTTTATGAACCGTGGTTTCAAGTTCAACGCTACGTCCTTGGTCTCTGGCAATCTTTTTCCAGCTGGATACGTGATCTTTCCACTCGTCTTCAAAAGATGCGACTTGGTTTCCGCCCCTTCCTTTTTTCCTGCTGTCTGATTTGTCCAAAGGCAAACAGACGACATATTCATTCAGGTTGGGATGTTTCTCTAAGGCGGAGGCAAAGGAATTATTTAACTGCCGCCAAGGAGAATCATCTGGAAAATACTTCGCCTGCAAGCATATCTCAGACTCATCAGTTAATATCCAACAACATTCAACGCCAGTATCTCCTCCCGCGTCTTCCTTTCTTACAAATTTTAATCCGTTCTCTGGTTTCCGTAGATGCGCAAGCTGGCAGACCAGTTCTTCAAAACCGGAGTTTTGACTTCCGTTATGCGTTCTGATATTTGAAAAATCAATATTCATTAAAACCTCTCTTAGGATATCATTTTACCAGCGCAGAATTACAACCTTCACCGCAACCCCGAAAAACCCACCGCACAAAACCCTGTTTCCCGCATGGTTGGGATTCTGAGGATTTTGTATATTAGTTTTCCCGTTTCCAAGACACCAAGCCCTTTCCCGTCCAGCAAGAACAGTCAAGCAATGCGAACTCTTCTGAGACTTCCCAGTTAACAGCAGAGTAATGATAGAATAGATCGACAGACCCAGTTTGGAAATTATATTTTTCCAAAAAGCGGGATTGATTCTATATATCAAGGAGAACTACATGGCTAACGAAGAACACATCCAATTGCTTCGCGAAGGCGCCGAATCTTGGAACAAGAAACGCGAGGAAGACCCTTTTATTCCCGACGAAATTTTTACCCCCGACTTCAGCAAAGCACGTCTTATAACCCATTTTTTAGGTTCCTCCGATCTTGAAGGAGCAAACCTTAAAAACGGGAATTTTCGCGAAGCCCTGCTGGGTCCGCTTAATCTCAAGAAGGCTAACCTGCAAGAGGCCCAGTTTCAGAAAGCTTTTCTTATGGGAATCGACCTTGGGGAGGCGGAGCTTGAAAACGCCGATTTCAGCGAAGCTAATCTTCACTCCGCTGATCTTAGAGGCGTTAGAGCGGAGGGAGCCAGCTTTGCGGGTGCCGATCTCAGCGACGCCGATCTTCGGGGCGGCGGATTCGCACGCGCGGACTTCACCAACGCCAATCTGGCAGGAGCGCATATCGAAGGGGCCGACCTCAGCCGGGCAGTGCTGACAGGCGTTGGGAACATTACATGTACGCATCCCTGGAACTCCGTTCTTTTCCCTGAACCGGCGGGCGCGTATCCGCGTCTTTCCTGGTCACCCGAAAAAATCGAGAGCGTCGCGGGTCTGATGAGCGAATGTCAACTGCTCAGGGATCATTACAAAGCTGGTGAAGCGGAAAAATATTTCAACGAGTACTCCCTGTTTTATTTCCGCGGGGAAAACAGGCCCTCGTGGAATCTCGAGCCGTCCGTGAAACGACAGGTTTTCTTTTCCAGAAAGGAAAGCGAAATGCTTCTTGACCTGATGTCAAAAAGACCGGAGGACTTCGCCGGAGTGTACTCGGCCATATCCCAGCTGGTTCTGGCGCAGCAGCACGGCTTGAAGACCCGGCTTCTTGACGTTACCCGGAACCCCCTCGTGGCACTTTTCCACGCCTGCGAAGAAACTTCGGATTCAGGAATTTTGCCTCCCCAAGACGGCGTGCTGCATGTTTTCGCGGTTCCGAGAAGTCTAGTGAAGGCTTTTGACAGCGACGCGATCAGCGTTGTAGCGAATCTGGCGAAACTGCCGCAAGGCGAGCAGGAAATGGTCATGGGAGCGATAGATGCTGAAGAAGAGTTCGAGTCAATCGAAGGGCCGGACCGTCCATCAGACTATTCCATAATCATAAACCGTCTTTACAACTACATAAAACGCGAAAAGCCTTACTTCAAGGAGCGCATTGACGTACGGGACTTCTTCAGGGTTTTCGTCGTGGAGCCCCAGCAGTCCTTTGAGCGGATCAGGGCTCAGTCCGGCGCTTTTCTCATTTCCGCGTTCCACGAGCGATTCGAAGCGGATGAAATTCTGAAAAAGGCCAGAAATATTCCTGTATATCATCACTACAGGCTGACTGTTCCCGTCGACAGGAAGGAAGGCATTCTCGAGGAACTGAAGTTCCTTAACGTTAACCGGGAGGTCCTGTTTCCCGGCCTTGATGAAGCTGCGGCGGCGATCGTCAAGCGTAACGACTATGATTGATATCGCTCAGACTCGCCCCCGCTCCGAAGAACTTTGTCCCTTGTGTATCCCCGTGCTAAACTCTCCTAGAAGAAGATTATCTGAGTCAGTGGCCCGCTACGGAACTCAAGTGGTGTTAAGATTATGGGAAAGTTTTCATTCAGACTCTGGATCGATGACAATTCCACCTACCTAACATAATCTGAGATATGGATACGCTAAAGAGCGTTTTTGCAAAGGAAGAGACAGTTTTGTTCATAGGATCGGGAATATCAACGCGGTCTGGTCTTCCGTCCTGGACAAAATTGATTGAAGAACTAGCGCAATTTATTGAAGCGTCTGGCGCTAAAGCCGATCTCGTCCGAGCGGAAGCTCAAAAAGGAGGTCTCCTTCAAGCGGCGAGCTTTGGCTTCAATCAGTTAACGCTTAAACATATGTTTCTTTTTGTTTCATATCCCTAGCCGTGCGGCAAGTTCTCTCAGTTCTATCTTGAGTTCTTCGGAAATGCCTGATTCCAAAAGTTTTTCGACTAATTCCTTCCCTTCATACCATTCGTAAGGAGGCAGGTTGCAGGTTCCCAGATAAACCAGAAGTTTTGCGACCGCTTCGGGATAATTCTCCCACAAGTCGGACTTGTTTATCTGGCGAACAATATAAAGTTGGCTTAACTCCGTCGGCGGTATCTGGATTGCCAATTCAACCGCCTCGGGGAACAGCCCGTTCATATGTAGTAGGCAGTTAAGCATGCGGCTGGTTTCATAGGAATCAAAATTCGACGGAACCCCATTCAATCGGTTTTCCCAATAGGATTTCAGCCAACATCTCCACCACTCCCGTTTTTGTGTCTCATCCATATGATTGAGATGTCTCTGCAACTGAAATGCAAAATCAATCTTATCTTCGCTATCGGCATTATCGAAAAACCTTGGAATGAATGTGTCGAGAGGATTTGCGGCGAAATACACTGATATGGCTGTATACACTTCAACAAACTTTCTACGCATCTCTCTTTGAGGAGAATCCCGCTTAAGGCGTTTAACAGCGTTAAGAAACGCTAACTCCAAAAGTTCTGCAATGGAGGGAGTAACTCTTTGCCATACCAGAAATCCGCCCCATACAGAATGGTAATCGCCCTCGTCGGAGCATTCACTGAAAAACGGGAGCAAGTTCTCTTTTGTCCATTTTTCGTCAACCTCCAGAAGAAAAGAAAGGCTGCCCGCAAGAATACATCTGCCCAGTTTCCCAGTCATGGTTCCGTCTTGAATTATTCTCGATAGCACAGAAGAGTATTCGCCGCCGAGAACGCGCGGAACCGGGTCTTGACGCTTTCGCCATAAATGAAGGCTCGACAGCCAGAACTGAACCAGAACACCCGCGGGATGGTTGATCGCTCTTGTGGGCCATTCAAAATCTTCCGAAAGAGTTTCACGCTGATCAAGATTGTCCCAAAGCGTTGCGGCAATCTTGTTGGCCTTGGCCAGCAAATCAGACGGATAAAGCTCGCTGCCGCTTTTCACCAGTTCTCTGAGGACTTCGGCAATCCGCAGAGTGTTTTTACCGTGCAGCTCGCTCCTGCTCAAGAATTGGAGAACTTCCTGATGTTGATTCTGGTCTATGCTTGTTTTCGACCAGGCACCTAACAACGCAGACCAGATATCCGCATTCCACTCTTGTTGATCGGCAAGCAGGCCGGCCAGAACCATCCCCCATTCGAAATTCTGTTTCGCCGCTTCCTCGACATTCACTAGAAGCCCCCTGCGGTCAGGTCCGAGAATTTTCGTTTGTCGGAACGACAACAGCTTCTTTAACCATTTGTCAGCAGGCTTTGAAAGCAGTTCCTCGGTTGTCCAAGGACTTTCAGGACCAACCCATCCGACATCCCCAAACCACACTTGGTGATCAGGGTGTTCTCTCTGGAGAAAATCCGGAAACTGTTTCCAAACCTTCTCAAGAGCTTTCTTGGTAAAGGCACAGTCAGGTTTCGCTTCATGCAGCGAATGGAGCCAATCAAAATGCTTGCGGGCTTCGTATTGATCTTTCCTCTCGTTTTCTTCATCCGGAAAGCGGTAAGCTAAGACTGCCTTTATGACATTCCGCCGCCGCTTCGGCCTGGCATCCGGATAGATTTTCCCCACTGCCAGAAACAATTCGTGGTATGCGGAATCGTCGTGCAGGTCCATTCTGGACAACAGCCAGTCGGTTTTTTCGTCCGCGGTCAGGTCCTTGCGAGCGGGCAGCATATGCACCGCCAGCCGACGCGCAATCGGGGCATCGGAAGCCCCGAGCCTGTCACATAGCTGGGCCGCCGTTTCCATCCGGTTCAACGCGAGCCACTCCATGCAGTCGCGCGCCGCGTCAATCAACACATCAAAGGGTTTTGGATGCTTGTTCTGTTCGCTGGGTTCAATGGCGCTGCGCTTTATGCTTGCCGGATTCTGCTTCCGGTCGGCAGCCCCCCAGGTGCTGAGAGTGAAATGGTGTCTTTCCAGATGTCCGATGATATTCGCGACAAGAGGCTCGGCCACGTGGTCAAGGTTCAGTTTCAGGGAATTCTCCCAGAGGTTGCTGATGGCGTGGTGGTCGCTTGCCGGTTTTAAATCCGCGGTTATTGATGAATGCTCGCCGTCAATATTCGGCCAGGCAAACAACCTCAATCGCCTCGCCGCCATTGCGTCAAAGACTTCTACCGCGCTACCGAACAACTCGTGCTTGACGCATCGTTCTCCCAACCATAGCAACATGATATCATGGGGATAGGGTGGGGCTGTGGCCAGCAGCAGGGATGCCCAGCGGGACAAGGTTTTTTTGTCCCACGAGTTTTCCTCATCCAGTCCCACAAACCTCGCGAGTATGTGCCAGAAATCAGGATTCAGACGCATGCCATGTCTGCCGATAAGGCCGAAAAGCCGGTCGGCATGATTGCACGAGAATTTTACAGTCAACCAATGCGCCAACTGGACATCCGGTTCAGAAAGAACACCGTTATCAAAGAGACCTTCCAGATTCCCGTTTCGGTCAAGCCAGTCAATCCACTCGGGCGATGATGCAGCCTCCGTAAAAAAACGTGTCCTGCTTACATCCTCCAGCACCCAGTCGATTATTCCTTTCTCCTCTTCCCCTATGGAAGAAGGGAGCCTGCCGGCAAGTTCGTTTATTTCACGCCGCCAGTCCAGCACGCCGCGCCTAAAAAGTTCCGCGAGCTTGTCCATGCCTTCGTAAAGGGCTCCGTGACTTCCATCGGGTGAAGGATAGACAACCGGTTCGATGCCGAGCATCTTCCACTTTTCCAGTACATTGTCATCCGTCAGCGCAAAGCGCGTCTTTCCGCGTCCCAGTAGCGCACGCGCCAGATAGTTCATAATCGTGTCGTTGTGGCTGTAGCCAACGAATAGAACGGTGAAGGAGCTAAACAACCCAACCAGGAAGCGCCGAGCCCACCCTTCGACAAGGTAGGCGAGCCCGAAGTCTTCATCCGTGAGCACCATGTCTTCGGGAGCACGGACGGACCCGTGAACATGAATAATCCCACTGAACTTGTTCCCCAGAGGCAGCGCAGGAGCCCGAAACACCTCGGGGCCTGAATCAAACGCTTTTTCCGCCGCATGTTCAAACAGCAGGTCGAAATTGGTAGTGACGACGCGGACCGATTCAGGAGTCGAAAAAAGCCGCAACAGGTTGAAGTGCAGTTCGGTCGGTTCCAAACCGGGCCGGTTAAGAACTTCTGAAGCACGGTTATAAATGTCCACACCGCTTTGCTTGAGTTCACCCAGAAATCGGTCTTCAGGATTTTTCCCGCTCAGTGTTTTCCCGGTTCCCTTAGCAATTTCCTCTGCCAGATCTCTGAAATTCGGAAGATTTGCAGGTTCTCCCATTGAAACTCCCGCACCAGCGAAAATAACCAGACTACCGTCGCTCAAAGCATCCAGCAATTCCTTGGGAAAATCGATATCAGATAGCTTCATTACAGTTTAAGTCGATTATAGAAGCTGGGTGCATCTGAGAGTGCTCGAAATTTTTTGTAGATAACATATTATACGAATCTCAGACCGTAACACTCGATCGGTTATTGCTTGCCTCAACCGGATTTAAGCGCCCGCAAGGATAAAAAGCACCTCTAGCACCAAGGAACCTAAAAGTATGCAACCCTCTTTTTCAAGATTTCTGCAGGATGACCCAGACTAGATTTGTGATGTTGCAAAAAGCCATGCTAACCAATTCAGTTTTCAAGATTTCCTTCAATATGCTTTCGCAAATTCGGATTTAATTCTAAGGCTCGCACAAAATCGTTCTGCGCCTCTTCAACTCTGCCCAATTTCCTTTTTACAATAGCCCTTTTGTAATAAGCTACAGCATCTTTGGGGTTCAGATTTATAAGTCGGTCATAATCCTCTATGGCTTCCTTCAGTTTGCCCGAAAGCTCTTTCGCTTTGGCTCTGTTCGAATATGCCTCGGCATACTCAGGGTTTAACTCTATGGCTTTGTCGAAATCTTTTATGGCTTCCTCCAGTTTACCCAACTCACCTTTTGCGATACCCCTGTTGTTATATGCTTCACCAGCCATAGGATTTAATTCTATTGCCTTGTTACAGTCTCTTATCGCTTCTTGAAACTTGCCCAGTTTAAATTTTACAAAACCCCTGTTTAGGTACGGTTCGGCGATCTTGGGGTTCAGTTTTATCGCTTGGTCGCAATCGGCTATCGATTCCTGCGGTTTATCCAGTTCCAATTTCACCTGGCCCCTGTTGTTATACGCTGCAAAAGAGCCAGGATTAAGCCTTATGGCTTTGTTGTAGTCTCTTATGGCTTGTTGGAACCTGCTCAATTTAAACTTTGCAAAACCCCTGTTTGTATATGCCTGAGAAAGTTCGGGATCTAATTCTATGGCTTTGTTGAAATCTTCTATAGATTCTTCCAGCATTCCCAACCCTGCTTTTACAATACCCCTGTTTACATATACTTCAGCAGCATTAGGATCTAGCTGTATAGACCGGTCGTAGCTCTTTATGGCCTCTTCCAGTTTGCCCAGTTTACGTCTGGTATTGCCTAGTCTATAGTACGCCTCGGGGTTCTGAGGAGAGAGCTCTACAGCACGATTATCATGTTCTTCCCTCCTGTAGAGACCCTGCTGGTTTCTAATAAAACCCTGTAAGTCATTATAAATCGTATCGGAGTTTATGCCATGATATCTATCCAAGTAATCCAGCGCATATGGTTTAATATCTTTTTCAATAGCAATGGACCTGTATTTATCTTCTTCTATGTACCCCTTTGCAGAGCGAACAAATACGCTGCTCTGAAAGACAACTCTTGGATTTTTACCGGGAGGAATAAATATGGCGTAATCGTGTTGATCTTCCATGTCTTTCGGTCTCGGTATGTCGGTTGCGTCAAATAGGATAATTCTGCCCGATTCAGAAGACTCTATCATCTCGTCAGGTCTCGCACCAGAAATCCGTACCCCAAAGCCTGAAGATTCGTCACAAGCAAAAAACAAAGCAATAAAGATGTTCCTCGTAAAATCAATCAATGAAGTCTTTCCACCATGGTGCTGTAATTCAGTCAGAACTTCAATATCGGATGCGCCGGAACTGACGTGATTTTTCGCTTCGTTGATAGTAATAATCTTCTCCTGCATTAAAACCGTGTTAACAGGAATATCTCCTCTCTGCCTGTACAAGGTTGAAGATACTTTGCCGTAATCAAAATTTTCCCCGCGGAAAAGGTGTTCTTTTTCGCCACATATATCTAGAATTTCCTGTATCTTTTTGTTTAATTTTTCTTGGTTAGTCATGGACTTATTTTCTCGCTGACTTTTAGGGAGTGGGAAATTCTTACAATAGGAAACCGATAGGAAATTAGCTCTTCGCGAAAAGCAATTTTTTGTTATTTACGTAATCAAGTCTAACCAACAATGTGGATTCAACTAAGGAACTTTCTGCCTAAATCCACTCGCAAGTACGGGATTACCTTGCGTCTTAAATTTTCCGCGAAACAGCCCTTATATATAGATATGGAAAATGATTGACTCCAATTTCTTTCTTTAAACTGCCTTTTCTTGGTGGTCTTAATTCTCACACTTTTCTGGATCAAACCCGTATTCGCGAAGTCTACGACGCGCTTCTTTTAGTTCCTTATTATTAAACAGCTTGCGAAATTTCTTGTTCAAAACAAGACACTCAACAGTAATACCAATGCACCCACACTCCCACAGCTTCGTAAATCCATCCTGAATTTGTTTATCAGCAAGCAGAATACGTGCCGTTGCTAAGCCGCGATGCTCGTACAGCATTTGCAGGAAATAAGCGGCATTGTAGTTACATTCTGATTTTGCCTTGCTGTATACACCCATCATAGCTTCATCAAACTCGTCTTCTAGATTTTTCATAGTAAATTCCTCTTCTTCGCTTCTTACCAAAATCCACCAAACACAAAATACCGAGTTTTATAATTGCCGGGTTTTGCCAGCGTACTACTTTCATCAACAAAGAGCAGATACATATCAAGAAACGAGTTCTTTGTACTTAAGTCTTTTTTTCGCTTTGCGAATTGAAACGGTCTGAATCTACATCTCGACGGTTTTTTACTGACTGCGAACCGGGAAAATTTTTGTAATTATACTCACGCACCAGTCAAAAAGTATGTGCTGAGGAAAATTTTCGGGTGATTATACTGCGTTTCTAAATTACGGCGAAAATGGACTCTTTGCTGTCGATTTCCAGGTATTCCATCTGACCCACCACTCCCGTTGCGTTATATTATTTCTATGTCCGAAGAAAACAGACGAAAAGAAATTCTCGCCATCCTCGACCGTTCATTCAACCTTTGGCGGTCGCTCGCTATCATTATCGACCATGAGTTGAAACACAGAAGCGAGGTGCGCGAGAACCCGGACAACTGGGACCGCATATGCAGTTCTTCCGATGTTATAAACGATACCATTCGCACAATCAAAAGCTACGTGAAATCAGATTATCCCAATGAAGATGTCGGGCTCCAATACCTTTTCATCTACGGACTATTGCAGGCCCTGTATTTACAGCAGGATGCGGTGAAGGATGTGTTTGAAGTTTTTCACAAATGCTACCCCCAGAACCAAGGGTTTCTCTATAGACGGAGCGATGATCTAGAAAATATAAGAAAGCTTAGAAATGAAACCACAGGTCATCCTACTGGAACCCGCGATGGAGTTTTCACATATATAAACCGTGGTTCACTTCGCAAGTGGCACTTCGAAAGACTTCGCTCCTCCAAGGCAGCGGGCAATGAATTTCCCTCTGTTGATCTGTCATCCGTGCTGAAAAAGCAGGCACTCGCAATAGAAAACGACTTGCGGACTCTTGTGGAAAAATCAAATGAGGTGAAAAAAATGTGCTACGAAAAATATAAAGACCGAATTGCGACAATAACAAAAGGAGGCATAGAGTACAGCATCCAGACAGTAGCGGAGGGCATATACTCACCTTCGGATATGAACCAGATGCGCAGCCTGGATAGTCTTAAAATTATTGAGGACGAATATTCGGAATTTGAGGCCGGCATGAAAGAAAGAGGGACTAACGATTTTCTCGAACTGGATGAATTCAAGCGCGCCGTTTCAGTTTTGAAAGAATATATTTCTGGAGAAAGGGCGATGATGAGAGAGGAAGATGCGGGAATATATTATTTTTATCTGACGGAACGACACAAATATTTTAAGGAGATGGTTGAAGAAATTGATTCGCAGTACAGAACCGATTAGGGAAGTTTGTTTCCTGTCGCGACGACGCGTTTTCCGGCTTTCCCGATTGCCACGTCGGCAAGAGAAGCGATAAGCTTATCCGAACGCCCCGCAATCGCCCGACTCTGCCTGAAAACATTTTCGTTAAAACGGCGAAGCTCCCGGTCTTCTGTAAATTCCATAACACCCCCTTCCCCTTCACCATAGGCAACAGCCACGTCATACGCCAGAGGAAGCCACATTGCGGTAAAAGCCCTAGGCACGGAATCAGAAGGGTCGGGGAATACCTGCAGGACGGGCCTGCTTCCGATAACGAAGCTTTTGTTCTTCCTGCGTATTAGAACGAAAGCAAGACTCTTGCTCAGAAGATAGGACAATATCCAGCCTCCCGGTTTCGTTACGACGCCGACAAGGCTTTCGACGTTAACACCTTTTCCAAGCTCCGCAAGCTCCCGAGGAGAGAGATCGCTAATCTCAGGATCTTCGAGAGATAACCTGCTTAAGGTGTGATCAAGGATAGGGCCAGCCGTATCCGGCACGCGCGCCCACTGAAAATAAACGTAACGATCCAGGACATGTCTCTCTAACGGAGTCAGAACCGGTTCTTTTACCCACCGAACCTCGGTTATTATCTTGTCAAACACCGGCGCGGCTTCTCTCTCAAACTCAGCGAACAGGTCTTCAGCCGAATCATCCATGTTTCCGTGCTCATCACGAACAACGTATAGATCACGCTCCCGGTAAAGTGCATCCGGGGTGGTTTTCAGAATCCGCTTTTCCTCAAAGCGTCTATCGAAAAAATACAGCTTCCCCTCTTTGTCCGTAAAATTCTTTAACAACATTCTGGGCACAGAATGGTTTCTGCGCTTCTTCTTATCCATCGCTATTCTCCCGTGCCCGCGACCGCAGCGCTTCATCCACGGACCCGATTGACTTATAAAGCGTGGTTTCAAACTTGAAACCACGGACTTAAAAAACTTGCGTTTGCAGTGCCTTCCAATGAACAAAAAAAATGGAAGGAATTCTATGAATACTGGATTCAGTTTCTCTGCCAAGTTAAACCGATAGTAGAAGACTGGAAGGAAAAAGACCATCTGGATTTATGGGAAAGCATCATATCTGACAACATACCTTTTTAGGGTTCGCAAAATGCCCTGAAGTCAGGAATAAGCAAACCCTCACATCAGGTCTCTCCAGTCAGTCAGCTTGACGCTCTCTAACCTTAATCGGCCACTCCGCGTTTCGGTTTCGGCTCAAGATTGGGCCGGTATTCAACTCCCAATTCTCTATAAATTCTCTGTCGTAATTCATGTTGCACGTTATGCTTGTTCAAGTAATCCTGCGTCACTATGGATAAAAGGCGCTCCGCCACCTCGTTCCGTTCCTTGCTAAGCTTCTTAAGAAACCTGCTCATCTTGTCTACATCCTTTTTCCGAAGCCTTGTAGCCGTTCCCAGATCAAAGAAAAAATCAATCAGATCATACGCAGGTGTGTTCTCTTTTCTGCAAGCGTCGGCCACCACTTCCGCCAGTTCCGGCTTCCTGATGGAAGTTACTATCCTCCCTATGATGACGGCAATCAGGAAAAAGCAGTATGCTCGAACCAGCCTCCTCAAATGATTCTCTCTCTTCCCGGCATCCTTTGAGGAGTTGGTCTCTCTGAATCTCTTAACCAGATAATCTTCCAGTTCACGAATGCTTTCATCGTCAGTCATTAACGTGACGATTCGCAGCCCCGCATCGGCAATAGTAGTCACGATTTCCTGAAGCCTCTCCTTGGAAAAACTGCCGTACTTGTTCTTGAGTATCTGCCCCAATATTTCCATGTTCTTTAATGACTTATATAAAGAATTGATTTCTTCTATTTCGTGATCTTCTTCCTGCTCAGTGGATTCTACGACCTCCTCCTTGTCCTTTTGCTTTTTTCCCAACTCCTGTTCTTCCTCTACCGACAGTTGGGATATTATTTTGCGCGGAATCTCTGTTAACGCACTCAATAACGGTTTTG
>JAJEGO010000005.1 GCA_022819805.1 Candidatus Dadabacteria bacterium
ACGGAGATACACGGCCTGAAACTCCTGCTCGAGAAGGACAGAAGCGGGCTGTGGAACTTCAAGAAGCTAAAGGGCGAGGAGGAAACCGCCGAGCGCCCCAGGGAGAAGAGAATAAGCCTGATTTTCGCGAACAACAGGATTCGCGACTCCCGCATTTCAATAAGGGGCCACACAAGGGACAAGCTCTGGGAGTTTGACCTGGTGGAAGAGTCCCTTTTCTCAATAAACATCGTGGAACTGACGAAAAGAATCGAGCTTGACGCCAAGGACGTGAACTTCGACTACGTGTCCCGCAGAATCAGGGTAAGAAACCTCAGGGGAGAGATCGAAATAGCATCCTGGGACTGCGTATTCAAAGACGCGGGATTTGAGATCGAGGGCGTGCCGATCAGGGGAAGCGGCACCGCAAAGGGCCTGAGGAACCCCGAATTCGACATGACCGTTTACCTCGACGGGATCGGAATAAACGGCAAGGGAGAGCTTAACCTGCAGGCAAAGACGAAGGTAAAGATGCACTCGGTCGACAACCTGGTCGGCACGATGGAGATCTCGACCCCGGACTCGTCCCTAAACGGCCAGCGGCTCTGGACAGACCTTGAGCCGGTAAGGATCAACGGGACAAACGCCCTCATAGAGGGCAAGGTGGGCGGAGGGTTCGGAGAGTCCCGCCTCAGGGGGAACGTCGACCTCAGGAAATGGCTCGCAAGGGAGGAGAGGAACTGGTTTGACTTCGAGGCAGAGCTAAAGGACGCGGATACAGACGAGCTAACCGAGATACTTAACCGCACGCCCTACCCGCTTAAATTCGGGGACAACTCAAGGCTCAGCTCGAATCTCAGGATAAGCGGCAGCTGGGCTACCAGGGAAATCTACTCCCTTCGGGTCGAACCCGATTACATTGAGCTGGTAGACGGCGAGCAGGGCAACCTCCGGATGGCTGGTCATCTGACGCTTGGAAACGACGGCGCGGATTTTGATCTGAGCTCAAAGGCTAAACGGTTCAAGCTTAAGTTCGAATTCCCGGGCGCAACGGTCGACAATTACGTCGACGGAAGCGCGGCCTTCCGGGGAGCGGCGCCAAAGAACGCCAGGTTCTTTGAAGACGTGAACCTGAGCGTGGATGCCGACCTTAAAACGGGCGCGTTCTACGGGATAACGAACATAGACTCCAGGATTGACGCCGCCATTGATAAAGGAACTCTCACTATAAACAGACTCGACATCACATCGGATCAATTCTCCCTGTCCGCGGAAAAAGCCGAGGAAACGCAAAAGGGCCTTGACTGCGCCTTTGAATTTGCGACTCAGGACCTGGGCTTTCTCTCCGAGATTGACGAAAGGATCCCCCTGTTTTTGGGGAGAATAAGCTCAAGCGGAAGGATCAGCGGAAGCGTTTTCACTCCGCATATAAAAGCAACCTCCCAGGTTGAGAATTTCGCCTATAAAAAAGATTTCATAGCTCAGGACATGTCCGTTCGGTCAAGTACACGGATTGATTTTAAAAACACCCCAAGGGTGTCACTTGACGTAAACCTCAATGGGCAACGGGCGCGCGTCCTAGGCAATTTCTCGGACACGATCGAGGCAAAGTTCCGGGGAACGGAGACCCATGTTGAAGTGGGCGCCCTTTTGAGCAAGAAAAACGGTGCCTTCGCCTCTTCTGAGTTCAGCGTCAGCGCTCCCCTGGGTCCCGAGAGAGCATTAAGGATGACATATCTTGAAGGTCTTCTGGACGAAAAACGGTTCAGGAGCAAGGGAGATATCCTCCTTCATATATCCCCTTACAGAACGAGGGTTCAGGGAGATGAATTTCTCTACGGAGACGGGAAACTCACAGATTTTCTCGGAGAGATCGACAGGAAGGAGAAGACTCTTGAGCTCCGGGCGGACATGACGGACTTTGATCCACTGATTGTATCGAAGATCCTCAACCTCGAACACGACCTGCAGGGAACGTTTAACGGAAAAGTCAAGGTCAGCGGTCCCTTTAGCGCTCCTTCCGTGCAGGCCGAAGTGAAGTCAGACGGCTTTTTCTACGAAACCCCCGAGACCGCGGAAACGGAAATCAGGCTCCAGGGGAAAAACGGGAGGCTCTCTGTTGACTTCTCGTCCTCAATGGATGACGGGAACAGGCTCAGCGTGCGGGGAGACCTGCTGGTTTCAGAAAATGCCAAGACCCCCATTGAGGCGATAATGGGAGCCTCAATGGACCTTGAGCTCACGTCGGAGGGGTACGGGCTCGGGTTTTTGGAGATTTTCTCAAATTCAATAGAAAGAATCGACGGGAACTTCTCATCCGCCGGCCTTTCTCTCGGCGGCACCCTCCACAGACCGAAGATAAAAGGAGACCTCGAGCTAAATGACGTCAGACTCTCCTTGACCCAGCTCCAAAACAGTCTCTTCACCCAGCATGCCAGGCTTTCGTTTAGCGGTGGGAAAATGACCCTGCCCAGAATGGAATTTCGCTCAAAAGGGGGAAAGGCCTACCTCAAGGGCAGAATGAATCTCGCCGATTTCACCTACCGTGCCGATCTTGAGATGGAGAGGATCCGTTTTAATCCCCACTCCATAAAAACGGACCTCTCGGGTGATCTCAGGATAGAGAAAAAAGATGAATTTCTGAGCGTGAAGGGAAAAACGAAAGTCACGGCGGGGCGGATTCGCCTCTACCCTGGCAGGCTTAAGACCGTAAAAGACATCAGCTTCATAGAGAGAGGCGAGAATCTCGCCGCCGAGTTCTCACTCGAGGAACAGAGCCAGAGCGGTTTTTACAGAGACAAGACCGGTCTTGATATTTCGGTCGACATCTCTTCGGGCACGTGGATAAAAACCAAGGAGGCCAACTTCAACACGAGAGGAAAACTGATACTTAAGAAAAAGCCGGGTGCGGATCTTAACCTCCAGGGAAACATAGTGTCATCCGAGGGATACTACACGGTTTTCGGAAAGCTTTTCGACATAGAGGACGCCACGCTTAACTTCACGGGGACATCGAACAACCCCGATCTTAACGTTAAGGCATTCTACGATGCCGGTGACGTTGACGTGCACGTAAACATTACGGGAGATCTGAGGGAACCGGACCTCGCCCTCTCAAGCACCCCGGATCTTGAAGAAGTCGACATAATATCCTATATAGTTTTCGGAGCTTCGAGCAACAGGCTTCAGAACCGCCAGAGGGCCTTTGTTGGGAAATTCGCAACAGCGGTTGCCGCCGGCGGAATTTCAGAGCTCCTGAGCTCGGAGATCGGACTTGACCTTCTGAGCATTCAGGAAGGGGAGCGGGGTTTTGAGGACAGCACCCTCAAGGTCGGTTCCTACGTTACAAGGGACATTTTCGTCGGTTACGAGAGATCGCCCTCCACCACCTCCCTTGACCAGACGGTGCAGATGCGCAACAAGCTCAACCTTGAATGGAGACTGAACAGAAGATTCTCGGTAGAAAGCCAGATGGGGGGAGAGAATCCCGGAGTCGACTTTTTCTACAATTTTAATTTCTGAAACGCAAAACTTCAGGGAAACTCATCCCGGAACCGGTAGCGGAGAAAAGCAATGAACGGGCAAAAACCGATCGTAGCCATAGTCGGAAGACCTAATGTCGGCAAGTCCACCCTCTTTAACAGGATAATAGGGTGGAACAAAACGATAGTGGAGGACATTCCGGGCGTCACGAGAGACAGGGTTTACGAAGACACCCGATGGAAGGAAAAGGAGTTCACCCTTGTCGACACAGGGGGGCTTTCCCTCGGCGAGGACGACCAGGACTACTCGCTCATAAAAGAGCAGATAGACGTCGCCATTTCGGAAGCGGATCTCGTGGTGATGCTCTTTGACGGCAAAGACGGGGTCCTGCCCCAGGATTCAGAGATAGTGCGGTATCTTCGAAAGACCGAGAAAGAAGTCATCTACGCGGTAAACAAGATCGATCACGGAAACATTAAGCAGGTGCTGAAGACCTACGAGTTCTACGGGACGGGAACGGATGACTTCATGGCGATTTCCGCGCTTCACAACAAGAACATCTACGAACTGGTGGAGCAGATCGCCTCCCGAATAGAAACTTACGAAGAGCCTGAAGAATCAGAAGAGCCCGGGGAGACGAGAATCGCCGTCATAGGCAAACCCAACGTGGGAAAATCCACCCTGGTGAACAGGATACTCGGAGAGCACAGGCTCATAACAAGCCCCACTCCCGGTACAACGCGCGACTCCGTTGACTCCGTCTACGAAAAAGACGGGAAAAAATACGTTTTTATCGATACCGCGGGGATAAGAAGAAAGTCAAGGATAGACGCCCCTGTTGAAAAACACAGTGTTTTCCGGGCCATAAGGTCCATCGAGAGAGCCCACATAGTGCTTCTGATGATAGACGGACAGGAGGGTCCCACGCATCACGACTCACGCCTCGCGGAACTTGTAAAAGGCAGAAACAGGGCTCTTATAATACTGCTTAACAAGTGGGACCTCGCCCCCGAAGACATAGCGGACCCCAAAGAGATTGAAGAGATAATAAAGGAGAAGCTAATCGGGGTGAATTACGCTCCCGTGCTCACGATCTCCGCGCTTACGGGAAAGAAGGTCGGGAAAATCTTCGATGCCGTTGGGAGGGTGGAGGAAAACTTCAGAAAGAAAATATCCACCGGAAAGCTCAACAGGTTCCTTGAGGAACTCACGAAACGCCACCCTCCCCCCGTGTACAGGAGAAAGGAAATCAAGCTTTTCTATATCTCGCAGCCTTTCACCGCGCCGCCGACATTCACGATCTTCACTAACTCGGCAAAGGGCATCCCGGAGAACTACAGAAGGTTTCTTGAGAACCAGTTAAGGCAGTACTCAGACTTCGAGGGAGTTCCCCTGAGGCTTCTGTTTCGGGACAGGGAAGGAAAGGATGTCTAGTCATGATGATTTGATCTTTGTGTCTTCAAGCGGACGATTCCGTCAACATTCATGAAATGCGAAAAGATGTTTGGTAATACAAAGAGAGATAATGTGCTTATGCTTTCTCTCACTCTTTTTCTAGATAGATACCTATGCCTGCTTTTTCTGCCGCCTTTACAAGTGTTTTGTCCAAGCTAGCAAGCATTAAAGACTCTCGGACGGCAAGCTCCAGATAGGCCGCATCATAACTGCTGAGGCCGTAGGAACGAGCCAGAACCATGGTCCGACCAAATGAGTGTCTCCAAGCGGAAGAATCCGCCGAGATGGGCAAGTTTTCCAACTGCGAAGTGAAAGCTTCTGTTTGCGCAATTGTTATCTCACCGTTTCTTTCAGCACTGAGCAGGACATTTGACGCCTCAAGGTACCATAATTCGGGCACCAGGGCATCCGACTCATTCATGCTTTTTAGCACCCTCTCAGCATATTGCTGATCCGATTGCTTGAGACTTGGTATAAGCCAGCGCATCGCCACTGAATTATCCAGCACGAATCGCATCACTTACGACCTTTTTTTCTGTACTCTTCCAGACGGCCATCAGAAACTGGAACAATTGCTTCACTCATTCTGAGAATATTCTCAATAGCAGTCGCCGTCTTTTGTCTGGAAGCAGCCCTGCTCGGCAGAAGATCCGCAACAGGTTTACCACGATTGGTAATCGTAAAGGATTCACCCGCCCGCACCCGTCTCAGTATTTCAGGTAATTTGGTCTTGACTTCGTAGGATCCTATATTTTCCTTGGACATTACTCACATCCTTTAGAATATTTTATAGACTAGTGTACTGGTCTATTGGATCAAATCAACTACCGATTCAAAAATTTTATTCATGGTTCGATCTATCATTCATAGCATCACAAATCATCATGACTAGATCACCGGACCTCAAGTATTATCTTCTGTATGTCCGCGGTCCGCTCAGCCGCAGAGCACATCTCCATCACCCTGCGCCTTGAGTTCAAGCCCATTTTGTTCCGGGTCTCTGCATCCCGTGCGAGAATAGAGATGCTCTCCCCGATCTTCTCAAAATCCCCGGGGTCGCAGAGAAAACCGGTTTCCCCATCCTCAACGGCCTCCGCTATCCCGCCTATTGAAAAACCCACTACGGGCAGGGCAAACGCCATCGCCTCTATCACGGACCTCGGGAAAGGGTCTGGATAATTGGACGGGATCACGAAGAGATCGAAATCCTTAAGACACGGCCTCACGTCCTCCCTGTATCCGGTAAAGATAAAGCTCTCCCGCACCCCCAGTTTCTCCGCGTGATCCTCAAGTTTTCGAAGATGGTTTTTCGGAAAAAACCACGGGGTATCTCCGACTATAACGAACTTTACCTTTCCCCCAATGCCGTCGTCTGAAGCAAGTCGGCTTACGGTGTCTATAAACTCCACGTAGCCTTTTCTCGGAACCACCCTTCCGGTGTTCCCGACAAGCACGGTATCGGGTGGTATGGAGAATTCCTCCCTTAGGGAACCCCGTATGGAGTCGCGGTCAAAATCCGAGGGGTCAATGCCGTTATAGACGACGTGAACCTTGCTTTTCGCCCTTTTAAACGGTCTGGCCGTGGCCTGGGAAACGCATATTATCTTCCTGACGCACCGAAACCCCGAGAGCATCTCCATTAAAGACTTCATAAACCATGTCTGCTGTATGTTCCTCACGTGCCAGATAACGGGTTTTTTGTTCTTTCTTCCGATAAAAGTACCCACGATCTTGGCGAGGGTTCCGTTGCAGTAGATAATGTCGATTCCGTTCTCCCTGATTATCTTGGGGGAAGCGCAGAGCAGACGGAGCATATTCACTATGTTCACTATTACGGAGAAAACCCTAAGAAGACCCGGGGCCCGCGCGGTGTCCGCCACCATTGTTGATTTCTGTATGTTCTCGGGGAATCTTGGGTCAACTATGACGTTCTCGAAAATGCCTTCGGATTTCAGGCTCTCGGAGAATATGTCGTGCTTCGGTATTAGTACAAACGGATTTATCTTTTCCCGGTCTATATGCTTCAGTATGTAGAGAAGGCTTCTTCCCGGCCCTCCGTCCCTTACCGAGTGGTTGATAAAAAGAACGTTTGTTTTTTCCATGTCGGCGGATATTATGGTAGAACTTCTTGAGAGTTAGACTGGGTGGAAAAACGAACTAATACGATCTTCATGTTATTATCTACCGTAGTCCAATTAAAATCGAGAGAATTTTAATGCACACCAGAACCTGCGCAAGCGCCGTGAAAATCTACCTGTTTTTCCTTTTTATTTCCTTATTCGCAGTCTCGGGATGCGGTCTGGATATTGATTTCGGGGGAACCGGGAACAATGGAAACGCCGATGTGGCGGATGAAGAAACGATAGAGGGAACCATCAAGAATGTACCGTCTACGTACGAAGGAGCAAGCTTCGTCATCAAGGCATGTGTCGTGGAAGACGGAGATTTAAGAAACTGCGAAGTAAGGGCACTTGAGGAAGACGTATTTGAGGACGAGAAATTTTCTCTGGAGGGAAATCTTGACCCGGAAATTGAGCTTCAGGTATTTGAGACCGGGGACGAATCTGATGATATCGCCACGAGGATAATAGAGGTTTTCCCTGGAGCTAAGATTGACATTGGAGATATAGATATAAACAACAAAGAAGAGATAGTTTTTCTAGAAGAAGTCGAGGTAACTTTCAACGGGGAAGTTGACGTTGAAGGAAACGTAAATTGCACCGAAGAAGACGATGAACTAAACGGAAAAATATTGATCAGGATATCAACTGAAGGCAGTGAAACTGTAGTAGTAACCGTCAGACTGGATGGTACGGGAATAGAGGGAGAAGACAATCCCCGGTGCAACCAGCTGGCTCCTGGGCGCGAGGTTGAAATAAGAGACGGGGAACTGACAGGTGAACCCCGGACCGTAAGGGCAGAGGAACCGATCCGTCTTCTCTGAGCCCCCTTCGCAAACTACCTCCCCTCCACAGTCATCCGCGCCCTCTCCCTTCCTCTCTCCGTAAGAAAAAGCCCTCCACCCGTAACGGCTATTTCTCCTTTCTGCTTTAGAAACCCGACCACCTTGGAGGCAAAATCGGCTGACCGGAACATGCCCCTGCTGTCGGGATGGTTTTTTACCGCCTCCCCTTTTTCCTGGTTGTAAAGACTCACCAGAAGCGAGGCTTCCGCAAAATCCATCCTCTGGCGCCTTTTTTCTCTCATTATGCCGAAAAGCCCTCTTTGCGGAGCAAAAAGAAAAACCACGAGGAAAAACACCCCGCACACAAAAGCCATCGAGCCCGCTATGTTAACGTCAAGCCAGTTGGCGGCCCAGAACCCGGATATGGCGGCCGAGATTCCGAAGAGCACGCTCAGGGAAATCATCCTGAAAAGCGAATCAGTGAGAAGATAGGCGCAGCAAGGCGGAATCACTATAAGCGCTATAACCAGTATCGAGCCCACCGCGTCAAACGCCCCCACGCACGTGAGCGACACAACCGCCATAAGCAGGTAGTGAATCAGGCGGGGACGAAAACCTATTGACGACGCGAAGCTCTCGTCAAAAGTCGACACCTTGAGCTCCTTGTAGAAAAAAGAGATGAAAAGCAGGTTCAGAAGAAGAATCGAACCCATTACGTAAGCCGACACAGGTCCGAGGTCCATCCCCGAGACAATGAGCCGGTTAAAGGGAGCAAACGCTATCTCCCCGAGAAGCACGGAGTGGGTGTCGATATGCACGTTTCGCGCGTATTTGGAGAGCAGTATGACCGCCACGCTGAAAAGAAACGGGAAAACGATCCCTATGGACGCGTCTTTTTTCACGAGCCTTGAGCGGTTGACCGCCTCTATAAGCGAGATCGCAAGCACCCCGCTGGCGGCGGCCCCTATTATGAGAAAAGGGGACGACAGGTCTCCTACGAGGAAAAAGGCGAGTATTATGCCGAGCAGAATGGAGTGGCTGATCGCGTCGGTCATCATGGACATTCTTCTTAGAACAAGAAACGCCCCGGGTATGGAGCACGAAGCCGCCACTATAACGGCTACCAGCTGTATATCGAGCTGATGGGGACTCATCGGTTTTTCTCCAGCGGGGAAAGCCCTTTGACCTCGCGAATACCGCTTTGGGTAAGACGCCAGTTATCCTCCCCCACGCTTTCCACGTATCCCGCCGCCTGAAGCGCGAAGAGACTTTTTCTGACGTTAAAACCCCTCTCGCTTCCAAGCGCAAGCAGTCTCTCAGAGTGCGCGTAGCCGGGGTCGTCATGCTCAAGCGCGAGATCGTGCAGGGCTTTTAGGACGTAATCCTTTCTTATCTCCCTCCTACTTTGCGCGTCTTTGAATTTTAGGGTGAAAAACCCGTTCGGGGAGAAAAGGATGGAGAAAAAAGCGATGACGCTCACGCAGACTATGACCGCGGGTCCGGTAGGTATGTTCTCGAATCCGGCGCTCAGCGCAACGCCCGTAACGCCGGAGACAGCCGCTACAAGGGCCGCCAAGATCACCATAGAGCCCATGTTGCCGGTCCACTGCCTTGCCGCGACCGCGGGGGCGATCAGCATCGAACTCATGAGCACGACCCCTACGGTCTGAAGCCCGATCACTATTGCCGAAACTATCACGGCCGTAACGAGCATGTCCAGAGCCTTTATGGAAAAACCCATGGTCCCGCCGAAATCCGGGTCGAAGCAGAGAAGCTTGAACTCCTTCCAGAAAAGCCCCACTACCGAAAGGGCGAAAAATCCCGTAAGACCTATAATCAGAACGTCTTTTTCGACAAGCGCCTCGGCCTGACCGAAAAGAAACTTGTCAAGCCCCGCCTGGTTGGCGTCGGGCATTCGCTGCACGTAGGTTAAAAGAACAAGCCCCAGCCCGAAAAAAACCGAAAGCGCCATTCCCATAGCGCTGTCAGTCTTTATCCTTGAGTTCTCCGTTACGAGGTTGATCACAAAGACCGCGAGCACGGCTGAGAGCGCGGCCCCGATAAAAATCGGCAGCTGTTCCTTGACCCCCACTATCATGAAGGCAAGCACTATTCCTGGAAGCGCAGCGTGAGACATGACGTCGCCCACGAGGCTCTGCTTTCGGAGCACCGCGTAGGAGCCCACCACACCGCTTACAACTCCGAGGGAAGCCGCTCCAAGCAAAATGGTTCTGGCCGTATAGTCAGAGAAAAGCTCAACCGCAAATTCAAGCATCACACTGCCCTTCTGGCCGTTTTTCTCTCGGGGAAAAAGGAGGTCTTGCCCCCGTAAGCCTTCATGAGGTTCTCGGAATTGAAAATATCTTCCACCCTTCCCGCCGCCACAAGCCCCACGTTAAGAATGGCTATCCGCTCGTAGTATTCGGAAACGGTGTTTAGGTCGTGATGAACCGCGAGCACCGTCTTCCCCCCGGCCACAAGCTCTTTCAGTATCGTGACTATCGCTTTCTCGGTCGTGGCGTCAACCCCCTGGAAGGGCTCATCCAGCAGGTAAACCGAGGCACTCTGAACAAGGGCTCTTGCGAGAAAAACCCTCTGCTGCTGTCCCCCCGAGAGCTGGCTTATCTGCCTCTGGGCGAACTCGAGCATGTCGACCTTCTCAAGCGCGCCGAGCGCCTTTTCGTGTTCCCTTCTTCCGGGACGCCTTATCCATCCAAGGTCCCCGTAAGTGCCCATTTTCACCGTATCCACAACGGAGGTGGGAAAATCCCAGTCCACAGAACCTCTCTGGGGAACGTAACTGACTTCCTTTCTCTGCTTTTCATAAGGTCTGCCGTGGATGGAAACGACTCCCGCGACGCGGGGAACAAGTCCCTGTATGGATTTTATGAGTGTCGTCTTGCCGGCGCCGTTTGGTCCCACGACGGCAACCATCGAGCCCCCGGGAATCTCAAGATCTATATCCCAGAGAACGGTCTTGTCGCCGTAGGCAACCGTGAGGTCCGTCACGCGGACCGCCGGGGTGACCGGATTTTCCCCTTTCCCGCTCATCACCCATCTCCGGAGGCCTTGGCTTCGGAGTCGGCAACCTCGATACCGCGGCTGAGTGACTCAACTATGGTATCCACGTTGCTTTTGAACATTCCTATGTAGTCGCCCTCTTCCGTTCCCAGGCTGCCCATTGAATCGGAGTAAAGACTGCCGCCTATGCGAACATCAAAACCTCTTGCCTTCACAGAGGCCCTGAGGGCGCGCATGTACCTTGGAGAAATCGAAGTTTCAACGAAAACGGCCGGGATTTTCCGCTCGGCGATTATTTCTGAGAGGTTCTTTATGTCGGCGACGCTGGCCTCAGAATCAGTGCTTATCCCCTGGAGTCCCATAACTTCGAACCCGTAGCCTTTTCCGAAGTAATTAAACGCGTCGTGAGCCGTTATAAGCACCCTTCTCTCGGGCCGCAGCGTGGCGATTTTCTTCTGTATGTAGGCCTGCAGGAGGTCAAGTTCCCTCAGGTAGGATTCGGTATTGCTTCTGTAGGCGGGGGCGTTTTCCGGATCGTAGAGCGAGAACGCCTCCTCTACCACCTTAGCCGCCTTCTTCCAGAGAGCCACGTCAAACCAGACATGCGGGTCGTAATATCCCTCATACTCCTCGGGAGAAACAAGCAGGGACTTGTCGATTCCCTCCGCGACGCCCACGGTGAATATTCCACTTTTTCTCATCTGCCCCAGAACATCTGTAATCTTGCCCTCAAGGTGGAGGCCGTTATAGAAAATCATGTCGGCTCCGGCAAGCTTCTCCACGTCCCCGGCGCTTGCCTTGTAGAGATGCGGGTCAACCCCCGTCCCCATAAGGGAAGTGACTTCCACGGCATCCCCGGCGATATTCCTGACCAGGTCTCCGATCATCCCCGTGGTCGTAACCACCTTTATCGTGCCTTCTCTTTTTACGCTTCCGCTGCTCTCGGCACAGGCCGCGCAGAAGACCAGCAGCGCAGACAGCAGCAGAAACCGCATGCCCGTTATGACTCTCATTTTTTTCCTCTCAGTTTCTCTCTCAGTTTTTTGCTTCCTCAACCATTATGTACTTGGCCGCGTTTCGCCCTATGGGATATTCCTTCCCGGTCAGCTCAATGATTATGGGACCCTTAAACGGCTGCTTCGAGATAACCGTCATCTCGGTTTCCGGGTAAAGCCCTATCCCGCCCAGATAACGAAGCAGTTCCGGGTCGTGGTCGCTCACCTCAACCACTTTCACCAGAGTCTCCGGCTCCACATCCACAAGGGCGCTGCACTGCCTCACGATCATGGTGCCGTCGCGGCGCGGAATCGGGGAACCGTGCGGGTCGGTGACGGGATAGCCAAGGAACTTGTCGATCCTGTCCTCAAGATCCTCCGAGAGCACATGCTCCCATTTCTCGGCCTCCTGGTGCACCTGATCCCAGGGAACGCCGAGCGCCTCCTTGAGGTACAGCTCAACAAGCCTGTGGTGGCGGATTATCTCAAGGGCTATTTTTCTGCCCGCCGGGGTAAGCTTCACTCCCTGGTAGCGCTTGTGGGTTATGAGCTTTCTTTCCGAGAGCTTTTTCACCATGCTCGTCACAGAAGCCGGAGACACGCCCAGTTTTTCCGAGAGAGCGCTTGTTGAAACCTTCCCTTCGGAGCTCTCAACCTCGTAAATGGTCTTGAGGTAATCCTCTATCGATTGCGAAAGCATCTTTCTCCCTTTTTGTTTCCCAAGAAATCGCTTAAGATTCAAACAGACAAAAAATTATTTTAGTCTTGCCTAAATTCTTTTTAATTTTAGCAAAAACCTATGTGCTGTCAAGAGAAAGTTACGGGAATTAAATAGTTAGCTGCCTGCGACAGATTGCTGGGGCTTACGCACCGATAGGGTTTTAAGGCAGAACACCACGCGTTCAGCAGTTTCTCCAAGAAATTCAAGGGGTTTTGACATGAGTAACGCGGATTATCTGATTATGGAAAGAAAAACAAAGAAAAGCGCCCTGAGCGTTTGTTAAGTGTGACTCCTACGCTGTACGGACTTGCGGATATCCGTTACCTGTACCGGACGGACCCTTAAGTTTCCGCCTCCGTTATTACCGCCATGGCTTCAGAGCGAGAATCCACCACTGGGATAATCCGGTCAAAGCAGGTGATCTCGAAGACTTTCCTCATAGGCTCGGAGAGGGAACACACCACGAATTTCACCTTGTTTTCCTGCTGCCTTTTGGCGACAAGCAGAACCGAACGCAATCCCATGCTGTTGATGTAGGTCAGCCCTCCGAGATCCAGAACTATGGGGACATTCTGCCCCTGAATTTCCCGGAATATCGCATTGTGAAATTCTCGGGCGGCCAAACCTCTGATCTGGCCGGATACGCCTATTATCAGGGATCCTTCGGCTTGGTCGACCCGCAACTCAAATTCATTCTCTTGGACAGTCATTTTATCGGTTATTATTGCCTTCCACTTGCGTTTTAAGCCCCGTCACGGCGTTTCCTCGACTTATCAATAACCGGTAATAACCGAGCACAAGGGCTAGAATCACAGACAGAACAACCTGCTGGGCAGCCATGCCGGTAACTCTTATCCCTAATCCGGCTATAACCCATCCCGTATGGTGGAATATACAATAAAGGAGTATAGCCAATAGAGGAAACGAGGCAAATTAGGTAAGTTTTCCAGCCACGAAAGCATTGCTGCCACGATGATGAGAACCTTAAGGGCAAAGGTGAGGATTGAAGCCGCTGCCCGAACTCTTTATGGCTGCAAAGCAGGCGTACTCATCTTGGGCAGTTAAATATATAAGTCCCATGCAGAAGCAGTATCGCAAAAGAATAAATCCCCTCCTTGGCATAGCAGGTTTTGTCTGCTTCTTTCTCCTTATCTTCTCCGCAGGTTCCACGACGGAGATCAAGGGAAATCCTCCCAGCCAGATTGTTTTCAAGGTGCTTAACTCTTTTCCCCACGACCCGACCGCCTTCACTCAGGGATTTGCCTACAGAGACGGTTTCCTTTATGAAAGTACCGGCCTTTACGGAGAGTCATCTCTTAGAAGAACCAACCCGGCCACGGGAGAAGTGACTGCCAAGATAAACCTCTCCCCAAAATTCTTCGGCGAGGGCCTTACCATACTGGGCGACAGCATATACCAGCTCACATGGAAATCCGGACAGGGTTTCATATACGACAGGAAAACCCTGGGGCGCAAGGGATCGTTTACCTATTCCACCGAAGGCTGGGGGCTTACAGACGACGGAACCAGCCTGATAATGAGCGACGGAACCGAGAAACTGTACTTTCTCTCCCCCAGGAACTTCAAGGTAACAAAAGTCCTGCGTGTAAGGGAAGGAGGATCCCCGGTCAGGGTGCTTAACGAACTTGAATACGCAGGGGGGAAAATCTACTGCAACATATGGCGCTCAGACGATATCGTGGCGGTAAACCCAGAGACCGGTGTGGTGGAAAGACGTATAAGCCTCGGAGAATTAAGAAAAAGACTGAGCCTTCCCGAAAGGGCGGAAGTGCTGAACGGTATCGCCTGGAAATCTGCTTCCGACACCTTCCTTGTCACCGGGAAACGCTGGTCCGAGGTTTTCGAGATAGAGATCGGCCCCGGCTCCCCTTGAAGCGGAAACTTAAGCGGGTAGACTCATTTTCCCTTCTGTGTCCCCGTAGCTCAGTTGGATAGAGCGCAGGATTCCTAATCCTGAGGCCGCAGGTTCGAATCCTGCCGGGGACGCGCCAGCAAAAACCCTACGAAAAAAGCTGCCTGAATATCACCCAGATGATCTTAACCCCCGCCATGACGCTTCCCTTGATCGTTCCGGTTACCTTTGAAGTTCCTATTCTCTTTCTGTAACTCACCGGAACCTCGGTGCAGCGAAGCCCTTTCTTAGCAGCCTTTACCTGCATCTCGACCGTCCATCCGAAGGTCCTGTCTCTCATATCAAGAGAAAGAAGCTTATCGTACCTTATGGCCCTGAAAGGACCGAGATCGGTGAAATCCACGTGGTAGAGCAGCCTTATGAGCCTGGTAGCTATGTAGTTACCCACAAGGGCCTGGGGCAAAAGCGCTCCTTTCTGTCTTTCGCCGATGGTTCTTGACCCTATGACGAGATCGTATCTCCCTTCGGTTATCGGGGAGATGAGGTCCTTCATTTCCTGGGGATAGTCAGAATAGTCCGCATCAAGAAATACTATGATATCAGGTAGATATGAAGAGTTCTTAATGTAATCCATCCCCGCAAGGCAAGCTTGTCCGTACCCCCTCCTCGCTTCGTCTATGACCGTGGCTCCGGAGTCTGAGGCAACCTGCGCGGTGGAGTCGGTTGAGCCGTTGTTAACAACCACTATCTCCGCTGCGAAATCCCGGGGAATATCCGCGATTACCCGCCCTATCGAGCGCTCTTCGTTTAGCGCCGGGATTATCACGACCGTTTTTTTCATTCTTATATGGAGACAAGCTCCACCTGCGGTATTAGGACTATGTGGCGCGAGAGCAGCGGCTTTTCGAATTTTGAGCGCATGGCTTCGCAGTAACCGTCCATCTGCTCCTTGTAAGTCTCGCGGGCGTCGTCATTCATCGATTTTCTGTACTTGTAATCAAAAAGACGCATGCCCCCCTCTTCTTCGGTCAGAAGATCTATCCTGCCTCTCCTCGGAGCGCCCTCCCCGGGGTCAAAGACAAATTTATGCTCCCTTCTCACTTCCTGAGCCGCGCGGATGAAGGGAAGAAGCTCGGACGCAAGAAAATTTGAGGAAAGTTCCAGCAGCAGTTCTTTCATGTTCGGGTTTGAGACAAGGAATTCCCCCAGAACGAATTCAATCTCCTTTTCGGTGGTTTCCTCCCTGAAATCCCAGGTCTCAAGGAACCTGTGCATTATGCTCCCCGCCCTCTCCGGATCCTTTAAGCGGTCGGCAGGGGAAAACAGGTCGGGAAGCGGTGAGACCTCCGCCCGCTGCGGCCTATCTTCCTTGCCGTAGACAGGTTCCAAGTACTTAAGGTCCAGAGAAATCTCCTTTTTCAAAGAAGAAGCGTCCGGGACCGCGCCGGGTTCCTTTGAGACATCATCTCCATAGAGTCCCGGGAAAGAAATTCCCCAGGCATCGTCGGTAAAGCCCCCCGGCATCTCAAGACATCGGGAAGAGAGGGAGAGTTTTGAATCGATAAGCTCGGCGAAACTGCCCGCTTCCACCTGCATCCGCTCCTCTTTGGCCATTCGGCGGCCGCTTAGACATATGAAAAGTCTTTCCTCGGCCCGGGTCATGGCCACGTAGAGCGCCCTTCTCTCTTCCCAGGCTTCTCTTCTCTCGACGCGGGATTTAAGATCCTCCCAGTCATCCGAAGAGGAAGCCGGGTACCTGACCACGAAACCTTTTTCGATATCAGCCATCACCCTCTCAGACGGCGTTACCCTTCGGTAGTTGGTGTTGCAGAGAAAAACGGTATGGAATTCAAGCCCCTTTGCCCCGTGAACAGTCATGAGCTTCACTACCCTGTCGTCCGTTGTTTCCTCAAACACCTGTTCCTCTTCATAGGTTCGGCGCATGGAATCAAAGTGTTTGACCACCTGACAAAGCCCGTATCCCTTGTGTGAAACCAGATTTTCCGTCATCAGAAGGACTTTTTTGAGATTGAGATATCTGGTCCTGCCGTCGGGAAGCGCCCGGGCGGCGGCGGAATAACCAAGCCCGTTTACGGCGAAACTGACTGCCCTGAAAGTGTCTCCGTCAATGTACTCCCTTCTTTTCTCGTCAAGAAAACGGAGGTATTTCCCGACCCTGGAGCTGCTTTTCTCTCCTTCCTCGCAAAGATGGGAGAAAAGCTCATCATCAGAAGCCCCGAAGTAAGGAGATCTGAGAACCGACGCCCGCGCCAGTTTATCCCGCGGATCAAGAAAGTACCTGAGCATTGACATAACGTCCCTTACCTCGGGAAGATCGTAGAAACCACGTCCCATGCGGGACTGAAACCTGATTCCCTCCCGCGCAAGAGCCTTCTCATAGACAGAGACGTTTGAAGACCTCCTGAACAGGAGGGCGATCTCCCCTGAAGACTCCTTCTGTATCTCTTTTATCCTCGATGCCACGGCGCGGGCTTCCCGCTCAACCGACTCGTCGGCTTTTGAGCCTTCGCACGCTATGATTTCAACCGGCAGGCGGGAACCGGGACGGGATGAGGGAACCGTCATCTTTTCATAATATCCTTCGGGGAAAGTGCCGGCGAAGAAAAGATTGAAGAACTCTATGAGGCTGGCGCTTGAGCGGTAGTTGGCCGCAAAGGAGATTTTCCCGAAATTCTTATCCCCGAGTATCCTCCCGAACATCTCGGGCTCGGCGCCCCTGAAACCGTAAACGGACTGGTTCACATCACCTACTACGATAAGGCTACCGCCGGAGTCGCCGTCTGTAAGAAGTTTCATCAGCTTAAGCTGGAGGGAGTCCGTGTCCTGGAATTCATCAACTATAATAAACTTTAGAAAATTCCTGTAATAGGCTCGTATCTCAGAGTTTTTCTCTAAGAGTTCAATCGTGAGACGTATCATGTCCTCATACTCTATTTTCTCCTCGGAGATTTTCGCATCCCTCAGAAAATGATACGCGTCGCCCGACAGATCAAGGTAAATAGAGTTGATTTCCGAATCGTAATATCCCATTACCGAAAAGACCGTATCAACAAGCGCAAGCCTTGAGCTTTCAACTTCAGACTTCGTCATTTCGCTTTTTGCCTGCTCGTAAACAGCTTTTAGGTAGCGGATGTTTCGGTCAACACCGAGAGTCATGTCTATTTTTCCGCTGAGATCGTGCAGAGCCTGTTTTTTCCTCTCCGAACGGGATGAAAGAACGGAGATATATTCCTCGATCACGGCGTGAAGCCTCTCATCCATGGACTGAAGGGCCTCCGGGCCGGGCTTTTTGAAACTGGAACTCCCCCCGCAATAACGAAAAGGAGGAATCATATGCAGCCTTACCGCCTCTTTCAGTATCATGGCTATGATCTTCAGGATCTGGGCGTAATCATAAGATTCCATCTGGCAAAGTCTTTGGAGCCTGGGGTCGCCCTCCTCGATTCCCGCAATAAGGAACCTGCCGATATTCTGTTCGTAAAAAGCGTCTTTCTCGGAACCCTCGATTACCGAGAAGTTAAGCGGGAGCCCTGAATCAAAGACGTTCTCCCTCAGTATCCCGGAACAGAAGCTGTGGATGGTGCCTATGGGGGCGGGAAAGAACTTCCTGCGCCACCCCTCGGAGATATTTCCCCTGTAGCCGTGAGTATCAATGTATTTTGAGATCTCCGCGCCTATTCTCGACTTGAGCTCAGCCGCCGCGTTCTCAGTAAAAGTAACGGCCACTATCTGGGGAATATCCGCCTCACCGGCCTCGAGAATACCGAGATACCTGGCTATTATGGCCCTTGTCTTTCCCGATCCCGCCCCCGCCCTGACCGCCACCCTTCCCGCCGGGCGAAGTATCCGGGATTGCTCTTCGTTAAGATCTAGAAATCCAGAAATTCTCTCCATGACTTATCCTTGCGAATGCCCGGTTTTTCTTACCACGCCGTCTTTTACCCTGCAAAGGTCCACGTAATCGCAGTAGGAACAGGGACGATTCTTCGACATCTCGAGGGAGTGAGTCTCCTGGTTCTCCTCTTTTTTCCCCACGTAGGGAGGGAAAAAGCCCTTTTTTATGTTCTCCACGTAGTACTCCGCAAGCGAGGTCGCTTCACCCAGAGAAGGATCCTTGGACGAAACACTCTCTCCCGGTTTTCCGATTGAAAGATAAGAACCCCGGGAGGGAACAATTCCCTCCTCCAGCAGCGCCTTTAGGTAAAGAGGGAGCTGCAGATTCTTAAAATCAAAATATTTCCTGCCGCTTAAGCCCCCGATCTTGTAATCGATAACCGCAGCGTTCTCCTCGCTGTCCCTGCGGACGTCGACCCTGTCTATCTTTCCGATGATTTCGGCATTCGCGATACGAAACTTCACTTCCTTTTCAAAAAACCGGGGAACAAACTCATCTTTCCCGATTCTCTGAATCTCATCGGAGATGAAATTCGGCAGAACAAAGTCAAAGAACCTTCTTTTCTCCATCTCAGCCACGCTTTTGGGGAGATGGGAGAAAAACCCGGGCCTGGTCTCGTACTTCCCCCTGAGTTTCCCGTAGACATCGGCAACACGGCTCGCTTCCAGCCGGTCGGAACCTTCGGCGAAAACGGTTTCCATAAGTTCTCTCAGGATGTCGTGGGCAAGCAAGCCCAGGTCAAGTTGGGACGCCCTTTGTTCCTCGGGGTCCCCAACCATGGCCAGCTTCAGTATTTCCCGTGAGAAATACATGAAGGGACATGTCCCGTAGGTTTCAAGCCTTGTGGGTGAAAAGGTATCCGGGTGGGATGGAGCGTTTTGAAGAACCCCTTCAAAATCCGTGTAATCCCCCTCAAGCTCAAGTCTTTTTCTCTCGGCGGAAATACCGCCTGAGATATGCCCGACGATGTCCGAACCGTAATGACGACTCAGCATCTCAACCATCTCCGGGTCGCCATTTCCCGTTCCCTGGGGTGAGAAGCAGTGAAACAGCGCATCTTCTCCTGAAAACACCCCTCCCGGTTCCGGGAAGACACCGGAGCGTTGCGTCGCGGGAGAAATTCCCATTTCCTCGAGAAAATCGGAGGGGGGCATCTCCCTTGATCCCTGGTCGTAGCGGAAGCGGGAGAAAAACACCTTCTCGGAAGCCGAAGCGCCCAAGGTTGAAAAAAGATGCTTTTCCTTCTCGTAATGAAGTCCTTCCTCGTCAAATAACCTCTTTTTAAGCACCCGGTTCATTTCCGCCTTTTCTCTGGGCTTTAGAACGGGATTCAGGGGAAGAGCGGAGGGAAAAGAAGTATCCGAGAGACCTATCAGGAAAAGAAACTCGGGGTTTATGCCGCGCGCCGCGGAAAAATCGATAACGCTTACCCTTTCCGAATCGGCGTCACAGGGAGTCTTATAGGGAATCATCCTCTCCCCCATAAACTCATCCAGGAGAAAGAGATACTCTCCGGGATCTTGGACCCGGAAATCAAACTCACCGTAAGAAAAGGAAAGCTCCCTCAGAAAAGAGAAAAACTCGTCAAAACACTCCCTGGTGGTCTTATTTCCCTCTATAAGCAGCGCCGAGCTCTCTGAAACCCTGAGTTCTGAGAAGATCTTCCTTAGATCAGAGGTCATCTCGGCAAAACTTCTTCTGCCGAACTTCGACGATACAGAATCAAGCGCTAAGCCTATGTCACGGGCAACTGCGGACATTTGGGCGTCCTGCTCCGCTATGTGTTCCAAGATCCTCTTCCAGCCCGAGATACTGCTTACGGTCCTGTAGTTTTTATCTTCAGAAGAAATCTCCTTTACGAGATTGATACAATGCCGCGAGAGATCGGATTCCCGCAGGTAGAGAACAAAAAGCGGGTTTGAGAGAAGCGCCATAAGATCGTCTCTGCGAAAATTGCCTGACTTCAGGCGGAGAATATCACCCGCAAGCCGTCCGTATACGCTCCCGGCCAAGGTCCCTGAGTTTCTGAGGTCAACGGCGACTCCGTTTTTCTCGAATATGTTGGCTATTGAGCGGCCGCGCTTCTGCGCTGACCTCACAAGAACCTTAAAATCAGAAGCTTTCTGTCCCTCATCCAGGATTAGCTTTTTAATCGTCCTTGAGACATATTCGATCTCATCGTGAGAGTCGCGAAACTCGCTAAGTTCCCTTTTTGTCTTGCCTCCCGGGACTCCCTTTGTCATTGCGAAATCTTCTTCATAGGCAACAGAAGCTTCGCTCAGCCTGCCCAGAAAGCAGTCTCTGTATTCATCCAGATCGCCGAAATCGCTTAGGAAAAAGAAAGTCTCAGAAACCGCCGAGGAGAGGCTCTTTATCGCGTCAAGTTCGCAGAGGGTAAGATCGGAAAAACCGAAGATCACGAGTCTTTTCGCAGACGGAAAAAACCGGGCAAGCCCTTCTCTGTCAAGCTCTTCTGAAACTACACGGACAGAGTCCACATCGTCGAGAAAGTCTTTTTCCGCCACAAGCGCCTCGTATTTTTCATAAACAAGCCCTATGTCCGAGAGCTTTTTTCGAAGACCGCGCGCCTTGATTCTCTTAGCGGACCCGGCAAGCTCCTCCACGGAGATTTTGCTTTGCTTAAGTTTTGAAATAATGGAAGCTGCGGCGTTTAGAAAATCCCGGTTCTGCGAGAATCCCCCGAAAACCCGAAGGTTCTCCGAGACCGACTCCGCCGCTTTTCTGGTTACCGACAGGGCCTGGGTCCTTGATATCCTTTTCCTCTTCAGGTTCGAGGATGTCTCGTTTACAAAATCCGAAAGTTCATTGAACGTGAGCAGGTTTTTCCCCCACACCCCTCCGCCAGAGTAGTAATCTTCTATTTCCTGTACAACCGATACCCCGGGAAGGAGAAACAAGGTCGTCTCATCGCTCGGGTCAAGCCCGTGTTCTCCGAAAAGATGTTTGAAGGTGGATTCTCTGGGATGGTAAACTAACTTCATCTAGTAAATAAATACCAGATTTTCTTCTTTTTTCTCCTCCTGAACAAAATTCACACGCCCGTCTTTCCCTATCAAACCAGGTGAGAAACCCGTTTTTCCTCCTGGAATTGCCTCGGGTTTCTTTTTTTTCCAAGCCCTGTCTTTCCGCTCCCACGGGGACCCGCAGTGAGAAGATTTTGTCGACCCCGTTCTTGGAGGACGGTCATGCGCCCCAATCGAACTATCCACTATCGGACGGCTCACGGCTCGGCCCCGAAATATCCGAGAGCAGGTATCGATACAGCTTCAGCGCAAGCCGCTCCTCGTGCACCTCAAGCCAGCGCAGGGCGTCCGGGCTCAGCACCGCCGTCTCGCAGGGTTCCTCCGCGCTCACCAAAGCCGCTTTCCTGTCTGAAGGGTCGACCGGCCAGATCGCATCACCGGGACCGTACTGGCGGATACGGGTGCCCGCCGCTCCCAGGGCGGAAGCGCGACCGGATACCAGCATCTGCAAGCCTTCGCTCGGTGCGCCAGGATCAGCGAGGACCTCCCCCACTGCGTAGCGGCGCGGATCCGACCAGCTTCGAAGCTCGTCCATCAGTTCCTCGAAGTGATGCCGCTCCAGGTGGCGCTCGATGTCGGCGGAGGTGCGCTCCAGCAGCGACGCGCGCCTCTCGTCAACCCCGCCTACGTGCGCCTTCCATGTCGAAATAACAATCTCCTCTGAGTGCTCCAGCGCACGGTCCACATTCGGCTCCAGCAGAAGCTCCGCGAAATCCGAAGATGGAAGGTTACGCTCCAAACCGCTCTTCAGTTGCTCCGACGGTGCGCTCAGGACCACCCGTACCCCGGCTGCATTCGCCGATTGCAGGAACCTCGCAAGGGCATTCACCGCCGAGAAGTCGAATCCGAAGACGGCCGAGAAATCCAGTACCAGGCACGCGGGACGCGAATCGCCGCTCAGGGACGTCCGGAGATGATCGCCCAGTGAGTAGACGCTCCCGAAGAAGATGTAGCCACGCAGCCGGTACACCACTACCCGCGCGCCTTCTTCCAGGAGGATGGCGCGATCGGGGACGGAGCGCGCCTTATTGCTCCGGCGCTCCCGCGCGGTAAACCGCGACTCGATCGGGTCCACACGGCTCAAGCGCACGGTGAAGAACACGAGCGTGGCCAACATCCCGGCCCCTATGCCCTCGAACAGCCCAAAGACCATGATGACAACAAAGATCAGCACGATTATGCCGTACTCCGACCAAGGAAGCTGCTTGCGGCTTCTCATGAGCCCTTCATCCAGCATGCCCAAGCCGGCAAAAATCAAGATGCCTCCCACGAGCGCTACCGGAACCAGATCGAGCATCCCGTCGCCAAGGAACAACGCGCCGGCAATGACGAGGCCCGCTACGACACCGGTGAGGCGGGTGGTAGCCCCAAACAGCTTGCTACGCAGCGAGGCAGGTACGATCGGGCTCGCCACCGTGCCGCCGCCCAGGCCCGCCACCACGCTCGCAAGTCCGCCCGCCCTGAACTCGCGGTCCCAGTCCAGATCCTGGTTCGCCGCCATCTCGAGACCGGCAATGTTCATGATTACGACGATGAATGCGATCAGCGCCAGCATCAGCATGGCCGGGACCTGCACGGCTATTGCAGTCCAGTCCACATTCAAGAAGTCGGCAGACCCCAACACCGGCCACAGGCTGCCTTCCGACGTGCTGCTGAGCAGCAGGCCCGCAATCCTCGCCTCGTCACCCGAGATCCCGAGCACACCGAGCACGAGATGGTACGCACCGACGGCAAGCGCGACACCCACCGGCAGGATGAGCGGATTGCCCCAGCGCTTCATCGCAAGATACAGCCCGATCCCGAACGCCACGCCCGGGCCCCACCTCCAGAACTGCGAGGGTTCCACGAGGGCCGGAATCGCCCGCCAGTCCGTATCCGCCCCCATCAGAGACATGGCCGCCAGACACACCACTCCTCCGATTCCGCCCACGAAACCGCCCGCCACCGGCCAGGGTATAAAACGCACCAGGTTTGAGAGTCGGAATCGCCCAATCAGGAGATAGCACGCGCCGGTGGCGACTGCGGCGATTATGAATACGCTCGCGGTAGTGACGAACAACGCGTCACCTTCGACCTCCATGGTTGAGGCAATCTGGGCCATCACGATCACCACCGCGGGGCTCAGTCCGGAAATTGTCCCGCGATACCCTCCCACAAGGGCGATGACAAAACAGGCGGCGAAGTTTCCAAACAGCACCAAACCGACGCCCTCGGAGGAATACGGAGCCAGCAGCCCTGAGAATATGAAGCTCCCGAACGCGATCTGGGCGACAAGCAGTCCGAGGCCCGAGGTGAAACCGGCCGACAGCGCCGGAACGACCTTAGCCGACATGGCGTCTGCACGAAGCTCTGAGGCAAGATTGCGGAGCGAGGATCCCAACGTCACCACTCCTGAGCCCTCAAGAATTCCAGAACGCGCTTCCAAGCCTGCTCGGTCGCTTTCTCAGAGACTCCCAACTCTTCAAGGGAATTCTCAAAAAGCATGCAAACTTTTCCCCTTTCAATATCGGCAGTCATTTTAACCAT
Organism: Candidatus Dadabacteria bacterium; assembly: GCA_022819805.1. Lineage (GTDB taxonomy): Bacteria > Desulfobacterota_D > UBA1144 > Nemesobacterales > Nemesobacteraceae > Nemesobacter. The sequence goes on from JAJEGO010000005.1 coordinate 23,919, forward strand.
CTTGAGTTCACAAATTTTTATTGAGCCAAGATTCTCAGCCATTCCGCCAGTTCTTTTTCATCGACAATGCCTTGGGCGGCTTTGATAATCATTTCACTTGCTTCCGCCGTGTCGAAGTCCACTTCTATTCCGTTAATCCTCAAGCAAGTATCCATTGCCGTAAATGCCGTCCGTTTATTTCCATCATTAAACGCATTGCCGACGGCGATACAACATGCATAAGAGGCAGCAAGTTCAAATACATCCTCAATAAATCCATAGGCTATGCGGTTGTCTACACGGGCCAGAACTGACTCAATAGATCTGTTCAGTGCCACCCCCTGAAGCTCGCTGGGTCCAACAACCTGCTCATGGATGGTTATCACCTGCTCAGAGGATAAATAGTTCATTCCTATTTATCTTTCAGGTAATCCAAGATTGGCTTGTTCTTAGCTATGCTCTTCGCAATAGCGGCATCAACTTCGTCGGGATCAGCAAGCTCAAAGCTTATTTTGTTCACTGCGGACGCAGGCACGAAATAACCTTCAAGCTTATTCCGGTTCAAGATGGCAACGGGTTTGCCGCCGGCTTTTTTAATCACACTCTTGGGATCACGGAATTCGGTTAATGAAGCGGTTTTATTAGTTAACAAGTCCTCCATAGTTACCTCCTGTCTCGTACTTCAAGTATACGGAACTCCGCCTAGATGTCAATTAAATATATATCTAGATAGATATTTAAATATCTTTTAAGAAGAATCTTTCTTTTCAGCTCCGCTCTGTCCCGACTGTGGAATCCCCTCAATTTGGATCTTCTTCGCCTTCATAATGTTTTTGCGCTTACTGAGAAAATATCTTTTATGCTTGCTGTAGCGGCCCCAGATCCTTACTCTGCCCCCGTTCTCAATGCCCTCCACAAACCCTCTGGCGTAAACGCTTATTCTTCTTTCCGGATCATCTTCGAAGAACTTAAACAGGGTGAACTTCCTTCCGTTTGCCATTCTCTTAAAGCGCAGTTCACCCACCTGCCCGTCAAGGGTGAATATTTTCCTGTCAAACTCATCCCGGGAGGAAAGAACCTGCAAGATGGTTACGGTCGGCGGTTCAAGCTCCCCTATGTCGGTATAGGCCTTGTAACCCTTCTGCTCAGCATAAGAAGAGGCAGGAAACACTAAAAAAAGCAGAAAGACGAAAAGAATTTTTCTCATTCTCTAAGCCCCGGAGAATATTATACGGCCCGTGGCGGACATAAGAACCCGTGCCGCTACGAAACCGGCTTTGTCATCGACAGCGGGTCAAGGACCCTGTCAAGCTCCTCATCGGAGAGCACTCCTTTCTCTCTGGCGACTTCCCTCACGGTCCTTCCCGAAGCGTAAGCCTCCTTGGCAATGGCGGCCGCATTGTCATAACCTATGATCGGAGCGAGACTCGTGCACATGGCGAGGCTCTGTTCGATGGTCTCCCCGCAGCGCTCCTCATCCGCCTCTATTCCCGAAATGCACTTGTCGACAAACACGGTGGAAACCCTCGATAAAAGCCTTATCGACTGAAGAAGGTTGTCTGCCATCATCGGCATCATCACGTTAAGCTCGAAGTTCCCCGCCTGCCCCCCGACAGTTATGGCCGCGTCGTTTCCGATCACCTGGGCCGCGACCTGGGTAACCGACTCCCCGACCACCGGGTTAACCTTCCCCGGCATAATCGACGAACCCGGCTGTATCGCGGGAAGGAGTATCTCTCCGAATCCGCAGCGCGGGCCGCTTCCAAGCCAGCGTATGTCGTTTGCTATCTTCATCAGGCTGACCGAGACCGTCTTAAGCGCTCCGCTTGCGGAAACGACCGCATCCTTTGACGCCTGGGCCTCAAAATGGTTTTTCGCCTCCCTGAATTTCACTCCGGTAGACTCGCTTATTCTCGCCGCCACCTTCTTTCCGAAACTCCTATGGGTGTTTATTCCGGTGCCGACCGCGGTTCCGCCTATGGCAAGCTCGGAGAGATCGTTTCTTATCCTCTTTAACCTCGAGATTCCGTGGTCAACCATGCTCGCGTACCCGCTGAACTCCTGGCCGAGCCGTATCGGGGTGGCGTCCATAAGGTGGGTGCGTCCTATCTTGACTATGTGGTCAAACTGCTTTGCTTTTTGCGAGAGCGCGTCGCGCAGATACTCAAGCGAGGGTATGAGGTCTTTTTCGATTGCCTCAAGGGAGGAAACATGCATGGCCGTGGGGATAACGTCGTTGCTTGACTGACCCATGTTCACGTGGTCGTTAGGATGCACCCGGGTCTTTGCCTTAAGTATCTCGGTTGCCCTGTTGGCTATCACCTCGTTTGTGTTCATGTTGGTCGAGGTGCCGGAACCCGTCTGAAAGACGTCGACCACGAAATGATCGTCGAGTTTCCCGTCGACAACCTCCTGCGCGGCTCTCGCTATGGCCCGCGCCGTACCCTTTTTAAGGAATCCGAGTTCTGAGTTTGTCTGCGCCGCCGCGAGTTTCACAAGACCCATAGCCCTTATGAATTCCCTTGGAAGAGTACGGCCGCTTATGGGGAAATTCTCAACCGCCCTTGCCGTCTGGGCTCCGTAATAGGCGTCCGAGGGGACTTTCATCTTTCCCATGGAATCGGATTCCACTCTGTATTTTGTCTTAGCCATTTAAGGTTTCCTCCAGGTAATTGTCAATGTTCAGTCAAGAGGTTTATTATGCCACAAACAAAACCGGTTTCATAAGACCGAAAACCTTTTCCGGAACTCAAGCATGAGGCTGAAAACCGAAGGGATCAGAAACAGCGTGAAAACCGTGGAAAGAACCAGTCCGCCGACCACGACGCTTCCAAGGCCCTTGTAGAGCTCAGAGCCTTCTCCCGGGGCAAGCACGAGGGGGAGCATGCCGAATACGCTTGTGAGGGTGCTCATGAAAATCGGCCTTATCCTCACCCTTACCGATTCACGCACGGCAGTCTGCTCCTCCATACCCGCGCGGATGTTGTTAAGCGCCTGGTGAACTATGAGTATGGCGTTGTTGATGACTATTCCTATGAGAATCACGAAGCCAAGCATCGTCAGTATATCAAGCGGCTGGTATGTGAACAGGTTAAGTATGAAAAGCCCGATAAACCCCCCCAAGGAGGCGAACGGAACGGTGACCAGAATAACAAGCGGGTGGAGAAAACTCTCAAAAAGAGCCGCCATGAGGAGAAACGATATGACTACCGCCAGCAGAAAATTCCACTGAAGCGCATCTTTTGCCGTTTCGAGCTTGTCTGCGGTTCCGGCAAGAATAAAATTGGTCCGCTCGCCTACCTGGCCGCTTCCCTCGAGCACGGAGATTATATCGGAGTTAACGGTCTCGATCGCCTCTTCAAGCGTAACTTCCTCGGGAGGGGTTATCTGTATCGTTATCACCCTCTGCCTTTCGTAGTGATTTATCTGTTCCGGGCCGTTCTCAAGACTTACTCTGGCGACCGCTCCCACAGTAACCACCTGCCCGCTTGGAGAAGTGATCATTATGTTTTCTATGTCCTGCGTTCTCTCGGAGAAATCCTGCCGCGCCCGCAGAACTATGTCGATCTCCTGCCCTTCGAGGTTAAACTCGCCTGCCTCAACACCGTCTATAAGGGACCTCACGGTAAACCCAAGCTCGCTGTTTGTGATCCCGACCCGGGAAGCAGCTTCCCGCTCGGTAACGATGCGGATCTCCGGGTTTCCGAGATCAAGGCTCGGAATCGGCCTTACCTGGGCCCCGGGAATGCTCTCCATGGACATGAAAAACACGCTTCTCGCGGTCCTCAGTATCTCTTCGAGATCATCCCCCGTAACGTGGACGTCTATTGACCTCCCCTCTCCTATGTTAGCGTTAAAGATGCTCGGCTGAATTATTACGCCGAAGGTCCCCGGAATTTTGGATACAGTCTCTTGAAGAACGGGAAAAAGCTCTTTGAGGTCCTTTCTTTTCTCGGCGACCGCGCCCATGAAAATCTGCTTCCCTCTCGCGACGTAGAAGAAGTTCTTTATCCGGGGAAGGTCCCTCTCAGCCGAGGTCCTCTCGTTTATGTAGGGCTCGAGATCCGCCTCGATCTGTTTTCCGATGGCGGTATATTCCTCGAAATTGTATCCGGGAGGCGGGATAAGTATCCCGAAAAACAGGTTTCTGTTTCCCGTGGGCAGATACTCGGTCTTGGGGAAAACGGCGATTATCAGCAGTATGGATAAAAGGGTGAAGGAACCCACCAGGATCGCCCTCTTCCGAACGCTTGTCATTATCCGCTCGGTGAAGTCGTTTATGAACCCCGACACCTTGCCCGAGAAGACAAGCAGCCGCGACATGAGTTTAAGGCGCTCAAGACCTTCTGCGCCCTTTGCGGAGAGGTACTTTGAGGACGCAGACGGAATGACGGTTATGGAAACAAGAAGGCTAAGTATGACGGAGACGCTTATCGCTATGGCTATGTCCCGAAACAGCTGTCCGGTCTGTTCCTGGATGAATATAATGGGAATAAACACCGCGGCTGTGGTGAGGGTGCTCGCAAGCACCGCTCCCCAGACCTCGGTCGTGCCGTCATAGGCCGCCTGGACCCTTGATTTTCCCATCTGCATGTGACGGTATATGTTTTCAAGGACCACGATGGAGTTGTCTATGACCATGCCGACGGCGAAACTCATCCCCGCGAGGCTCACCACGTTTATCGTACGACCGAGCGCCTCAAAGACTATGAACGTTCCTATGACGCTTGACGGTATCGCAATTCCCACGATCATCGTGCTGCTCGCGCTTCTCAAGAAAAGAAGAAGAACCGCTATAGCGAGCACGCCGCCTATAATAAGATTGCCCCTCACAAGCTTTATCGCGTTTTTTATGTACCCGGTCTCCTCGTAAACGTTGAAAAGGTATAGTCCGTTATCCTTGAGAACACCCGCGTTTAGTTCCTCCACGGCCGCGAAGACGGCTTCCTTAACCTCTATTGAGTTAGCGCCACTCTCGCGAAGCACGTTAACGGCGATACAGGGCTCTCCGTTCTGCCTTACGGTGTAGTCTGGATCTTCGTATCCGAGGCGGACAGTGGCAACGTCTCTTAGGTAAACAGGAAGGCCGCTTTGCGCGGTGGCCACTACTATGTTTCCTATATCACGCGTGGTCCTGTACTCCCCGACGGTCCTGACGAGATACTGTCTTTTGCCCTCATCAAATGAGCCGGCGCTGAAATTCTCATTCTCCCTGTCAATGGAAGCGGCAAGCTCGGCTATGGTGATATCTCTTTTTGCAAGCGCGGCGGGGTCGAAAAGAACCTCTATGCGGCGTTCCCTTCCGCCGAACACGTTTGAAGCTCCCACTCCGGGAACCCTCTCAAGCCTGGTGCGGATTGTGTCGTCGGCGAAATCGTAATAGAAGTTTATATCCGTGGGATTGTCGGCAAGGGGCTTCAGAATAAACCACCCCATGGCATTTGCCCTTGGGTCGACCGTGGTTATTACGGGTCTGTCTACCTCGTCAGGATATTCCTTTACCTGGTCAAGCCTGTTCGATACCTTGACCACCTTGGAGTCAATGTCGGCGCCGGTTTCAAACTCGAGTATTACCTCGGACGAATTCTCGGAACTTTCGCTGTCAAGTCTCCTGAGACCCGTTATTCCCCGAAGCTCGTCTTCCTGCTCGTTTACTACCTCGCTTTCGACCTCAAAGGGGCTCGCCCCCCTCCAGAAAGTGCTCACCGTAACCCTGAGCGTCTCAACATCGGGAGTGAGCTGAACGGGGATCCTGAAAATCGAGATGGCCCCGAAAATAACTATGAAGATGACGCCTACGGCGACGGTCACGGGGTTCTTTATAGAGGTCTCGACAAGCTTCATTGCTCTATGGTGTCAGCGATTCTGACTTTCTGCATGGGCCTGAGTCTCTCGTTTCCTCTTACGACCACGCTCTCGCCGCCCCTTACGTCCCCCTCTACGTGCACGAATCCCTCATACCAGCCCTTCTTCTCTACCGGCACCGGATGCGCAAGACCTTCTCTCACGGCAAAAACCGTAGCGCCCTGGGGGGAACTTACTATGGAGTCTTTCGGGACAAGCTTTATTTTCTCGGTCTCGCCGATCCTTACCATGATTACGGCGGAAGCCGAGGATTTTATCGCATGATCGGGATTCTCAAGCACTACCCTTACCGGAAAAGACACGGCTCTGGGATCCGCGTCGGGAATGATCGAGGAGATTTTTCCGGGAACGGTCAGCCGACTGTGGGAGGGCAGTATAACCTCGACCTCCATACCCTCTTTTATGTCGTCTATGTACCTCTCGGGCACCCCCGCCATCACCTCTATCGTGTCTATGTCCACAAAGGAGACCACCTGGTCCCCGATACCGAGCCACTGCCCCGCTTCGGCGTGGTGCTTGGTCACGTAGCCGTTATAGGGAGCGGCGATTTTCGACGCCGCGAGATCGTACTCGGCGATCTCGATGCGGCTTTCAAGACTAAGAAGCCCGGCCCGGTCGGACTCTCTCTGGGTGCTTGCCCTGTCAAAATCTCCGTCGGAAATAATGCCCTTGTCGTAAAGCTCTTCCATCCTCGCGAAGTCTTTTTCCGAAAGCTCGGCCTTCGCCAAGGCTTCTTTCCTTTCGTTTTTAAGCTGCTCGAGAGCAAGGCGGATCTTGTCGTTCTTTATCTCGGCAAGGGTCTCGCCCTTCTTTACGTACTGGCCTTCCTCGGCATTCATTTTCCCGACCACCCCTTCGACCTCGCTTGATATGACGGATTTTCTGGCGGGAAACGTCGCCCCGACAAGCCTAAGGGGTTTTTTCACCTCTCTCTCGACGACCGGGGATACCACCACGGGAGCGTCGGGGGGCTGGGCAAGGGAGATCCCGGGAAAAAGAAAAAAAGATAAAAAAAGCAGAAACACTTTTGTTCGCATAATCAAAGCTTTTCTCCCTTGCCGGAACATACTGTTCAGGATAACCGTAAAAAACCCGCACACGTCACATCAAGAGGCGCGGTACGGCGTCGGCACGTTTTGAGATCTCCCAAATTATACACAAACAAACGGCCAGTACTTACAGATGAAAAACATCCGCGGTCTTCTTCTTGTATTATTATAAATTGTTATTACCTTATAGGCATACAACCCCCAAGGAGATTAAAATGGCATCCGAAAACATAGTCGAGGTAGTAGATTCCGCGTTCGATAAGGAAGTAATGGAGAGCGAAGTCCCCGTTCTGGTCGACTTCTGGGCCCCCTGGTGCGGTCCCTGCAGGGCTCTCTCGCCCGTCATCGAGGAGATCTCCAATGACTACGAGGGCACCGTCAAGGTAGGCAAGGTGAATGTGGACGAGAATCCCGAGACTACCATGAAATTCAGCATAAGAAGCATCCCTACCCTGATAGTTTTTAAAAACGGCGAGGTCGCCGAGCAGATAGTCGGCGCCGTCCCGAAAAGCGAAATAGAAAAGGTACTGAACAAGACCCTGGACTGACACATCCCGGGCGCAGGCGCGAAAAAATGGGCAAATACATCATGCTTAGCAACCTTACCGACGAGGGCAGAAGGACCATAAAGATGAGGCCCGAGAGGATAAACGAGGTTAACAGGGAGCTTGAGGAAATGGGCGCCAAGGTAGAAGCCCAGTACGCGGCGCTCGGCCCCTATGACTTCGTTAACATAGTGGAAGCCCCGGATAACGAAACAATCACGAAAATCGTAATAGAACTCGGTTCAAGGGGCACTGTCCACATAGAAACCCTGGCCGCAATCCCCATCGGCGAATTCGAAGAAAAGCTTATAAACGAATAGTCCCTCCCTTCCCAAGGCATTAAACAACAATAAACTTTTCACCGATAAGTAAATCATCGTAAAAAACTGAACGGTTCAGGTCCGTTTTGGTATATAATCGTAGAGAACATCGGCGGATCGAAGATTCGGTGATGGCAATACACATTTCAATTGGAGGTATACGGCTGTGGAAAGGCTAAGTATTTTGGGTTCTGTCCTGCTTTTGGTTTTTATTGGAATATTCTCTTCGGGGTGTCCTGACGACGGGGAGGATGAGGCAAAAGTTGATTGCGCGGAGGTTTTCTGCATAGGAACACTCCTGTCTGAAGGCGAAGATTTTAACGCGGCTCTTATAGAGGCCGTGAATCTCGCAAAAGGCGACATCAACAAGGCTGGGGGAAATATAGAGATCATAAGTGGAAACTCTTACCAGGCGGGAGCGGAAGCGGGCGAAGCGGCCGCAAGCGTGAGGAGGCTCCTTGAAATGGGCGTCGGCGGCATAGTAGGACCTTCATACTCCTCAGACTCCGTGGAGGTTTTTCCTGTTCTGGTCGAAAACGAAATGGTCGCCATTTCGCCCTCGGCCACTTCTCCTACACTTACCGATATGAACAAGGAACTCGTGGACGGTGGAAACCAGCATTTTTTCTTCAGAGTGTCCCCCTCTGACCTCTTCCAGGCGCCGATACTGGCGAAGCAGACTCAGGGCAAGACTATTATAGTGAATCGTGTTGACCCGTGGGGAACAGCCCTTGCGAGACTCGTCAAAGAAGAAATAGAGGCTGACGGCAGGCAGGTCGAGGTCGTCAGCTATGACCCCGCCGATTTTTCGGATGACGCCATGGTTTCGGAGTCGGCCGCCGCCGTGGTCTCACGTGTTGAGGCGGAAATACAGGATGTAGAATCCATAGTGCTATTTGTTTTTGACGAGGGCGGAGAAATAATCAGAGGTCTGCTGGATTCTTCAGTAATTCCCCCGGGAACCGGATATTACGTTGGGGACGGACTCGTGTTTAGTGTCAGTCTTTTTCCGCATGTGGATGAGGAAAACGGTGAAATTGAGGGATTCAAGCAGGTAATTTCGACTCCGCCTCCGGGCAAAAGGCTTGAAGAATTTAAAGAACGGTTTAACTTCGGTGACTTTGCCGCGCACGCCTACGACACGGTGGTCGTACTCAGTCTCGCGGCCTTAAGCGCCGGAAGCAACAACCCTTCCGATTATGTCTCTGAAATCCAGGGGGTCACGAGAGGTGGAGCGAAATGCCACAGTTACGCCACCTGCGCCGCGGCGCTTACCGATGAAACCATGGTTAACGACGACATTGACTACGAGGGGCTTTCGGGTCCGATCGAGCTTAATGAAAATGGAGACATAACGGACGGACTCTACGTGGTTGACACATACGACGCTCAGGGTGTACCGCAAAAAACATATTTTAATTTTCAAGGCGAAGAAGTGGACCCGAATTAACTCCTTCAAGCGGTAAGCCCGTATTGTCCGCCGCGGGCTCGTGAAGACATCTCCAAGAGGTCGGTTGAAAGCGCCCAGTTTTCGAAGGGTTCAGACCTGCTAGCGGCATTCGCCGACCTTCCCTCCCATGTACTTCCGGAAGAGCGCTCTTCGGTATCGGGAACTTTATTTTTGATTAAGGAGCGTATAACCTTAACCAACCCGCGGGGATAACTGTTCACCCGGGAAAGCGTACTATGAAAGCGGCCCGTCTTCACGGATTCAAGGACATATTTCACCCCGAAACGGAAAAACTGCGGCTCGTAGAGAGCAAAACCAAAGAGGTGTTCGAGCGCTTCGGTTTTTCCGAGATAATCATCCCGGTTCTGGAACCCTCCGGGGTCTACTCGACGGGTCTCGGCGACACCACGGACATCGTCCAGAAGGAGATGTACACGTTTGAGACCAAGGGGGGAGAGTGGGTTTCCATGAGACCCGAGGGCACTGCGGGAGTGGTGAGGGCCTTTATCGAGCATTCCCTCCACAGAAAATCGCCCGTCACGAAGCTTTACTACTCGGGAGAGATGTTCAGGCACGAAAGACCCCAGGAAGGAAGGCAGAGAAGCTTTAATCAGATAGGGGCCGAGCTTTTCGGTTCCAGCGATCCGCTCGCGGATTCAGAGATAATCGCGATGCTCTGGCTTGCGATCACGGAACTCGGGCTCTCGGATCACGTGGAGCTTGAACTTAACTCGATAGGCAAGCCCGCAGAACGCGAGCAGTACAAAAAAACCCTTACGGACTTCCTCTCCCCGCAAAAAGACTCCCTTTGCGAGAACTGCCAGAACCGCCTCGGCACCAACCCCCTACGCATACTTGACTGCAAAACCGGGGCATGCCGCGAGATAACGTCCGAGATTCCCTTCTCGATCCGGGACTATCTCTCGGAACAGAGCAACGAGCACCTGGACGCTCTCACCTCCTCTCTCGGCGAGAAATCCATACCCTACAGGCTTAACCCAAGGATAGTGAGAGGGCTTGACTACTACACAGACACCGTCTTCGAGGTAACGACTGACAAGCTCGGTTCCCAGAACGCCGTGGCCGCCGGGGGAAGATACGACCTCCTGGTGGAGCGCATGGGAGGGCCGGAAACCCCGGCCGTGGGATTCGCGATGGGGCTTGAGAGGATATTGCTTCTGCTTGAGAAGACCAGGACCCGGAAGAGTTCTCCGGGGAGAAAACAGCTCGTATGCATTATCCATATCGGGGATCAAGCCAGGGGCGAGGCGGCGAAAATAGCCGATGACCTGAGAAAAAAGGGGATGCGGGTCGAAACTGAATACGAAAACAAGAGCCTTAAAAGCCAGATGAGAAAAGCGAACAGGACCGGGGCGGCGTATTCCGTTATTATCGGAGATGACGAGCTTCGGAAAAAAGTCTTTTCGCTTCGCAACATGAGGACCGGAGAGGAAAAAACGTTTCCCCTCAAAACACTCGCCGACCTCAGAGGACACGGCGACTTTCGGAAACTTCTCTGATTAGCCCCGGGCGGCGAAATTCCATTTCCAACAGAAAAACCTATGCTTAGAAACAGATTCTTTTACGGATGGGTCATAGTCATAGCGGGGCACCTGCTCATAACGCTTGACGGGATGGTTCTCTACTCGTTCGGGATATTTCTCCCCTACCTCAACGAAGCCTTCGGTCTCTCAACCGCCGTCGGATCGTCCTTTTTCTCCCTGAGATGCGTGTGCATGGCCTTTTCCTTCGTGTTCGCCGGGAGGCTTATAGACACCCACGACGCCAGGTACCTCACCTTCTTCGGAGGACTCATAGGAGCATTCGGCTTTCTTCTCTCCGCTTATGCAGAGAACACCTGGGAACTCTATCTGACCTACAGCGTAATGGTGGGAATAGGAGACGGGTTCCTCTACATACTGCCCGTCACCGTCATAAGCAGGTGGTTCGTTAAGAAAAGGGCGCTTGCAATAGGAGTCGCCACGGCGGGGGTTCCTGTAAGCGGTCTGGTGGTAAACCCGCTTACCACCTGGCTTATAGAATCATTTGGTTACGAGCGCGCCCTTGTTTATCTCTCCGTAATTTTTACCGTGATACTGTGTTCCGCGCTTCTGGTGAAAAACCGCCCCGAGGAAATGGGACTCAGGCCGTACGGAGAGAACTCTGAGGATGCGGCGAAAGATACGGGGGCCTCTGACTGGAGCCCGAAGGAAGCGTTTTCACACTCAAGCTTCTGGCTTATGTACGCCGCCTTTTTCTTCGGGTTTAACACTTTTCTCATCATTATCGTTAACCTTTTCAACTTCTCGGTAGGATCGGGAATATCCCCTCTCGTCGCGGCCGGCGCGCCCGCCTTCATAGGAGTCGGAAGCATTATCGGGCGGATTTTCTTCTCGGGAGTGGTAACCAACATCCTGAAGGACGTGCGCATACTGTTTGTCTGTTATTTCCTTCAGGCAGCTTCAATAATCCTGATTCTGTCGGTCGTGGAGGTATGGTCGCTTTACCTGTTCGGCTTCATGTTCGGCTTTTTCTACAGCGGATGGGTTCCGATGTTTCCGACTATACTGGGAAGATTCTACGGCCTTACGTCGCTTGGAAGCATCTTCGGCATTTTCGGCACAGGGTTCTCCCTGGCCGCGATCAGCGGTCCCCTCATCTCGGGATTTCTCTTCGACATGACCCAGAGCTACCAGAACTCCCTTATTGTGGCGATGGCGGCGTCTTTTGTAACGGCCTTGTTAACGCTTCTTATAAAGACTCCCGCAAAAAAAACCGATAAAATCGCTACTTAGCCGCCCGGATTTGGTTATATTAGAGGCTGGGAGAAAAAACCATGTTCGGACTTGGTACGGCTGAATTACTCATAATACTTTTTATCGCCCTCGTGGTTCTGGGGCCCAAGGAACTGCCCAAGGTCGCAAGAACCCTTGGCAGGGGAATAAGGGAGCTTCAAAGAGCCAAGGACGACATAAAAAAGAACATAGAATTTGAAGACGATACGGACGAGAAAACCGGATTTCAGGCGCCTGAAAAGGACAAAAACGCCTGACTTGTCAAAAGCACTTTCTCTGATAGTATTTACGCTAATCGTTTTTCCCTTGAGCCCTCTCTATGCCCAAGATAACCATCGACGGAATTGAACTTGACGTGGACGACGGACTGAACGTCATCCAGGCCGCCGCGGTGGCCGGGATAGAGATCCCCCACTTCTGCTATCACCCCTCGCTGAGCGTAGTCGCCCAGTGCAGGCAGTGCCTCGTGGAAGTTGAAGGCGTTCCCAAGGTTCTCCCCGCGTGCAACGTGACCGTTAGAGACGGTCTCATGGTCAAAACAGACACCGAGAAAGCTTTTGAGGCCAGGAAGGCGGCCGTGGAGTTCACTCTCATAAATCACCCGCTTGACTGTCCCATATGCGACAAGGGCGGAGAATGTCCGCTCCAGATGACCACCTTCGCTCACGGTCCCGGCTACAGCAGGGTCGGCGGTCCCGAGAACAAGAAGGTAAGGCAGAAAAGCTACCTGAGCGACCGCATAATGTACGATGCCAACAGGTGCATCATGTGCACCAGGTGCGTACGCTTTACGGATGAGGTGACGAAAACCCATGAGCTTGGAACCACGGGAAGGGGTTTTCGGAAGAAAATCTCAGTTTTCCCCGGGAAAACGCTTGATAACGAACTTGCCGGAAACGTGATTGACATCTGCCCGGTCGGAGCCCTGCTTCCCAAGGACACGCTTCACGAAGAGAGGGTCTGGTACATGGAATTCACAGACTCCGTGTGCTCTCTCTGCAGCAACGGGTGCAACATCACCGTGGGCGTCGACCCGAGAAAAGGAGAGGTTTCCCGCATACGCCCGAGAATAAACGAGGAAGTTAACGGGCACTGGATATGCGATCGGGGAAGATTCGATTACAAGGAGATCCAAGAGTCAACCAGGCTTAAGGATCCAATAATGAGAAACGACAAAGACTATGAGATAGCCTCCTGGGAAAACGCGGTTAACAGCGTTGGCGCCAGGCTCTCGGCAATAAAGTCGGGCGGCGCGGGATCCTGCGCGATTGCGGGGTCGGCCGTGCTTACAAACGAGGAGATGTTCCTTGCGGCGAAGCTTTCATCCGCACTTGGAGACTGCCCGGCAATCTGCGCTGCGGGAACCGAGAAGATAGAGAAGAAATTCGATCTCGTAAGCAATGATCCGTATCCAAACAGCGCGGGAGCCAGGAACCTCATGGCACAGGTAAACGGAGAGGATATGAAAACAACGATTGACTCGCTGCTTGCCGGCAGGATCGATACTCTCGTCGTGATTGGAGCAGACCTGTTTGAGCTTGTTTCCGACCAAGAGAAGTACGCGCTCTCCCGCGCGCTTGAGAAAATCGGGTTTCTCGCCGTTATTGACTACAAGCTCACCGAGACCGCGAGATACGCCCACGTAATACTTCCCGCGGCAAGCCCTTATGAAAAAGACGGAACTTTCACAAACGACGCCGGACGGGTTCAGAAAATACGAGAGGCCATTTCTCCTCCCGGAAAGGCAAAGCCCGGATGGGAGATACTGTGCATGATCGGGGAGCGGCTCGACAAAGCCCTGTTCAGCTACGGCTCCGCTTCGGACGTGATGGATGACATAAGCCTCAAGGCTCCCGGATACGGGGGGATGAGCTACGACAGGATAGGTGCCGTCGGAAAAGCCCTCGAACACAGCACGGGTAAATGACTCCACTTCTAATAACAATAGCGGTCGCAAAGATAGCGCTTGTCTTTTTCGTCGTTCTGACGGTGGTCGCCTATCTCACCTTCGCGGAAAGAAGGTTAAGCGCCTTCATACAGGACCGCTACGGACCGAACAGGGTCGGGCCCTCGGGGCTTCTCCAGCCTCTTGCAGACGGCATAAAATTCATCTTCAAAGAAGACATCATTCCCCCGAAGGCAAATAAGACCATGTATATAATGGCCCCGGCTTTCGCGCTTGTTACGGCCCTTGCCGCCCTCGCGGTGATTCCCATAGGAAAGGGGGTTCACACTGACCTTTTCGGATTTTTGCAGGATCCCGTGTTTATAAGGTTCCAGATAGCCGACATAAACATCGGCCTTCTCTACGTGCTCGGAATAAGTTCTCTAAGCGTATACGGCGTGGTGCTCGGCGGGTGGGGTTCTAACAGCAAGTACTCCCTTCTGGGGGGCCTCCGGGCCGCTGCGCAGATGATAAGCTACGAACTCGCTCTGGGTCTCTCCATACTGGGGGTAATCGCCATAACGGGTTCGCTTCGACTCGGGGACATAATCGAGGCGCAGGAGACGATGTGGTTCATAATACCGTCCTTTATAGGCTTTGTGGTTTTCGTCGTCTCGGCGTTTGCCGAGACCAACAGGCTTCCGTTTGATATGCCGGAAGCGGAACCTGAGATAGTTGCCGGCTATCACACCGAATACAGCAGTATCAAATTTGCAATGTTCTTCATGGCTGAATATACTCATATGATAGTTGCTTCGTGCATGATAACTTGTTTGTTTTTGGGTGGTTGGTATCCCTTACCGTTCGGAGGGTGGTTCGGCATCGATATCAACACGCACTGGTATCTGCCGCCGTTTGTATTTATCGGCAAAGTCCTTTTCTTACTCTTCCTGTTTATCTGGGTAAGATGGACTTTGCCTCGGTTCAGGTATGATCAGGTAATGGGTCTCGGCTGGAAGAGGCTTTTCCCCCTGGCAGTAGCCAATCTGCTCCTCGTAAGTTTTCTTATCGTTTTTGGAATCCTTTAGTATATAATTGCATTTATGAGTGGTTCGCACGCCGACCTTGACAGCCGTATGCGGGTAGCGGCTTTTGAACGGGTCAAGGCCCTGAGCGCAATCTATAACCACTTGCCTGCAGAAGAAATCAGGAAGGGTTTTACCTTCGAAGGCAGGCGTATACCACTAGTAAATCCACAGCGCGGCATATTCAAACCGAAGGAAATGAAATTTCTTCTCTCGATCAAAACGGTCTTCCCGAGACCCGGAGGCAAGATCTGGTATGAGGACCAGATAGATATTCACAGGAAGATTTTTGAAAGCTTGGAATCAATAGACTATGCGTTTATGGGTACTAACCCCAATGCCGCAGACAACAGATGGCTTCGCGAAGCATTTGAAAACCAAATCCCTGTAATCTATTTTCTTGGAATCGCTCCCGGCCAGTATCAAGCAATAGCCCCTGTCTTCATCGGTGGCTGGGACGAAGACACCTTGAAGGCTAAAGTCCTTTTCGGTAGACCAGACCGGAAAGAAATAGTTCCCCCTGAAACTCCAGAGGACAGGCGTTATGCCTTTCAAGTGGTTAAACAGCGGGTTCATCAAGGACAGTTCCGCGAATCGATTCTCGCTGCCTATAAAGAACGATGTGCCTTATCCGGCATTCCCGAAAGACGCCTGCTTGACGCAGCCCATATAATCCCCGATGTGGACCCGGAATTTGGTCAACCGGTAATCCCAAATGGCCTGCTACTCTCTAAGATCCATCACGCGGCGTTTGACAGCCATCTCATAGGAATTGATCCTGACTACGGACTTCATGTCTCAAAACGTCTGCTTGATCAAAACGACGGTCCAACACTTGAAGCACTCAAGCAGCTTGGAGGCAAAAAGCTCAGACTTCCTAAACGAAAACAGGACTATCCCGATAGAGATCGCCTGGCAATGCGGTACGAAAAGTTCAAGGCTATGGAATGATTCTTCGGTTCCTGAGGAATTCTGCAAAGCCACTGGATTAAGTTTCCCCGAAAATGCAATTCTGGCTGCTAATCGCCTCCTGCCACCTGATTTTCCGAGACAGAACAGATTCTGACCTGTCGTACTGTTGCAATGAAAGTGACAGGTCGATTACACGCATTCCTCTTTGGTAGAATCCTTACATTTCCGTCAGAAAAGACGCCATGTCCCGAAGACCAATGGCCTCGACATTTTTCGCGAGGGGATACCGGTCAGCACCCGACGTGACTACGAATGAGCGCGCGGGCCCTATATCTTCAATGGCGTTTCGGAAACCCCTTGACAGGGTAGCGGAGAGAGAGCGCTTGATTTCGATCGCTATCGGACCGCGGGTTCCCGGAAGCTCTAGCAGCAGGTCGATCTCCGCGCCCGCGGAAGTCCGGTAAAAGCTTGTCCTTGTCCCTTGCGGTACGACAGACAGGAGATTTTCCACGACGAAACCCTCCCAGCTCGGACCGACGACCGGATGGCCGGCAAGAGAGTTGTAATCCTCTATGCCGAGCAGAGCGTGAACAAGACCGCTGTCCCGCACATAGACCTTCGGCGACTTCACGAGACGTTTCCGCACGTTGGCGTGAAACGGCGGAAGGCGGCGCACCAGCAGAAGATCGGCCAGCAGGTCTATGTATCCGTTTACAGTCGGAGCGCTGACCGAAAGACCGGAGGCAATCCTCGAGGCGTTAAGCAGGGTTCCCTGGCCATGGGCCAGCATGGTCCAGAGCCGTTCAAGCGTCTGGGCCGGGATGTGCCACCCGAACTGCGAAACGTCGCGCTCAAGATAGGTTCGGATGAAGTTGCGGCGGAAGGCGAGGCTGTCTTTGTTGTTCCGGGAGAGAAAACTGTCGGGAAAGCCACCGCGCACCCAGAGCGAGGTCACCAGATCGTTGTCGGGCGCCGCTTCAGACACGCTCAGCGGATTCAGTTCAACATGCTCAATCCGTCCCGCCAGACTCTCACCGGACTGTCTCAGCAAGTCAACGGAGGCCGACCCGAGCACCAGAAAACGGCCCGTGCGGTGACCCCGCCGCCTTCCCCGGTCAATCAGACCGCGCAACTCGGAAAAAAGCTCCGGAACGCGGTGAACCTCATCCAGGATTACCAGGCGGTCTTCGTAAGGCTCGAGAAACAGCGCGGGGTCAGCGAGCTTTCTGCGGTCCGCGCTGGCTTCAAGGTCGAGATAGAGTGCGTCCGTCTTTTTGCCAATCTCAAGCGCAAGCGTTGTCTTGCCGACCTGACGGGGACCGATCAGCGCTACCGCGGCCTGCCGACCGAGAGCCTCCTCCACCTGATGGTATGCGTGACGTTTTATCATCCTTGCATTTTAAAAGATAAACTTTAAATTTGCAAG
>JAJEGO010000033.1 GCA_022819805.1 Candidatus Dadabacteria bacterium
GGCGAAATGCTCGGTCTTGACAAGAAGTGGGCCGTCAACGCAATTTCAGCCGTAGGCAACTACGGGGAGATATTCGAAAGGCATCTGGGGCCTAAGACTCCTCTAGCGCTTGAAAGGGGACTTAACGCTTCCTGGAAAGCAGGGGGAATTTTGTACGCAGCGCCCATTCGCTGATCGTGAGTAAACGTCAATAATGATTCAATCCGAAGCCGCAGCACGAATGTGATGGATCCAAGAGCTTCTCTGTCTCGATTGTGGAGGGATGAGCACTCCCGATCCGTTATTATTCAGATCCTCGCAGTCGTGCTGATCTTCGGATTGTTCGCCTACCTAGTAAGAAATGCCGTTGTCAACCTTGAAGCAATAGGCAAAGGGTTTAGTTTCGGCTATCTCCAGGAGCCCGCAAGCTATGATATAAACCAGCATCTAATAGAATACTCGTCCCGTTCCACTCACTTCCGCGCAATGCTGGTGGGGATTCTAAACACCCTTCTGGTGGCGGTAAGCGGCATAGTTCTGGCAACGGTTCTTGGATTCTCGCTGGGCGTTCTGCGGCTGTCGAAAAACCTGCTGGCAAGCAAGCTTGCCCACATCTATATTGATTACGTAAGGAATGTACCCGTACTGCTCCACATACTCCTTGTATACGGGATCATAGTTAATACGCTTCCCGTGCCCAGAGAGGCGCAAAGTCTCGGCGATATCGCGTTTCTGACTAATCGCGGCTTTTTTCTTCCCAAACCGATTTTTGAACCTCTGTTTCTGGTGATTCTGGGCCTGTTCGCCGCGGGAATTGTTTTCACAATATGGTTCCGCAGATATGCGGCGGATATACAGAGAAAAACGGGAGAGCACTACCCGGTGTTCTGGATATCGCTGGGGGCCGTGCTGGGAATTCCGCTTATCTCCTATTTTCTGATAGGTGGTCCGATCACGTTTGAGATACCCGCGCTGACGGGATTTAACTTTAGCGGAGGTATGGTGGTCAGGCCTGAATTCACCGCACTTTGGATTGCACTTTCCCTGTATACAGCCGCGTTTATCGCCGAGATAGTAAGGGCCGGCATCATCTCCGTCAATTACGGGCAGACAGAAGCGTCCCTGGCCCTTGGGATAAACCACGGCAGAACGCTTAATCTGGTCGTGATTCCCCAGGCGCTGAGGGTAATAGTGCCACCGCTTACCTCGCAATATCTTAACCTTGCCAAGAATTCATCGCTGGCCATCGCGATCGGCTACATGGATATAGTCGCCACCATCGGCGGCATTACGCTTAACCAGACGGGCAGGGAAATAGAATGCATGATTATCGTGCTGTTGCTGTATCTCTCATTATCCCTGCTAATATCCTTCGCGATGAACATCTACAACAAACGAATCAGGCTGGTTGAACGTTAGGAGGAAATAGCTATAAACCAAAAAAACTACAAAGTTGGAGAACACCCCGATCTTCCGCCGCCTCGTAACGTAATAGGAATCTACGCCTGGACAAGAAAAAATTTTTTCTCAAGTGCCACAAAC
Source organism: Candidatus Dadabacteria bacterium (assembly GCA_022819805.1). Classification (GTDB taxonomy): domain Bacteria; phylum Desulfobacterota_D; class UBA1144; order Nemesobacterales; family Nemesobacteraceae; genus Nemesobacter. Next base: position 1,522 of record JAJEGO010000033.1, read on the forward strand.
ATAGTCTTAACGCTTCTGGCGTTCTGGTTCCTGATTGAAACCGTTCCCGCGCTTGTGGACTGGCTGTTTCTTGACGCGGCATTTACCGGGGGAAGTAGGGATGAATGCAGCGCCAAGGCTGGCGGTGCGTGCTGGGCAGTCATAGGTGAACGTCTTAACCTGTTCACCTATGGTTTTTACCCAGTCGCTGAGCGCTGGCGGGTGAATCTTTCACTTGTCCTGCTGATATTCACTCTCTTTCCGATACTCTTTGAAAAAGCGCCTTATCGCAAATACGCTCTTCATATCGCGGTCGCCTTCCCATTCGTCACCGCGTGGCTTCTGGTCGGAGGACTAGGTCTTACACCTGTTGAAACCGATCAGTTCGGCGGTTTCATGCTTACCCTGGTCATAGGGATAACCGGCATCGGGTTTTCATTACCGATCGGGATTCTGCTGGCTCTGGGTCGTCAGTCGAAGCTCCCCGCCATCCAGATATTTTCAATAGGCTTCATTGAGTTTATCCGCGGAGTACCGTTGATTACTCTTCTGTTCGTAGCTTCAACGATGCTTAATTATTTCCTCCCTCCAGGAGTGACTTTCGATCTTCTGCTGCGCGTACTGATTATGGTTACCCTTTTCGCGTCGGCATACATGGCGGAAGTTATACGTGGAGGTCTGCAGGCAATACCGAAAGGACAGTTCGAAGCCGCGGATTCGATGGGGCTTCACTACTGGTCCGCCATGAGGCTGATCGTATTGCCCCAGGCGATCAAGATTTCCATACCCGGCATAGTGAACACTTTTATCGGACTATACAAGGATACGACACTGGTAATTATTATCGGACTTCTGGATCCGCTTGGAATAGGCAGGGCGTCTCTCGCAGATACAAGGTGGACGGGGCTCTCCACCGAGGTTTATCTGTTCGTGGCAATATTCTTTTTTATCTCCTGTTTTGGGATGGCAAGATATTCGCAGCACCTTGAAAAGAAACTGGAAACCGATCATAAAAGATAAGGAGCATGGCACAAATGACCCAAAAACCTGAATCAGCGAATGAGAAAACAAAATCGGCCGCGGGCAACTATGCGGTAACAATGCGGGATGTGCACAAATGGTACGGCAAGTTCCACGTGCTTAAAAACATCAATCTTAATGTCGAAGTCGGGGAAAAAATCGTTATATGCGGCCCATCGGGTTCGGGAAAATCGACATTAATCAGATGCATCAACCGGCTGGAGGAACACCAGCAGGGAGAAATCTTCGTTGAGGGAATAGAATTATCCCATGACATCAAGAACATCGAGATCATTCGGCGCGAGGTGGGCATGGTCTTTCAGCATTTCAACCTGTTTCCGCATCTGACGGTGCTTGAGAACTGCACCCTTGCCCCCATATGGGTCCGAAAAATGCCTCTTGCGGAGGCAAACGCAATTGCCATGGAATACCTAGAAAGAGTCAAGATCCCCGAGCAGGCGGACAAGTACCCGGGTCAGCTCTCCGGGGGCCAGCAGCAGCGCGTGGCGATAGCGCGAAGTCTCTGCATGAAACCCCGGATACTGCTGTTTGACGAACCCACATCGGCACTTGACCCCGAAATGATCAAGGAAGTGCTGGATGTGATGATTCAGCTGGCAAGCGAAGGGATCACTATGATATGCGTGACCCATGAAATGGGATTCGCAAGAACTGTCGGCGACCGCGTCATCTTCATGGACAACGGAGAAATAATTGAGGAGAACAACCCCGATGACTTTTTCCTGAACCCGCAGCATGAAAGAACGAAGCTGTTTTTAAGCCAGATACTGAATCACTAATGGAAAAACAGATATGAGAGCAACAAATTTTCTGGTAATTATTGCCGTACTGTTTTCATTCACAGTCATGGCTGATGCCGGCACCCTTGAGGATGTGAAGGCGCGGGGCAAGCTCAACTGTATTGTTTCATCGGGCTTGGCCGGATTCGCCTCTCCGGACGGAAAAGGCGGCTGGCAGGGCTTTGATGTAGATTTCTGCCGCGCCGTAGCCGCTGCCGTGCTGGGAAGCGGGGACAAGGTAAATTTCGTGCCGTCTACGAACAGAACGCGTTTTGCCCAGCTAAATGCTGGCGAAGGCGACATACTGTTCCGCAACACCACCGAAACGCTGAGTCGCGACGCTGACCTGAAACTGACCTTCCTGCCCATCAACTACTATGATGGTCAGGGCTTTTTAATCCGCAGAAGTCTTGGGGTAACGTCAGCAACACAGCTGGCCGGGGCTTCGGTGTGCGTCCAAGTCGGCACCACCACGGAACTTAACCTGGCGGATTACTTCAGATTCAACAAAATGAAGTACGAGCATCTCAATACCGGAACCAACGCAGAGAGCATCATCATGTATGAAAGCAGAAGATGCGACGTATACACAACCGACGCGTCGGCTTTAGCCTCCACTCGAGCGGCGCTGAAAAATCCTTCGGAGCATATGATTCTTCCCGAAATCATTTCAAAGGAACCCCTGGGCGGCGCGGTGCGCCACGGCGATGACCGTTGGGCTGATATCGGAAAATGGGTGGTTAACGCGCTGATTATCGCAGAAGAGATGGGCATCACCCAGAAAAACGTCAAGGAACTCGCTAAAAAGCCTGGAAACAATCCGGGTATGAACCGTTTTCTAGGCACCGAAGGCAGCATGGGCGAAATGCTCGGTCTTGACAAGAAGTGGGCCGTTAACGCAATTTCAGCCGTAGGCAACTACGGGGAGATATTCGAAAGGCATCTGGGGCCTAAGACTCCTCTAGCGCTTGAAAGGGGGCTTAACGCTTCCTGGAAAGCGGGGGGGCTTTTGTACGCAGCGCCTATTCGCTGATCGTGAGTAAAGTCGTTCCGACTTCAACGGTTTGGAGTTGTGACATACCAATATCACTAATTCTTATTTTCCTGCTAGGTGTATTCTTGGCAACTTCGAGAACCGGACGTGAAATCTCCTGTTCTGGATGCGGAATTTGCCAACGATTCAGCGTTGCGTACTTTTTTGCTTAAGGTTCTGAAATGACAAGGTTTTTAATAGTTGATGTTGCAATCAGCGACCCCTATCGGAGGAGTTGTGCTTTATGACGGCGAGATATCCGCCGGATTCGGAGACAGGCTCTACGCAGTGCCGCTTCGGATGCTCTGGGAAGGTCCCTCCCTGATCGAAATACCGTTTGAAAGATCTGTCTTCCCGTCATCGCGCGAAAAGTAATTTTAAGTTAGAATTTATCCCGATAACCGAGCAGCCGAATGCACTACGGTCAACACAAGGAGGAATACTTTATTGGCAACGAAAACCCCCCAAAAAAAAGAAACCCCCAGGAAATACTCTTCGATCTACGTAGAAGGAACGCACAGGGCGCCGAGCCGCTCCATGCTGAGGGCAGTGGGCTTTACCGACAGGGACTTCAAGAAACCCGTCGTGGGGATAGCGTCGACCTGGAGCATGGTAACGCCGTGCAACATGCACATAGACCAGCTTGCAAGACACGGGGCCGCGGGAGCGAACAAGGCCGGGGGAAAATCCATAATCTTCAACACCATCACCGTATCCGACGGAATATCCATGGGAACCCCGGGTATGAGGTACTCCCTCGTATCCAGGGAAGTCATAGCCGACTCGATCGAAACGGTGACCGCCGGAGAGGGGTTCGACGGCATCGTGGCCATAGGGGGATGCGACAAGAACATGCCGGGATGCCTGATGGCGATGGCGAGGCTCAACAGGCCTTCTGTGTTCGTCTACGGCGGGACGATACTTCCGGGCAACTACAGGGGAAAAGACGTGGACATCGTCTCGGTGTTCGAAGCCGTGGGGGCGCACTCAAACAACGACATCACCGACTCCGAGCTAAAGGAAATAGAATCCTGCGCCATTCCGGGACCAGGTTCCTGCGGGGGAATGTACACCGCAAACACCATGGCCTCGGCAATAGAGGCCCTCGGGATGAGTCTTCCCAACAGCTCGGCCCAGGCAGCCATCTCAAAAGACAAGGTGGCTGACTGCAAGAACGCAGGGGCGGCGGTCGTTAACCTCATAAGGGAAAACATAACGCCGCGGGACATCATGACGAAAAAAGCCTTTCTTAACGCCATAACCGTAGTCGTCGCGCTCGGGGGCTCAACTAACTCGGTTCTTCATCTGCTCGCCATGGCAAACGCCGCCGGGGTAAGGCTCACCATAGACGACTTCACGAGAGTCGGCAAAAAGGTTCCCGTCCTAGCCGACCTGAAACCCAGCGGACAGTACATGATGTCTGATTTCTGCGGGATAGGAGGGCTCACCCCTCTGCTCAGAATCCTCCTTGACGAGGGGCTTCTCCACGGCGACTGCATGACGGTGACCGGCAAGACCCTAAAGCAGAACCTCCGCGGAGTAAAAAGATACCCCAGGGGACAGAAGATAGTTCACCCGGTGAAAAGCCCGATAAAGGAATCGGCCCACATAGTGATCCTCCAGGGCAATATCGCGCCTGAAGGGGCGGTGGCAAAGATAACGGGCAAGGAGGGCAACTCCTTCACCGGCAAGGCGCTGGTGTTTAACTCCGAGGAGCAGAGCCTCAAGGCGATTCTCGGCGGCAGGGTCAAGAAAGGGCATGTGATAGTGGTTAGGTACGAGGGCCCCAAGGGCGGGCCCGGGATGAGGGAGATGCTCGCGCCCACGGCGGCTGTAATGGGCAAGGGACTCGGAGGAGACGTGGCGCTTATCACGGACGGGCGTTTCTCAGGCGGGACCCACGGCTTTGTCGTTGGGCACATAACTCCGGAGGCAATTGACGGCGGCACTCTGGCACTTATAAAGAACGGCGACGAGATAACGATCGACGCTGGGAGCAGGGAAATAACCCTTAACGTATCGAAGCGGGAGCTTGCAAGAAGGAAAAAAGCCTGGAAAAAACCGGCCGCGAAGGAAAAAACCGGCGTGCTGGCGAAATACTCAAGACTTGTCTCCTCAGCTTCCCAGGGAGCCGTAACAGACAGGGCCTAGCCCCGGGTCAGCCTTTTACCCGGTGTATTGCCTATTTCCGCAGCGGGAATATACTTTTATTTGATGGAACTGCTTCGCGGAAAAAACGTAGTAGTGGGAATAACGGGCGGCATCTCCGCCTACAAGTCCTGCGAACTCGTGAGGTCTCTCGTTAGAGACGGGGCGGAAGTGCGGTGCGCAATGACAAGAAACGCCGAGCGCTTCATAACCCCCTTAACCCTCCAGACCCTCTCCGGAAACAAGGTCGCCTCTAATCTCTTTGACCTCACATCCGAGTCGGAAATAGGTCACATAAAGATCGCTGACGAGGCCGACGCCGTAGTGGTCGCGCCCGCAAGCGCATCCTTCATAGGTAAAATCGCTTCGGGCATAGCAGACAGCCTGCTCGCGACTGTCATACTGGCGACAAAAGCTCCCGTGATCATCTGCCCCGCAATGAACTCGAACATGTACTCAAATTCCATAGTGCAGGAAAACATGGAGAAACTGAGGCGCCACGGATTCACCATAGTGGAGCCCGGCGAGGGAGATCTCGCCTGCGGATGGACCGGCAGGGGAAGGCTCGCCGAAACGGACGTTATCGCTCTTGAGGTCCAGAAAGCGGTCACGCCGCAGGACTACGCCGGAGAGAGCATACTGGTGAGCGCCGGGGCGACCAGGGAGCACATAGACCCCGTAAGGTTCATATCTAACCCCTCGACCGGCAAGATGGGCTACTCGATAGCACAAGCTGGATGGCTTCGCGGAGCCCGGGCGACCCTGGTCTCGGGACACTCTTCCCTTCCTGACCCCCACGGAGTGGAGGTGGTGCGGGTAACGGACTGCAATGATATGTACGAGAGAATCCACGAGCGCTTCGAAGGGGCTAATATAGTCATAAAATCGGCGGCCGTAAGCGACTACTCGCCCTGTGAGAAATCGGAGCAGAAAATAAAGAAATCAAAAAAGGAACTCTCAATCCCGCTTAAAAAGACCCGGGACATACTGAAATCGCTTGGGAAGGATAAAAAAGACAGGATCCTGGTCGGATTTGCCGCCGAGACGGAAAACCTCGTCAATAATTCCAAGAAAAAGCTTGAGGAGAAAAACCTCGACCTCATAGTGGCAAACGACGTCACGGCACCGCAGGCAGGCTTCGGGGAAGATACCAACATAGCGTGGCTTGTGGACAGGGAGAGAATCGAAGAACTTCCGCTCATGAGCAAGTTCGAACTCGCAAACAAGATCCTCGACAGGATAAAAGAAATAGACAGGGGATGAGAATATCCGTTCCGGACCTTCTAAGACCACTTACCCAGATATAGCTCAAACTCCCCTCAGCGGTAATCGCTGAGTTCTACGGATTTATCATGATCTTGAGGCTTTCCTCGGGATTCTCGGCGAGGGTGAAGCCTTTCTGGATATCCTCCAAGGAAAACCTGTGGGTAATCATCTTCCCCACGTCAACAGCCCCTTTTTCTATTAGAGAAAGTGCCTCTTCCAGGTCCCCGGGAGCCGCCGCGTAGGAACTTACGACCCGCACTCCCGACCACCAGTATTCGTTAAAAGGGAAATCAAGGGTAAATTCAGGGTCTGAAGGAGCAAAAAAAAGGATTTTCCCCGACGGGGAAACAAGCTCAAAAGCGCTTTTAATCGCGGCCTGCGCCCCGGTGCAGACTATCACCATGTCAGAGAGGTATCCCGAGTTGTTTTCTCTTACAAGCGAAGCGATATCCTCGTCGGAACTGAAAGCGCAAGTGGCCCCGAACTCCATGGCCTTACGAAGCTTGAACTCGTTTGAATCGGTCGCGAAAACCGGCCCCGCACCGAGATGAAGAACGTACTGAAGGCACAAAAGTCCCGCCGTGCCGCTTCCGAGAATCGTTACGCTCTCCCCCCGCTCAAGCCCTGCCGCCCGGATTGCTCTCGTAACGCAGCCAAGAGGCTCCGTGAACGATCCCTCCTCAAAGGAAACGTTACCTGGCAGATGAAAAACCCCCCGCTTCACGTTCGGCGGCGCCACGCACACAAACTCCGAGAAGCCGCCCGGGTTAAACCCTGATTCCCTTATCATGGGACAGTTGGTGTGCCTTCCGGTAAAACAGTAGCGGCAGTTCTCGCAGGGAACATGATGGGTGGCCACCACCCTGTCGCCCGCACGGAACCTGCTCACTCCAAGTCCCGTTTCGACCACCTCCCCCGCAACCTCGTGACCCAGCACCAAAGGAGCCTTCGGCACCCTGTACCACTCCATGAGATCGCTTCCGCAGATTCCGCTCGCCCTGATCCTGATCAGCATCTCTCCCTCGCCCGGCTCGGGACGGGGAAACTCCTCAATCCTTATGTCGCTGTTTGTGTGGTAGACTGCGGCACGCATGTCAGGAGCTTTCTTCTTTTAGTTCCGTGAAAAGCTCGTGGGCCTGCTTCGGGGTCATGTTCTCGTGAACGATGCCGCGTATCGCCCTTATGATCGCGACGGGATTGTCGCGCTGCCAGATGTTCCTTCCCATGTCCACTCCCGCGGCGCCTCTTGATATCGCCTCGTGAGTCATGTTGAAAACATCCATTTCGGTATCAAGCTTAGGGCCGCCCGCGATTACTATGGGAACCGGACAGCTACTGGTCACCTTCTCGAAATCCTCGCAGTAATAGGTCTTGACAATACGCGCCCCGAGCTCGGCGCATATCCTGCAGCAAAGCGCCAGGTACCTCGAGTCCCTTTTTTCAAGCTCCTTTCCGACGGCCGTTATCCCGAGAACCGGGATGCCGTACTTCTCCCCCTGGTTAACAAGCTCTGAGAGCCCCAGAAGGGTCTGTCTCTCAAACTCGGTTCCGACAAAGACGGAGAGCCCTACCCCCGCGACGTTAAGCCTTATCGCCTCCTCGAAATCCACGGTGATTCCCTCGTCCTCAAGGTGGGGACCCGCTATGCTCGTTCCCCCCGAAACCCTCAGCACCACGTTGGCTCCCGAGTCGGGGTCGACCGAGGTTCTCAGCACTCCCCTCGTTAGCATTATGGTGTCGGCGTAGGGAAGAAGGGGGGTTATGGTTTCTCTGGGAATCTCAAGGCGGTGTGTGGGACCCAGGAAGTAGCCGTGGTCAAGGGCGAGCATGACCGCCCTTCCGGTATCGGGCCTTATAATGCGGGCCATCCTGTTTTTCATGCCCCAATCCATCAGAACACATCTCCTCCCGTTGCCGTTTCGCTAAACTCTAGAGCAATACCCGCCGCATGTCAAACACGCCTCGAAGCAGGAGATCAGGCGCAGGATGCTTTAAATGCCGTACGGGTGTTTTCCCCCGTTCCTGGGTGTAATCCCCTTTGTCCTCGTATATACTTGTCCCCGTTCCGTGTCTTCACCTCGGGAGCGACTTTCGAGACGACGGCCACAGAGCAATCTTTTCCCAAGAACCTGATCGGAGGAGAAAATGACCGGAAAAACCCTGAGCCTAAACACCTTGGTACTTGTCGCGCCCTTGGCGCTGTTTCTGTCCTTCGCGGTTCTCTCGTGCGGTGACGATGAAGGCTCCCCGCAAGAAAGCGGTACCAGAGTCGGCATCGTGTATGACACCGTGGGTAAAGGCGACGGGTCATTTAACGACTCCGCCTACGAGGGAACCAGAAGAGCCGGGGAGGAGCTCGGAGCGGTGGTGAGCGAAGAGACGACCGACGGGACGGAAACAAACCGCGAGGAGCTGCTCCAGTCCCTGGCCGATGATAATGAGCTGGTAATAGCCGTCGGATTTTCATTTGAGGATTCAATAAAGAAAGTCGCGGCCGCCAACCCTGACACCAATTTCGCGGGTATAGACATCCTGCAGAGAGAGAACGCGCCGGCGAACTTCGCGAGCCTGGTCTTTAACGAGGCCGAGGGTTCCTTTCTCGTGGGCGTCGCGGCCGCCCTTAAAAGCGAAACCAGAAAAGTAGGCTTCATCGGAGGAGTATGCGGAACCCCCGACAGACTCATTGAAAAGTTCGAGGCTGGATTCATCGCGGGCGTCCTGGCCATGGTAAAAGGGATTAACAGGAATATAGAGGTCGAAACAGCCTACCTCTCCCAGTTCTCAGACCCCCAGAATCCTGACGGGCCGATCGACATAAGCGGCTTCTTCAGCCCGGACAAGGCCAGGGAAGCGGCGCAAGAGATGTTCGTCGGCGGTACGGATATCGTTTTTCACGCCTCAGGGAGCTCGGGAGCGGGGCTTTTCGAGGCCGCCAGGGAATTCAGCTCGCAGGAGGGAAATTCCAAGGTCTGGGCCATAGGCGTCGACTCCGACCAGTACAACACCGCGGATGAATCCGTGCGGGAATACATACTGACCTCGATGCTTAAAAGGGTGGACACGGCCGTCTACAACATCATCAAAGCCCAGAGGGACGGCGAATTCTCAGGCGGGACCGTAAACCACGACCTTGCAAACGACGGAGTAGGCTACGCCACGTCGGGAAGATTCGTAGATGACATAAGGGAACTGATCGAAGCTCCAAAGGCCTTCATAGTCCGTAACCTGTTTGATGTCCCGACCGTTCCCGCTAAAGGCTGCCGGGAACCGCAGACCTACGATCTCAGGTATTAGAGCTGCTCACAAGCGAACTTGCCGCCCTGAACCCCTCAAGCGCCCGTGATATGTGATCTTCCGTGTGGGTCGCCATAAGCGACGCCCTTATCCTGCATTTTCCGGCGGGAACCGAGGGAGGCCTCACTGCCGGAGTGTAGACTCCCCGCTTGTGAAGCGCCGAGGCCAGCTCAAGGGTGGCTTCCGGTTCTCCGGTCAACACCGGTACGATAGCGCTCTGGGACGGGAGCACGCTAAATCCCATGTCGCAAAGTCCTGTCTTGAACTTATCAACAAGTCGCATTAAATGCTCTCTTCTCTGCGGTTCTCCCTCAATAATACGGATCGCCTCGATTGAAGCGGCAAGAGAAGCGGCCGGGAGGGAAGTGTCGAAAATGTAGCTTCTCACCCTGTTTCGGATAAAGTCAACGAGACTTCGGCTGCCGGCCACGTATCCGCCCAGAGAACCAACAGCTTTTGAAAGGGTGCCCATGACCACGGGAACCCTCTGCTCAACCCCGAAATGCTCTGTGGCCCCGCTCCCCTTCTCCCCCAAAACTCCCATCGCGTGGGCCTCGTCCACCATGAGCATGCAGCCGTGGCGCTCGGAAATGGAACAGATCTCCCCGAGGTCCGTGAGGTCCCCGTCCATGCTGAACACCGTGTCTGTGACTATGAGTTTCTTTCCTCCGCCCCGGCTTCTGGAAACCATGCGCCGAAGGCTGTCTGTATCAAGATGTGGGTAGACCTCCACCGTGGCCCGGGAGAGACGGCAGCCGTCTATTATGGAGGCGTGGTTAAGCTCGTCGCTGAAAACCGTGTCCCCTTCCCCGACAAGCGCCGCAATCGTTCCAACGTTCGCGAGATAGCCGCTTGAGAAAAGGATCGCGGCCTCTGTGGATTTGAACTCCGCTATTTTCCTCTCAAGCTCCGCGTGAAGATCCGAGCTTCCGCTGACGAGCCTTGACCCCCCGGAGCCCGTTCCGTACTTCGAGAGGGCCCGGGCGGCCGCCTCCACCACCCTCGGGTCGGTCGAGAGACCGAGGTAGTTGTTGGAAGCGAGGAGTATATGTTTTTTCCCGCCGATCAGTATTTCGGGGGACTGTCCCGAGGCAATCTCCGTAAGCGTCCTGAAAAGATTCTTCCCCCGGACGGCGCGTAATTCATTTTCTATCCACTCAAGAGAATCGGGGGCTTCCATCCGCACTAGCCCTCTTCAGTGACCTTTTTTATGGAGAGATAAGTCGCCCGCAGAAGCTTCCCGAGATCATCCATCCCGATTCCCACGGGAGGCATCAGCACGACCACGTCCCCAAGCGGTCTTATCAAGACCTCGTGCGAGAGCGCCTCCTCGGCTACCCGCCACCCCATTCTCTCCCCGGCCTCGTAGGGCTTCTTAATCTTCTTGTCGCTTACAAGCTCGATTCCGACCATAAGCCCCTTGTTTCTCACGTTTCCCACGTGGGAGAGACCCTCGAATTCGCGAAGCTCGTTCTCGAGGAATTCCGTTTTTTCGGAAAGGGCGTCCAGGGTGTCGTTATTTCGAAAGGCCTCGAGGTTGCCCATGGCGGCGGCGCAGGAAAGAGGGTTTCCGGAGTAGCTGTGGCCGTGAAAGAAGGTCTTGAACTCCTCGTAGTCTCCTAGGAACTCCTCGTAGATCTCATCGGTCGTTATAGTTGCCGAGAGCGGGAGGTATCCCCCGGTCATCCCCTTCCCCAAAACCATCATGTCGGGCGTTACCCCGTCGTGTTCGCACGCGAACATCTTCCCCGTTCTGCCGAAGCCTGTGGCCACCTCGTCAACTATCATGAGCACGTCGTAGCGGGTGCAGTACTCCCTCACCTTGGCGAGATAGCCGTCGGGAGCCACCACCATTCCTCCCGCGGCCTGAACGCACGGCTCAAGTATGACGGCGGCTATCTCCTCGTGGTTCTCCCTCAGGATTTCCCCGAGCTCATCCGCGCACGCGATCCCGCATCCGGGCCAGGTCTTTTCGAGCGGGCAGCGGTAGCAGTAATAGGAAGGAGCCCTTAAGGTCTTGAACAGAAGAGGAGAGAAAGCCTTGTGGAAAATATCGATTCCCCCGACCGAGACGGCTCCCAGGGTGTCTCCGTGATAGCCGTTATCAAGGCACAGAAACGCCTTTTTCTCAGGTTTTCCCTTATGGGACCAGTACTGAAACGCCATCTTGAGCGCGACCTCGACTGCGCTTGCCCCGTCGCCCGAGTAAAAGACCTTCTTGAGTCCCGGCGGGCAGATTTCCACAATCTGCTTTGCAAGCTCGGCGGCCGGAGGGTTGGTTATGCCCAGAAGCGTGCTGTGGCTTACGAGTTCAAGCTGTTTTTTTATGGCCCCGTCTATCTCGGGCACCGCGTGACCGTGGATGTTTACCCAGAGGGATGAGACGCCGTCTATGTATCTTTTTCCCTCGGAGTCTATTAGGTAGGAGCCCTCCGCGCGCTCGATCACTATGGGGTCCTCGCGCACGTAGTCCTTCATCTGGGTAAACGGATGCCAGACGAACTCCCTGTCGTAGGATCCTATCTGTTTTGATCTGTCACTCATATCGGCTTGTCAGGAACACTGGAGGCCCCGAATGGGAAGAATATAACGAAATTGCGGGGGCGAGGCTAGTTCAGGATTTCCTTTCTGACCGGCATCTGCAGGTCATCAAGCATCCTGAGGTCTTCCTGGGGCGTGCGCCCGGGAGTGGTAAGGTAGTTGCCGAGAATCATGGCGTTTGCCCCGGCCACAAGGCCCATAGCCTGGAGGTCCCTGAGCGTAACCTCCCTTCCCCCCGCCGTCATTATTATCTTGTCCGGAAGCACGAGCCTGTAAATCGAGATGGTCCTTACCGCTTCAAGCGGCTGTATGGTCTCGAGGTTCTCAAACGGGGTTCCGGGTCTCGGGTCAAGGAAGTTTATAGGAACCCATGTGGGGTCAAGATCCCTTATCTCGAAAGCAAACTCCATTCTCTGGCGCAGGTTCTCTCCCATGCCGAGTATGCCGCCCGAGCAGAGATTCATGCCGGTCTCCTTTACAAGAAGAGCGGTCTTTAGCCTGTCGTCGTAGCTGTGGGTGGTGCATATGCTCGGGAAATGGCTCCTGCAGGTCTCGATGTTGTGATTGTACCTCCAAACCCCGTGGTCCCTGAGTTCATAGGCCTGTTCCCTCGTGAGATCCCCCAGGGAGCAGCCGACCTTTAGGTTCGTTTCCGCGCAGAGAAGGTCAACGGCCTCGAGAACCTTTTTGAATATCCTCGGCGTCGGGCCCTTGGCGCTTATGACTATACAGAAATCCATCGCGCCCATTTTCTCAGCCTGCCTCGCGGCCCCGAGTATTCTCTCGGCCGCCATAAGCGGGTGGGCCTCCACCTCCGTGTCGAAATGGGCCGACTGGGAGCAGAAGGAGCAGTCCTCGGGACAGTTCCCTGTCTGGGCGCTTATTATCGAGCGCAGGAACACCCCGTCGCCCTTGTACTTGAGAGTCACCTTCCTCGCGAGCGATATGAGTTCCGAGAGGCGCTCGGCCGGAAGTTCCGAGAGCGCGAGGGCGTCCTCGAAGGTTATATCCTCTTCTTTTTCTAGAAGTTTTTCGGAAACTACGTCAAGAATGTCTATTTCGGTTGCCTCGGAGTCTTAAAGTCTAGGGGAATCTAGGTTACAGAAACGGGCGGTGTTGTCAAACGAAGCCGCCTGCGGGCGGCGGACCGTTCAGTCGGAGAAAACATCCCCGAGAGCAGCCGCCAGCTCCTCGACCAAACGCACTATCCTGCCGCCGCTTCTTCGCATGAAGTACTCGATCTTGAGGTTGACGGTGCTTCAGGCGCTGTCTCCCGTGAGGCGGAAACCCCCTGCAGCCCGAAATCTTCTTTCCGGGGGCGAAGGTGCATCCTGTCTCAGAACCGCGGCGCCGTCAACATCCGTACCGTCCAAAACGGCCAGCATGCCGTCTGAGGACTCGATCATCTTTCTGTTACTCTCCCCGACAAGCATGTTGAAGCGATTCCTATGCCTATTTTTCCGCTTCGGGGGGGGGGGCTCGATGCCCGTGTTCCACGGGTCAAGCACCTAGAAGCCGGATTCTCTCACGAGATACAGAGTCCGCTCACGGCAAAAACCCCGGCAATCTTCCGAAAACCCCAGCCGACCGGCCATATAGATTTTCTTCGCTTATTAGGACTTATTGGTTCGTACTTCCCTGAAATTGTTTTATAATCTCTCTGTTAATAGCAAATTAAAATGACCGGTTTCTTAACAAATGAATTGTCCGCTTTTGCTTTTTCAAATCAGCCTCGAAGGGCAAGCCCGAAGAGTCTGATTTGAAGCCGCGCTTCTATCCCAGCGCCACGGCCCTGCTGATC
>JAJEGO010000049.1 GCA_022819805.1 Candidatus Dadabacteria bacterium
CTATTACTCCGGCCGTAAAGGCGACCTGTTTTCTAGAGCGCGTGTCGCTCGCTCGCTCTCCGGTGTCGACAAACGCGTGTCCCGCCATGGCACCAAGCAGTGCCCCGATTGGGCCGCCTAGCGCGAAGCCCGCCGCGCCGCCGATTATTTTTCCCCATACGCTCATATGATTTTTCTCCCGGAAGAAGTGTACCAGAAAAACCGCTCTTCGGAATTGCTCTTGGGGTTCCAGGGAGCAAAAGAGGCTAGGGAATCGCCTTCACCCTCGCCTTCAGCCTGCCTTCTGCTGTGAGCACTAAGCGCAGATGCTCGGGCCCCACGTCAAGGCGAGTTATGCGCACCTGGCGCACCTTGCCCGTAACCGAGACATTCTCTGATGAAAGCGCCGAAAGCGTGTTCTCGGCCCTGTCCCCGAGCTCCTTGAGCTTCGGCCCCAGATCAAGGGGGATGCGCCTTGAGACGGCATCCAGCAGCAGGGGTTCCGCGGCTTTGCCCACCATTGAGAAAAGCAGGTTCTGAGAATCGGTTTCAAGTGCTACGTCCTCTAGCGTTATGGTCTGCGCCCCGGCGTTTAGTTTCGGTTGGGCAAGCACATACAGCGTTCCTTTCACTTCCGTGTCTGAGAGAAGGTCTGCCTCCACCGCCACCTTGATTTCAAGCAGGAGCTGTTCTCCATAGGGGCGGATCTTGATCGCCTTTATGACTGCGGAGACGTTTTTGCCCAGAGACTTGCCGACTGCCTCCTCGGCAAGCGTCCTCCCAAGCGTTTCGTAATCAATTATGGTGGGCATAACGATTTCAAAGCCTCCCGGCTTGGGCTTTTCTATCAGGAGGGTTTTCGGGAAAGGGCATTCGGGCTGTATCTCTTCGGTCAGGATGCGCGTTTTTACTTCAACTCCGATCGTGGCGCGGATATCTTTTCGGCCGATGCGGACCTGCGCCGCGCGCGCGACTACCGGCCTTGTTTCAAGCCAGAGCCCCGAGTTCTCTCCAAGCGGCGTTGAGGCACAAAGCCTCTTCCAGCCTTTTTGGGCCGCCTGCCTGAAGAAGTCGCTTCTGGCCACGCCTCGGTTAAGCTGGGTGCGAAGCTCCCCGGCCGAGATCTCGACTCCAGGAAGTATATGCTTTCCTACGTTAAGGTTTCCGATGCGCTTTACGGGGATATCGGCTTTCTTGATATCTATTTTTACCTCGGAGAGATTCGGGGAGATGCGCCAGTTAGTCTCGAGGGTGGGACTTGCGGTGAGGGAGACGCCTGCAAGTACGTCACCTTGTGTGCTTACGCTAACCTTTCTTATCAGTTGAAGAGTTCCCGTTGCACGGGCCTCTCCGCTAAGCTCGGTCGCTACGCTCAGCGCCCCGCCTCGGCCCGATACCCGAAGGTCCGAGCGCACAAGATCCCAGCTGAGCTCGCTTTGGGCGAAGCGTCCTCCGAGAATGTTTTTCCTCAAGCCCGACTCCCGCTTCGGCGTTCTGCGCTCAAGCGCTTCCCTTACGGTGGCTATGGAAACGGAGACCGGGATAGTTGCCCTTGAAAGCTGTTCTGCAAGCGGCTCAAGCACCGGGGTCTTGAGAGTGGGTCTTTCGGCGTCAAATCTCGATACGTTCTCCGACATGCAGAGCCCCACAGCGAGAATTGCCCCGAATGCGAGAATTGCCAATATCTTTTTCATCTGAAGATATAATGGTAAGGAAGTTTCCGGGAATTTAAAGATTTTTTCGTACCCGGCGGCCATAGCTTATATTACGCTTGATATGCGCAAGTGGTTTCGGCAACCATGATACCGAAACATATAGGGGTCATGACACCGCATGAGTTCGTAAAAAGGCTTGAGGGTCTTAGTTTTAAGGATGTTTTTAATCCCTATTCCGATTGTTGTGCTGAGTGCGACCGGGAAGGGGCGGCAAAGATGCGCCGCGACTCTCTGCTTAAGATGCTGATTGCGGCCACGGAATCGGGGGTCGATTCCCTCTGGGTCGGGCGCGATTTCGGGTATCGGGGCGGCAGGAGAACGGGGCTTGCCTTTACCGATGACGCGCATCTTGATAAGCACGCGGGGCGCTGGGGCGTCTCAGTTGAGAAGTCGACAAAAGATCTGGCAAAAGAGGGTACCGCGACAATCGTATGGAATATTCTTGACCAAATTGATGTAACGGTTTTTCTCTGGAACGTTTTCCCGCTACATCCACATGAGTCTCAGAGACCGTTTACAAACCGAAGGCACAGCGCCCGCGAAAGAAAGCCCGGAGAGCAACTGCTTTATGAACTGATCTCTCTTCTTCAGCCCGCTAGGCTGGTTGCCATTGGAAACGATGCGGCTTCAAGCCTGGAGCGTCTGCGTGGGGACCAGGAGATTCTTCGGGTCCGCCATCCTTCCCACGGGGGCCAGAACGAGTTTCGAAGGCAGATGCGTGGGATATACGGTTTCCCTTTACCGCGGCAACGGCCCTGAGGTAAAGGGTTGCTGTCCCGAAAGAGGCCGCGAAGGGGGTTTCACGAGGGCTTCTAACTCCTTCCCAAAATTTCTCCTTGACAATTTTTTTGGAAATTGTTAATCTGACTGACGAGTCAGTCAGTGGGTGAGGTATGGTTCAAGCTACAAGCGTTCCCGAGAGAAGCACGTCAAGTGCAAAAACATCCAGAAGATTCAGGCGTCGCGACGAGATACTGAGGACAGCGACCGATCTTTTCTCAGAAAAAGGCTATCACGAGCTCACCATGGAAGAGATAGCCGAGGAGATGGGCGTATCGAAGGGAACCATCTACAACTACTTCTCCTCAAAGGAGAACCTTTACCTCGAAATCCTGAAGGGAAGCTTCGAGGCCATAGAGGCGCTTTTGCAGAAGGAGATAGAGAACTCAGACCCCGCTCCCCTCAAGCTTCGAAAGCTGCTTTCAACCATATTCACTTTCTACAGACAGAACCTTAAGGTTCTTCGGATACTCAGCCGCGACGAGACCCATCTTCTGAAGGAGCACTTCGAGCTTACTGAGAAGTGGAGGACGCGGCGCGTGAGGCTCTACGAGAGAATAATAGAAAAAGGCATAGACGAAGGAAGCTTCGTGAGACAGAACCCGAGGCTCCGCGCCCTTATGCTCTACGGGGCCGTGGGCGCGGTAATGGTTCACCACGATTTCTCGATGGACGCGGGAGAGGTGGCGGACGCGGTTTTCTCGCAGCTTGCTTCGGGACTGCTTGTAAAAACGGAATCTTAGCTTTTTGAAACATACTTAAGGAGGATAGAAGTTATGTCATCATACGGATACAGTTCGCGGACCAAGCACTTTGTTCCGCCCAAGCAGTGGGCGAGCATGAGGGTCGCGAGGGAACTTGAGAGGAAGACGGGGAAAAAGATCATTCACTTTGAGAAGGGTGATTATCAGGGACCCGATTTCGATACGCCGGAGCATGTTCTTGACGCTACGGAGCAGGCACTTAGAGACGGTTACGTAAGGTACGATCCCGGACCGGGACTCCCCGAGCTTCGGGAAGCCATAGCGGAGAAGATGCTTGAGCGGGGAAGACCCACGGAGCCTGATGAGGTCATAGTGACGGCGGGAGCTAAGCACTCCCTTACGATGAACCTTCTCACTTTTCTTGAGGACGGGGACGAGGTGATATTTCCGAATCCGGGATATCCCCCCGATGAGGTATGGGCCAAGTACGCAAACGCTGTGGTAAAGCACACCCCGCTTACGAAGCCCGACTGGCAGTTTGACGTGGAAAAGCTCGAGGAGCTCATCACCCCGAAAACCAAGCTTGTGATCATAAACACTCCCCAGAGGCCGAACGGTCACCTGGTGGAGAACCCACAGGAGATAGCCGACATGCTTGAGCGCCATCCCCAGGTGATGATCATATCGGACGAGATATTCTCCCAGGTCACCTTCGGAAAGCCGCATCTCTCGATCTCCTCGATAGAGAGCATCCGCGACAGAGTTATCTGTATAGACACGTTCTCAAAGACATGGGCTATGACGGGATGGAGAATAGGGTGGACAGTGGCTCCGAGGCCCGTTATCGACAAGCTCTCGATATTTCTTCAGGACTCGATCACAAACGTTGCGGCGTTCATACAGAAAGCGGCGCATGCGGCACTCACGGGGCCGCAGGACTGGGTCGATAACAAGCTTGTTCTGCTGGAGCAGAAAAGGGACCGGATGGTCGCCGGATTGAACAGTGTTGACGGTATAACCTGCGATACCCCCGACGGAGCGTTTTACGCTTTTGCCGACATCTCGGGTACGGGACTTACTTCCCAGGAGTTTACCGACAGGCTGGTTGAGCGCGCTGCGGTTGCCGTCGTTGCGGGCACTGCCTTCGGGAGCCAGGGAGAGGGTTACGTAAGGGTTACCTACGCATGTTCTGATGATGATATAGACGAGGGCATGAAGAGAATGAGGGAAGCGGATCTTTCCTGATTTCATTAGCGTAGGAATTAGGTTTTTTACTTGACTCCGGGCTCGCAGGCTCGCGGGCCCGGGAAATTAACGGGAATTGAGGTCGATATTTAAAAGAAAAAGTCTTTTTCCGGTCGGAGTTCTGCTTTTTCTGCTCCTAATCGTTGCGTGCGCTAAGGCTCCGATTACCAACAGGACGCAGTTTATAATTCTTCCTCAGGCCTTTGAGATGCAGCTCGGGGCAAGCGCTTACCTGAGCATGCTTGAGACCGAAAAAGTCTCACCGAACAAGCATTACGCCCGGGTCGTCACTAGGGTCGGGCAGCGCATAGCCGCAGTCTCCCACACCCCTAACCTCAGGTGGCGGTACACCGTTTTCGATGACGACAGGCAGGTAAACGCCTTCGCGCTCCCCGGTGGAAAAATCGGGGTCTATACCGGAATGATGCCCGTTGCCAAAACCGATGCGGGACTCGCTACCGTGATGGCCCACGAAGTCGCCCACGCAACGGCGCGCCACGGCGGGGAGAGGATAAGTCTCGGGCTCCTGCTCGAGATGGGTTCCGCGGCCCTGGCGTCGGCCATGAGGAAAAAAGATGAAAAGACCACAAGCAGGGTTCTTGCGGCCTACGGGGTCGGGAGCACGCTCATGGTCGCCTTGCCGTTTTCAAGAAAGCAGGAGGCAGAAGCCGACAGGATAGGCCTTATATACATGGCGAAGGCCGGCTATGATCCGCGCGAGGCCATTCCCTTCTGGGAGAGAATGGGGGCCGCGGGCGGAGGTTCCCCGCCCGAGTTTCTCTCTACCCACCCGGGGTACAGAACTAGGATAAAGAACCTCCGCAGGTGGATGCCCGAGGCCATGGAGTACTACGAAAACAGTGAGAAAGCTCCCAACAACCGCATTGTAATAGCCGAGAAGTCTAGGCGCTAGTACGGCTCGGTGGCCCTTTTCTTCCCTCCGCTTCCCACGTCTTTTTTGTTTACCTTTCTTTAATTGCTTCTTAACACCCGCTTAACCTTTCGGGGTTTAAATTAATTCAACTGATTTGGTTTCCACTATCTTAAGGAGGATTCTCATAATGAAGTATTTGAGTGTTAAGTCGAGTTTTGCGCTTTTTGCGATCGTTTGCGCTCTTACATTCGGCCAGGTTGCCGGAGCTCAGACGGTTAAGGTTGACCCGGACATACCTTCCTACACAAAGGTCACGGGTGTTTCCGGGAACATAGACAGCGTAGGTTCCGACACCATGAACAACCTTATGACGTTCTGGTGCGAGGGATTCGCAAAGTTCTACCCCAATGTTAAATGCCAGATAGAGGGCAAGGGTTCGAGTACTGCTCCTCCGGCCCTCATAGCGGGGACTTCCCAGTTTGGACCCATGTCCAGAATGATGAAATCAAAAGAAGTTGACGCCTTCGAAAAGGTGGCCGGTTACAAGCCGACCGCGGTTCCGACGTCAATTGACGCGCTTGCGGTTTACGTAAACAAGGACAACCCGACCAAGTGTATGTCGATAAAGCAGGTTGACGCTATCTTCTCCAAGAACAGAAAATGCGGCGGCGGAAACGACATCAACACTTGGGGAGCCGCAGGTCTCGGCGGCGACTGGGCCGGCAAGCCGATAAGCGTTTACGGGCGAAACTCTGCGTCGGGAACCTACGGCTATTTCAAGAAGAAGGCGCTCTGCAAGGGCGATTACAAGGACACCGTCAAGGAGCAGCCAGGATCCTCCGCCGTCGTGCAGGGAATCACCGAGGATCTCCAGGGCGTCGGCTACAGCGGTATCGGGTACAAGACCTCCGGGGTAAAGGCAATCGAGCTTGCGAAGTCCGCCGAGAAGGGCTGTTTTGGTCCCAGTCTTAAAAACGTCGTCGGCGGGAAATACCCGCTCGGAAGGTACCTCTTCCTCTACGTTAACAAGAAACCGAACGAAGCTCTCGATCCGCTTCGCCTCGAGTTCCTGAAATACGTTCTGAGCAAGCAGGGACAGAAAATAGTCATAAAAGACGGCTATCTCCCGCTTCCCGCCGCCAAGGTTTCCGAATTAAGAGTCCTTATAGGTGCAAAGTAGGTATACTATTTACGGCTTTCTGTGCGGACGGGTCCGGAAGTGTCTCGGATTCGTCTGCGGTTGGCCGTTTTCCTTGGGGAAGTCGGATCTTAACCGTCTTTTTCGCACCTGATGCCCCGGATGCAAGGTAATTTCATTGTCAAGCGATCAAACTGACGAACTCGGAATCGAAGAGAGTTCCAAGCAGAAGCAGATACGAAGAAGAAAGTTCTACGACAGGCTGGCAAGGCACGTAGTATTTGTCGGCGGCGCGGGAATCATCTTCTGCATAATAGCCATACTCTTCTTCATAGGGATCGAGACCGTTCCCCTGTGGAAAAGTCCCGGGAAAAAGCTTGAGAACGTCTCGGAGATGAAAGACCGTCTCGCTTCCGGTGCGCCGTCCGGGCAGGTACGTATTTTCGATATAGGAGTGGATGAGTACAGGGAGCAGTTTTTCACGGTAGACTCTCTCGGATCGGTACGCTTCTTCACCCTCGAAGAAGAACCTA
>JAJEGO010000065.1 GCA_022819805.1 Candidatus Dadabacteria bacterium
AGATCAGCAGGGCCGTGGCGCTGGGATAGAAGCGCGGCTTCAAATCAGACTCTTCGGGCTTGCCCTTCGAGGCTGATTTGAAAAAGCAAAAGCGGACAATTCATTTGTTAAGAAACCGGTCATTTTAATTTGCTATTAACATCATTTTATCGCTTGTTGCGAAACGCCGGCATTCTTGATACTGTATAGCTATCTCGCTTCATTTGGACTTATTGGGTGGAAGGCTGGATGAGATCTTGGCTCAGGGAAAAGAAAAAAAGGAACTGGTTAGTTCTATTTTTAATATTATTCGGGTTCCTTTTCGTCCTTGTTTTCCTCTACGCTAGGTTTCTTCACGAAAGGGAATCGGATGCGCAACATCACTCTGAGGAGAGCGCGTACAGGCCCGTAAAGGTGATGACGCCTGTTGCGTCTTCAGGTTCAATCTACACCGAAGTTCTCGGTAGGGTCCGTGGCAAGCAGACCGTGCTGGTCCGCGCGACCGTTTCGGGATGGGTAAAGCGGATAGATTCAGGCCGAGGCCAGGAAATTGAAAAAAACGGAACCATCCTCGAGCTTTACGATTACCGCGTGGAAACCCGGCTTGACGAAGCGAAGTACAATCTTGAGTCTGCCAGAGGAAAGCTTGCCGAAGCCGACAGAGTATACCGAAGGAACACGGCTCTTTTCGAGAAGGGAATCGTGTCCGAGGACGAGACCGAAGCGTCGAGAAACCTGTTCGAGACCGCTTCGGCCAGCGTGAAGGCGCTTGAAGCTTCCTACAACAGGGCCAAGTGGAATTACGAAAACCTCAAAATCCGTTCCCCTATACAAGGTCAGGTTGTTGAGATCGTTCCCGACATCGGACAGGAAATAAGGAGTGGGGACATGGTAGCGAAGGTCGTTAACCTAAGCGGCAGGAAAGTAATAGCCGGTGTAGATGTGTCAGTTGCCAGAAGCGTCAAACGGGGAGATGTTCTGGAAGTGTTCCTTGCAAAAGGCGGCACAGTGGAAACCGTAAAGGGTGAAGTTGGGGGCGTGAGTCCGAGTTCCGATGACCTTTCGGGCACCTACGATATCGAGATTGTCATATCTGATTCTGCGGTAAAATGGTGGCCCGGGGAAATAGTTTCCGTAAAAATAGCGGTGCAGAAACTTGATAATATCGTCAGAATTCCCAAAACGGCCATCTTGTTTGAAAACGAGGGAACTTTTGTTCTGGTCGAGAAAGACGGAAAAGTTTCCAAAGCCGCGGTTGTACCTACTTGGATTGACGAAGAAACATGCTACATAGCTTTTGATTCGCTTCCCCAAGATTCCAGGGTCATAATTGAGGGAAACTTCGGCCTGCTTCCTAGTCATCCAGTAAAGGTTGTCGACTGATCTTCAATACTTGGCTCTTGACGACGTGTCCGTCCGTGGTCGAGAAATTTACTCTCCCTGGGGTTTGCGGGTTCAGCAGGGGTGGCTTCTGAGAAATTCGCATTTCTCCTGGATAATCTCCGTCGCTCTTTGTATCTCCTCGAAACTGTTTTCCGGGCAGAAACTGAATCGTATGCTTGAGTATGCGTGCTGTTCGCCGAGTCCCATGGCGATCAGCACATAGGACGGCGCAACTTCGAAATTCGTGCAGGCGGAACTCTGCGAACACCTTATTCCCGATTCATCGAGGAGAGAAACCAGTTCTCTTCCGTCAATTCCGCCGAAATGAATATTGGTAGTGTTGCATACCCTTTTTCCTCCGCCCCCGTTAATCGAGGTATGCGGGATGGATTCAGTGATTGTTTCCTCGAACCGGTCGCGAAGCTCTCTCATTTTCTCCGTGGCCTGCTTAAGGTTTGCGTGCCTTATCTCGCAGGCGGCTCCGAGTCCTGCTATTCCGGGAAGGTTTTCGGTTCCTGGGCGGAACCCCTCTTCCTGGAATCCTCCGAAAAGAACAGGATTCACAAGCAGCCTGTCTTTTGCATAGAGAGCCGCGGCGCCTTGGGGGCCGTTGATTTTATGAGCTGTGAAGGAGAGAAAATCCACTTGAAGCTCCTCCAGGTTCACCTCGAGTTTCCCTACCGCCTGGGCAGCATCGGTGTGGAAGGGAACTCCCTTTTCCCTGCAGAGCTCGGAAATGCTTGCCATATCCTGTATAACTCCAGTTTCGTTGTTGACCCATTGCACGGAAACGAGGTCAGTTTTCTCGGAGAGTGCGTCTTCGAGTCTTCGGATATCAAGAATTCCTTGTCCGTCCACCTCAAGGATTTCGACCTGGACATCGTTTAGTTCGAGAAAACTGCACATCTTCATTATCGAGGAATGTTCGATTCCCGTTGTAACGATTCGGTTTTTTCCCTCCTTCTTAGTGCAGGAATAAAAAACCATGTTGTTTGATTCGGTGCCGGAACTCGTGAATATAAGATCCTGTGGGGAGCACCCCACAAGATTGGAGATACGTTTACGCGCAAGTTCTATGCGGTGCCTCGCCCTCTCTCCGGCCGAGTGGGCGCTCGAAGGGTTGCCGAACCGCTCCCCCATGGCTTCGCACACAGCCTCCATCACTTCGGGGAGGGGTCTTGTGGTTGCGTTGTTGTCAAAGTAGATTTCGCCGGAAATATCCTCTGTACACCCCATTATAAAGCTAATAATACACGATTTTACGGCTAAGGTGTTGTTTCCGGCAGGTCTTCCGGCAAAAGAAGGGTTATGCAGGCTTCCTCGGAGTCTTTTGTTACCGGCCCCAGATAGGAAATGACCTGAAATTCCTCACCTTTTCCGTCTTTGGTAACCGAAGCGGTGAAATTGATCAGGTTCGTTCTTTTCGTTTTTCTGGTCGACCTTATTGAGGAAACGAGCGGGGAAAGTATCTCTTTCAGCCTTGTGTTCTCGTCTTCGCCCCGGGTCGCGGCCTCGGAGTCAGGCTCCATCATCTCCTTTTTAAGCAAAGAGGTTACGAATATGCGGATCATAAGGCCCGATTCTCTCGCTACCTCGGATACCTCGAACTGTTTTTCCAGTTCCAGGTCTTCCTCTCTCTCTATGTAGAATTTTTCCATTTCTCTTCCCCTCGATATCGGTAGTATATAGTAGATGGTTTAGGCGGCATATACAAAACGCCGCCGCGGCATCAGGAGAGATTTCGGATGAGCAAGACCGGAGAAATAAGACTAGTTCCCCTGAGGGGGATCCCGGAAGTGAAAAAGGGAGACAGTCTCGGGGAGATGATTCTGAGCGCTGCCGTCCGGGAAGATGTTTCGTTTCTTGACGGGGATATAGTTGTAATCGCGCAGAAGGTGGTTTCAAAGGCCGAAGGCAGGGTGGTTAATCTCTCCGGGGTCAAGCCTTCGGATTTCGCGCTTACGGTTTCAAGGGAGGTTTCAAAGGATCCCAGGCTCGTGGAAGTGATTCTCGGGGAGAGCAGAAGAATCGTGAGAATGGACGAGAGGGAGAGGGGGAAGGGGAGACTCATAGTTGAGACCGCAGGAGGGCTTATACTTGCAAATGCCGGAGTCGATGCGTCAAACGTTTCGGGAGGAGAGGATGTCACGCTTCTTCCGGTTGATTCTGACCGCTCCGCCGGAGTCATAAGGAAGCATATAAAGAAAGGAACGGGCAAGGATGTTGCCGTTATAATAACCGACACGGTGGGACGTCCCTGGCGGGATGGGCTTACCGATGTTGCGATTGGCTGCAGCGGTATAAAAGCGCTTTCTGACCGCAGGGGAGAAACCGATTCCAAGGGGCTTACGCTTACCGCGACCGAGATGGCGACCGCCGATCAGGTGGCCTGTGCGGCGGGATTGCTGATGGAGAAAACCGCGGCGATACCCGTGGTTGTGGTGCGCGGGGTTGACTACATCCGGGGGGAAGGGGGCTCGGGCGAACTCATAAGAGATCCTGCCCATGACCTGTTCAGGTAGTTTTCACGGGTTTCATGAAAGGTTTTTTCGAAAAAGATTTCCTTCTGATCTCTCATCGGGGCGCGAGTCACTACGAGCCTGAGAATACGCTTCGATCTTTCCGCAGAGCGCTGGACATGGGATCGAGCGCGATAGAATTCGACGTGAGAAAAAGTCGTGACGGCCGCCTGGTCGTCATTCACGACAGCAAGGTTGACAGGACCACGGATGGCACGGGATCCGTTTCGGGTAAAACGCTTTCTGAGCTTAAAAGGCTTGACGCCGGTTACGGGGAGAGGGTTCCGACTCTTGAGGAGGTGTTCGAGAATTTCGGGGGGCGTTGCGGACTCGTAATCGAGCTTAAGGAGAGGGGCACGGAAGAAAAAACGGTCTCGCTTATAAGAAAATACGGTCTCACCAAAGAGGTTGCGGTGGTCTCTTTCCGCGGAGACTGTATTCGCTCGGTAAGGGCGCTTGATTCCGCCATCCCCACGGGACTTATTACGGTTTTCGGCTTTGGGTGCGTCAAGAAAGCTCTTTCGCTGGGCTGCCGGGTAGTTGCCACGAATCACCGTTTCATGACGCGTCGGCTCCTCTCTGAGGCGCGGGAAAACGGTCTTTTTGTGTGCTGCTGGACAGTTAATGACCCGAAGCGAGGCGAGAAATTGGCCGGGATGGGCCTTAACGGGGTAATTACGGACAAGCCCGACCTGCTCTAAGGCTTGCCTGCGGCTGCGCGTCGCCGTGATTTACCCGGCCGATCGGTTATTATCCGGTATCAGATACGCTGTTTAGCTGACGGTGAGAGAATGCCGCCTGACTCCATACGTTCGATATATCTTGACTATAACGCCACCACGCCCCTTGACCCGCGCGTTCTGGAAGAGATGGTTCCCTATTTCGCCGAGAATTACGGGAACCCCTCCAGCATTCATTCTCCGGGAAGTGTCGCGCGCGCGGCGGTTGATTGCGCCCGCGAGAGAGTATCGGATTACCTCGGGGCGAGACCGGGAGAAATAGTTTTTACTTCCGGTGGCAGCGAAAGCAACAATTCCGCCATAAAGGGCTTGGCCTACACCCTTTCGGACAGAGGGAATCATTTGGTTACGACCGCGGTCGAGCACGCCTCGTGTCTTGAGACGTTTGCGTTTCTTGAGCGCGGTGGTTTCGAGGTCACTTACCTCCCGGTGGATTCCCTCGGACTGGTTTCCCCCGAGCAGTTCCGGGATGCGATTACCGAGCGCACGATTCTTGTTTCCTGCATGTACGTGAATAACGAGACCGGTGTTATAAGCCCGATTCGCGAGATAGGAGAAATTGCCCGCGAGAGGGGGGTGGTTTTTCATACCGACGCGGTTCAGGCTTTGGGGAAGATGGAAATTGATCTTGGGGACTTGCCGGTGGATATGGCATCTTTTTCCTCACACAAGATTTGCGGTCCCAAGGGGGCGGGGGCTCTTTACGCAAGAAAAGGAATCGGCCTTGAGCCTTTCGTGCACGGCGGGGGGCAGGAGAGGGGAAAGAGATCGGGAACGGAGAACGTGGCGGCCGTATGCGGATTCGGTTACGCATGCGAGCTTCTCCGTGCGGAGCTTGAGACGGAGAGCGAAAGACTGGGAGAGCTGCGCGACCGTCTTTTCGAGGAGCTTTCCCGGAGAATAGAGGATGTTTATCTTAACGGACATCCCGACTCAAGAGTCTGCAATACCCTTAACGTTGGTTTTCCCGGCACTCCGGGGGATTCGGTGGTAATGAATCTCGATACCGCCGGTGTGGCGGTTTCAACCGGTTCCGCCTGCTCCGAGGGAAACATTGATCCTTCCCACGTATTGGTTGCCATGGGACTTGAAGAACAGGAAGCGCTCTGCTCGGTCAGGTTCAGTTTCGGCCGTTTTACCCGTTCGGAGGAAGTTGACAGGGTGGTTGAGCTTCTTCCCGCCATAGTGGAGAGGATAAGAGCGCTTAGGGATTTCTGACGGGATGTCCGGGAACCGCCTGCCGAATTGTGTATATCGGCGGATAGCATGTATTTGCCGCCGGAATTAGGGGTAAAGCGGGACGGAGTCAAGTCCCAAGCCCTCAGGGAGATCGAGCATGATGTTCATGTTCTGTATCGCCTGGCCGGAGGCTCCCTTCACCAGGTTATCTATGGCAGAGACAATTACCGCGGTCTTTTTACCCGGGTTCGCCTTTACGCCTATGTCGCAGAAGTTTGAACCCCTGACGGAGGAGGTATTAGGAAAAGTCCCCTCGGGAAGAATCCTCACGAAGGGCGAGTTCCCGTAGAATTGTCCGAGGGCGTCAAGCAGTTCTCCGGTTTCATGGCTGCCCGAGAGGTTTACGTATATTGTCGAGAGTATGCCCCTGTTTATCGGTACAAGGTGCGGGGTGAAGACAACTCCCACCTTGCTGCCCAGAAAATCCGAGAGTCCCTGGTCTATTTCAGGGGCATGGCGGTGCTCGCCCACCTTGTAGGCTTTCATTCCTTCGGACACCTCGCAGAAATGGAGGTCAAGCGAAGGGTTCCTCCCTGCTCCTGAAGCCCCGGATTTGGAATCAATAATGATTCCCTCCGTCTCCACCATGCCGTTTTCAAGAAGCGGCGCGAGCGGAAGGATCGAGGAGGTGGGGTAGCATCCCGGGTTTGCCACCAGTTTTGTTTCCGATATCCGTTCCGCGTGCAGTTCGGGGATTCCGTAGACGGCGTTCTCCAGAAGATGGGCGCACGGATGATCCCCGTACCAGTCCCTGTAGGTGCCTTCCCTGAGGCGGAAATCCGCCCCGAGGTCAATTATCCTTACGTCCCTTCCGTAAATTTCTTCTATGAGCTCGGCCGATGCTCCGTGCGGAAGTGCGGCGAATACCACGTCGGTATCGTCCGGGATGAGCGAGGGATCCGAACTGCTGAGCTCGAGATCGGCTATTTCTCCAAGGTGCGGAAACACCTCGGCCAGAGCACGACCCGCGTGCCTTGACGCTGTTAAATGGGAAATACTCGCCCGGGGATGTCCGTGGAGCAGCCTTATGAGTTCCGCTCCCGTGTAGCCGCTTGCTCCGAGAATGCATACGTTAAGATTTTTCATTACGGTGAAACGATACTACGGGAATCAGAAAAACTCAATCCGCCTCCGGCAATCAAGACATTTGTCCCGGGGATGATTCGGGCAACCTTGGATTCTCGGTATCCGTTTCAGAATTTCCGGGGGGTTTTCGGGGAATTAGGAGGTGTTTTATTATCCGGTAGAATTACCAAGGGCGTTTTGAGGCTGCGGTTGACCGCAGACCGGGTGGAAGCTCCGTTTAGCAGCGAGGACAAGGTCTCGAATCCGCGGGAGGAAAACCTGCCAATACCGAGAAGATATACCGCTTGATCAGTTTCCCGCACACTCGGGATCATAATCGGGCGGCGCACTAGGCATTATCGACTGATTCTCTATGCACGTCGCCGATTTCTCAGTAAGAAATTCCTTTTTCGTAAACCTGCTGATGGGAGCCATACTGCTCATAGGGCTTCTTTTTTCATTCTCTCTTCCCCTTGAACTGTTTCCCTCCGTAAAACTCGAAATGGTGACGGTAACCACGTCTTTTCCGGGTTCCTCCGCCGAAGACGTTGAGAACCTTGTAAGCGTTCCGATTGAGCAGCAGATAAAGAACGTCTCCGGCGTCAAGATCGTAAAATCCGTTTCTTCCGAAGGGTTCTCGCGGGTTACGGCCGAGGTTTACCCGGGTGAAGACACCAGAAGGATCGCCTGGGATATTGATTCCAGGATCAACCTGATAGCGGACGATCTTCCCGAGGACGCAGAAGAACCCGTGACCGAGGAGCAGAAGGCGAGCTTCCCGCTTGTGAGCGTTTCGGTCTCGGGGGATATGCCTAGAGATCTTCTCTATAGCAGCGCCAGAGGACTGCGGGATGAACTTGCGCTTTTGGACGGTATTGACAGCGTGACTTCCGTCGGACTGCCCGACCCGGCGATATGGGTCTATCTGGATTACCCGAAGATGGTGCAGTTCGGGCTGGGGATTGAGGAGATCTCAGATGCCATCAACGCGAGAAATCTGGATATTCCCGGGACGAATTTTACTCGGAACAGCGCTGATTTTCTGCTTAGGACCGAGGGAAAGATAAGGTCTGTGAAAGACCTTGTCGATATTCCGGTCGCCAGGAGCATTGAGGGTAAACATGTTCTGCTCCGCGATGTGGCGACGGTCGCTCTCGGGGAACAGCGAGAGGACTTGAGATCGAGAATAAACGGTCATCCCGCGATTACTTTCTGGGTGGAAAAGCAGAAGGACGTTGATATTCTCGATACCGTCGACCGCGTAAGGCAGCTTACCGAGAAATACGAAACGAAACTTCCCGAAGGTGCGGAGATAACCTTGGCGTTTGACAGGTCGCACTGGGTGAAAAGTCGTCTTCAGACCATGCTTAAAAGCGGGGGTCTGGGTTTTGTTCTGGTGGTACTCCTTCTCGCTCTTTTCCTTGATCGCAGGGCGGCCTTCATAGCCGCGCTGGGGATTCCCGTTTCCTTCTTGGGGGCCGCGATATTAATGAAGATGACCGGCACGACGCTTAATGTCCTTTCCATGTTCGGTCTTATAATGATGCTGGGAATGGTGGTTGATGACGCCATAATCGTCGTTGAGAACGTCCAGAGGTATATATCAAGGGGAATGGAACCCATGAGGGCGGCGGTGGTTGGGACAAGAGAGGTTGCCTGGCCTGTGGTCGCTACGGTGCTGACCAATATCGCCGCGTTTACCCCCCTTCTTCTTGCCACCGGGCTCATCGGACAGTTCCTTTCCGTAATTCCCAAGGTTGCGATATTCGCTCTTTGCTTCTCCCTTTTCGAAGCCCTGCTGATCATGCCGTCTCACTGCGCCGACTGGCTTCCTGCGAGCGGCACGAGGAGACCTCCTCGCGGAAACGCGCCGCTTCTGCGCGTAAGGGGCCTGTATCTGCGGGGACTTCTGTTCGCCCTTAGAAATCGCTATGCGGTAATAGGATGTTTTGCGACTGTTTTTTCCTTTTCAGTGTTTGTGTTTGTCCAGATTCCCAACGTGATGTTCTACCTTCATGATACCGAGGAGATAATGATAAGGGTTGAGAACTCTCCCTCGTCCAGTCTGGAGCGTACGGCCGCTTCAGTAGCCCAGGTGGAGGAAGCCGTGCGCCGCAGTGTCCCCGCTCATGTCCTGAAGAACACTTTGTCCATGGTTGGCATCGATATGTCGGACTCTGACAATCTGTTTTCCACGGGAGACCATGTGGCCTCGGTTCTGGTTCAATACGAGGATTACTCCGAGAGAAAGGAAAACGCGCTTGAACTCTCTCGGATCGCGGAGAGCAGAGCAGGGGAAACGGTTACGGGACCCAAGCAGGTTGATTTCCTCATAACGGTGGGTCCTCCTACCGGGAAACCGGTGGACGTCAAGATAAGCGGGGATGACATACCGGTGCTGATGGAAATAGCTTCCCGGGTCCGGGAATTTCTGAGCAGTCAGCCGGGGGTGAGCGCCGCGACCAGCAATCTTGTTTACGGAAAGCCCGAGGCGAGAGTTGAGATAGACGAGAGGAAAGCCGGGGTGTTCGGTATTGATAAGTGGAGCGTGGCGCGGGAAATCAAGGCTCTTGGAGACGGTCTCACAATTGCGAAGACCAGAGTGGGCGAGGAAGAGGCCGAGATAAATCTGCGATACGGAAGGGGAGGAGATTCCAGTGTTTTCTCGGTAAAATCGCATCAGGTCCCGACCCCTCTCGGGAAGCGGGTTGCTATCGGCACTGTGGCGGAGATAAAGGACTCCAGGACGCCTCTTGAGATAAGAAGGGAGAAGCTTCGAAGAACAGTCACCGTGACAGCCGAAGTGGACGCCCAGACGACTACTTCAAGGGAAGTAAACGCGAATCTTTCGCGTCACCTCGACAGTCTTCTGGAGAGCTACCCCGGCTACTCGTTTCGGTTCGCGGGGGAGGAGGAGCAGTACACTCAGGCTATAAGCGACATAAAAAAGGCGTCGCTTTTGGCGATACTTCTTATTTATCTCATTCTCGCAAGCATACTGCGCTCCACTTTTCAGCCCCTTATAATAATGAGTGTGCTGCCTTTTTGCGTTACGGGAGTGATCGTGGCGATTCTGTTGCGCGGCGAACCCATGACGCTTCCTGCCATAATAGGAATGGTTGCGCTTCTGGGGATAGTTGTGAATGACAGCCTGTTGCTGCTCAACTTTATCAACCGGAGGGCGAAAAAGCTGCCGAGCAAGGCTGCGGCCATAGTATTTTCCGCGAGGTACCGCTTCCGGCCTATCGTTCTTACCACGCTTACGACATTCTCGGGGCTTTTCTCCCTGATGTTTGCCTACAAGGGCCAGGCGGGCATTCTCGCTCCGATGGCGGCTTCCCTGGGGTTCGGACTTGTTTTTTCGACCTTCGTCATACTTTACCTCGTGCCCTGTCTTTATCTGGCCCTTGATGATATTACCAAGCGGTTGCGGTATTTTACCCATCCGAGAATGTTGGAGCCGGGTGGAAGAGATTTCCTGCAAATTGATTAATGACTAATTATCCTATTTCCCTATTGACTAACAGCAGGCAAGTGTATAGTTTTTGCGAAGTTCAGAGTCAAGTTTGGGAGGTTTTGCAATGTCCATCAGGGTTGGAATAAACGGGTTTGGGAGAATAGGAAGACACGTACTCAGAATCGGTCTCGGCAGAGAAGACCTTGAGTTCGTGGGCATAAACGATATTACAGATACCGAAACCCTGGCTCATCTTTTCAAGTACGATTCGGTGTTTGGTCGTTACCCGGGAGAGGTCGAGTTTGACGGCGAGGGAATAACCGTAGATGGAAAGTCCATAAGGGTGTTTTCCGAGAGAGACCCTGCAAATATTCCCTGGGCCGATACGGGGGCGCAGGTCGTGGCGGAGGCAAGCGGTATTTTCAGGACCCGCGAGGCCGCAGCGGCGCACATGGGTGAGACCGTGAAGAAGGTAATAATTACCGCGCCTGCCAGCGGCAAGGTGGATTTCACCACGGTAATCGGTATAAACGATCATGACTACGAGCCGGAAAGCCACGACGTGATTTCAAACGCGTCCTGCACGACCAACTGCTTCGGCCTGCTGGTCAAGGTCCTTCACGAGAATTTCGCGATCAGGCGGGGGGAGATGACCACGATACACTCCTATACGAACGATCAGAGAATACTTGACACTCCTCACAAGGATAAAAGAAGGGCGAGGGCGGCAGCGCTTTCCATTATTCCCACAAGCACGGGGGCGGCAAATGCCATACAGATCGTCTTTCCCGAACTCAAGGGGAAACTCTCCGCGGTTGCGGTGAGGGTCCCCACGCCCAACGTGTCGCTTGTGGATTTCACCTGCGAGGTGGAGAAAGGAACTTCTGCGGATGAAGTGAACGCCAAGTTCAAGGAAGCGGCTGAAGGAACACTTAGTGGTTACCTCGCTTACGTCGAGGACGAAATCGTTTCTTCCGATCTTGTGGGAGACACTCATTCCTGCTCTTTTGACTCCATGCTGACTTCGGTGGTGGAGGATAGCCTAGTCAAGGTTGTCGCCTGGTATGACAACGAGTACGGATACACTTCCAGGGTGGTTGATCTTATAGAACTTGTCGGGAGAGCGCTTTGAAGAAAAAGCTTCTTGTAACTGATATTCCCGACTCGCAGTACGAGGGGAAAAGAGTCTTCGTAAGGGTTGATTTCAACGTTCCCGTAAACGGCGGAAAGATAACCGAAGACTACAGGATAAGACGCACTATTCCCACAATCGATTACCTTACAAGATGCGGGGCCAGAGTAATACTGGCTTCCCATATGGGGAGACCTAAGGGACGCAGGATAGAACGTCTTTCCATGGCTCCTGTGGCTGCTAGGCTTAATGAGTTTCTGGGAACCAAGATCCATTTTCCGGGCGCTGTCGTGGGCAGGAAAGTTAATAACACCTCGAAAAGACTCAAAAACGGCGAGGTGATGCTCCTTGAAAACCTGAGGTACCACAGCGAGGAACAGGAAAATGATGCGGATTTCTCGAAAAAACTCGCGTCTTTAGCCGATATCTACGTGAACGAGGCTTTCGGCACCTCGCACAGGGCCCACGCTTCCACTTACGGAATGACCGCTCACTTCGATAAGAAGCTCGCGGGCCTCATGGTTGGAAACGAAATGAAGTTTCTCAGCCGCCTGATAAGAAGACCCAAGAAACCCTACGTGGTCATTGTCGGGGGAATGAAGATAAAGGACAAGATAGGGGCCCTAAAGAACATAATCAAGAAGGCGGACAAGGTTCTTATAGGGGGCGGAGTGGCTTATACATTTCTGGCGGCGCAGGGAGTGAACGTAGGGAAATGTTCTGTGGAGAGGGAGATGCTCTACTGGGCCCGGGAGGCCCTTGACACCTACAAGGAAAAGATCCTTCTGCCCGTTGACCACGTGATGGCTGAGTCTGCCGGCGGCAAGAAGACTCTTGCGGTTACGGGCGCTGAGATCCTCGACGACATGACGGCTTTTGACATAGGGCCTAAGACAGTGGAGAAATTCACTTCGCACATAAAGGGAGAGGGTACGGTCTTCTGGAACGGTCCCATGGGATTTTTCGAAGTGGACGATTTCTCAAACGGCACAAGCGCCATCGCCAGATCGTTCGCGCTTGCCACGTGGAGAGGGGCTACCACTGTTCTCGGAGGAGGGGACAGCGTGGCGTCGCTTAAAAAGTCCGGAGTCAAGTTCTCCGAAGCAACCCACGTTTCGACCGGGGGTGGTGCCTGTTTCGAGTTCCTCGGAGGATCCGACCTCCCGGGAATATCGGTTCTCAGTGACAGCTAGGACCCTATCAGGTATTTATTTCAGTAGAATCTGAAATTTTTCAGGGGTGAACACATGGCCATAAAAGAACTTAAGGGAATCGATAAGGTACAGGCGTTTTTGGGAGAGGATTCGGAATACCTGCTCGGTCACAAGTGCACGACTATAAGCAAAAAAAGCCTTTATCTTCCGGGGCCGGGTTACATAGACGAGGTATTCGTCCAGAACGACCGTTCGCCCGCGGTGATAAGAAACCTGCAGACCCTCCTTAATCACGGCCGTCTCGGAGGAACCGGATACGTATCAATTCTTCCAGTGGACCAAGGGATTGAGCACTCTGCTGGAGCGTCTTTCGCGGTCAATCCTCTTTATTTCGATCCCGAGAACATAGTGAAGCTCGCCATGGAGGGAGGCTGTAACGCCGTAGCCTCGACAGTGGGGGTGCTGGGTTCTGTCTCAAGAAAATACGCGCACAAAATTCCCTTCATAGCTAAAGTCAACCACAACGAACTGCTAAGCTACCCCAACACTTTCGATCAGATTCTTTTCGGGAACGTGGACCAGGCCTTTCAGATGGGAGCGGTGGCGGTCGGAGCGACGATATATTTCGGTTCCGAAGAAAGTTCCCGCCAGATTCAGGAAATATCAGAGGTTTTCAGCCACGCCCACTCCTTGGGACTTGCGACCATACTCTGGGCTTACCTGAGGAACCCGGCCTTCAAGCAGGACGAGGCCGATTACCATGTTTCGGCTGACCTCACGGGGCAGGCAAATCACCTCTCGGTGAGCGTGGGAGCCGATATAGTCAAGCAGAAGCTTCCGGAAAACAACGGCGGCTTCACGGCTCTTTCCTTCGGAAAGACCCACGAGCGCGTTTATTCGAAACTGACTTCCGATCACCCGATAGACCTTACCCGCTACCAGCTTGCCAACTGTTACATGGGAAGGATAGGACTTATAAATTCGGGAGGGGCCTCGGGTTCGGACGATCTAGGGGACGCGGTTAGAACCGCGATCATAAACAAGAGGGCCGGGGGGATGGGGCTCATAAGCGGAAGAAAATCCTTCCAGAAGCCTATGAAGGAAGGCGTCGCGCTTCTGAAAAGCATTCAGAATGTCTACCTGGAGCGGGAAATCACGGTTGCCTGAGCGTCTGGGCTCACTTGAAGTGGCTTATTACTTCCCCCGCGAGTGTATTGAATGAGTACTCGAGATCGGGGCTGAAATCCCTGATTATGAAGTGCGTAACTCCGGCCTCTATATATTCCTCAAACCTTTTTATTGCGTCCTCAGCCGTTCCGTAAATCACGAAATCAGACAGTATCTCCCGGGTGTAGTACGTCTCTCCCATCTGTCTGAATCTGGTCAGCATGTCAGGGTCGTTGGGCATTATGCTTGTGTAGGAAAGCCCCTCGTACTTGGGATCTATTTCGAGATCGTATCCGGCTTCCTCTATGACGTCCGGCCAGATTATCGCATGCTTTATTCTGTCAAGAGTTTCGTAGGCCGTGTCCCTGTCCCTGGCGATGGACACGAAAATGTATATGCATTTCTCAAAGTTCTCTGGAGCGGTTGGATTTCCGCTCATGGCTTTTTCCACCTCAGCGAGCTTGCTTGAAAAAACCCATGTGGGCATCGCGTTTGTTACCCAGCCGTTTCCGAGCGCGCCGGCGACCCCCAGAGCCTTCGGTCCGGTCGCGGCTACGTATACCGGAACTTCTCCGTTAACCGGGCTTATCCTTACCTCGGCTTCACTGAGAGAGTAGAACTCCCCCTGAAAAGTCACCGCCTCCCCCGCCCATAGCTGCCTCATGAGCGGCACGGACTCCTGAAGACGCGCAAGAGGTCTGTTCCAGTTTATGCCGTAGTAGTCAAGATTCATCTTTTCCCCGTACCCAAGACAGCTGAACGCTCTTCCACCCGAGAGGTTGTCTATGGTCGCGAGCCTGTGGGCGAACATCGCGGGATGGGACCTGTGGGGATCCCCGATGGCTCCGAGGCGGATTCTGTCCGTTTTTACCGCCGCGGCCGTGATTACCGACCACACTTCCGGAGTCAGTTTTTTCGCCATAAACAGTATGTGGTCGGGAAACCATACTGCGTCAAAACCGGCCGCCTCGCAGCTGACGGCAAAGTCCACGAGCTCCGTAACCGGCTTGCCCGGAAGAGGGGCTGTAAGCCCGAAGCTTATTTTTTCACCCATTTTCACTCCTCCTCGGATTCCTTGGTGTCTTTTAAGAAGTTTAGGAACTTGCTTACCATGTTGTAGGAGCCGATATATATGGGGGTTCTCTGGTGAAGCTCCGTCGGCTGAAGATCAAGAGTTCTTTCCGTCCCGCTTGACGATGCTCCTCCTGCCTGCTCCACGATGAAAGCCATCGGGTTGCACTCGTAGAGAAGCCTGAGTTTCCCGTTCGGAGAGTCTGCGGTCTGCGGGTAGAGAAATATTCCTCCCTTGAGCAGGTTCCTGTGGATATCGGCGACCATGGACCCGACGTATCGAAGTGACAGGGGACTGTTCTCTCCGTCCCTGCAGTGATCGAGATATTCCTTTACCCTCTCGGGAAATTTGGGGTAGTTATAGTAGTTAACCGAGAAAATACTGCCTTGGCTCGGGATCTTTATGTCCGGATGCGAGAGGCAGAACTCTCCTATCGACGGGTCAAGTGTGAACCCGTTTACTCCGTGGCCGGTTGTGTACACCAGCATGGTCGAGGAACCGTAGATTATGTATCCGGCGGCCGTCTGGGCCTTGCCCGGCTGCAGGAAATCCTCTTTTGAGCACGGGGAGAACATCTTGGATGTTCTCCTGTATATGGAGAATATGGTTCCCACCGACACGTTAACGTCTATGTTGGAAGATCCGTCAAGAGGGTCCATTGCTATGACGTATTTTGAGGCTTTCGACTTCTCGTCGGAAAAAGCTATGAAATCCTCGTTTTCCTCAGACGCCACTCCCGCGCATTCACCGCCGTGTTCAAGCGCGGTCAGAAACTTCTCGTTCGCGTAGGAATCGAGCTTTCTTACCTCTTCTCCCTGGATGTTTACTTGGCCCGTTTTGCCCAGGATATCCGCCACGAGACCGGCTTTGTTCACTTCCCTGTGAACTATTTTCGCCGCAAACCCTATGTCCCGAAGCAGTCTTGAAAGCTCCCCGGTGGAATAGGGAAATTCATACTGATTTCTTATGATAAATTCGTCAAGAGTAGTTATCGAAACCATGTTGCGAGTTGTTCTAGAGAACGGCCGCGGACGAAACGCTTTTCTCATAAAAGGATAACTGAATCGGGGGAGTTAATTAAGGGAATATTGATTAATAATGATCAGGGAAACCGTTTCGGCCTGATAAGCCGCACGGGATTGCGGAATCCTTAGGTGGCATCGCGAAGAAAGCGGCCATGAATACCACGCGGTTCACCCCCGCTCATTCAAAATCTGACTCTGGTTTCCTTTCCCGCAGTTCCCGCAGTTTTTCCAGGCTCTCATCAAGATTGTCCGGAGCCTGTTCCCTGATAATGTGATATCCGCTGATAACTTTGGGAGCCAGAACGGAGTTCTTGATGAAAGGGGCATCCTCATCCACAAACTGCTTGACCCCGGCTACCACGAGGTAGCAGAGCAGCAGGCCGATTATGAATCCCATCGCTCCGCCGAGGAGGTGGTTAATCCATCCCATCCTTACCTTTTCCAGCAGGTCCGTCAGAAAATGCGAGAGATAGTGTATGAGAATGTACGCGAGACAGGCTACGATCAGGAATCCCAGTATGTCCGCGATTTTCGGTTCGGCGATAATGTTTTTTTCAAGCAGAACCGACCCCAGCGGCTCATAGAAAAAAAAGCCCAGCGCCAGTCCTCCTATTATGGCGGTCAGTGAGAAAACCTGCTTTATGAGGCCTGACCTGAGTCCTGCCCCGAAGCAGACCAGGATCATGAATAGGAGTAAGATGTCGAACAGGTTCAAATCGGTTTTCCGTTACGTTTTTGCAGACTATTATGCGAAAAATTCATTTAAAAAAGGAAACTTACATTAGGTTAATGGCAGTGTCCAGTCTTTGACTTTCGGGTTCGTTCATATAGTCTAACCGTCCGATGGAGTTCTCGGACATACTTGAGATAATTCACCCCAGCCTCGCGGAAACGGAAAGGAAAATCGATGAATTCATAAAATCCGACGTTCCGCTGGTTTACGAGATAGCCAGGTATCTGCTTGGCGGAGGAGGAAAGAGGATAAGGCCCTCCCTCGTTCTTCTTTCAAGCGCCGCCTGCGGGCTTGCTGAGGGGGAAAACCGGATTGCGGCCGCCGCGGGTATTGAGCTTTTCCATGCCGGCACACTTTTTCACGACGACGTGGTCGACCAGGCGGAATTCAGAAGAGGAAACGCCTCTTCCAATATGGTCTGGGGAAACAAACCCACCGTGCTCGTAGGGGACTTTATGCTGGCGCGAGGTCTCGAACTTATATACAGCTGCGGCAGCCTTGAACTCCTGAGGGTGATTTCCAGGGCTTCATCGCGCCTTGCCGAGGGGCATGTGCTTGAGATCATGAGCGAAAGAAAAATGGTCGAAGTCTCGGAGGATTTCTGTTTTTCTATAATTGATCACAAAACGGCTGCACTTATTGAATGCTCGACCGAGACCGGAGCGCTTTTAGCTAATAGTTCAAACGGAGCGGTTAAAGCTCTCTCACACTACGGACGCAACATAGGAATAGCGTTTCAGCTTGTAGACGATGCGCTTGATTACTGTTCCGAGGAAGACAAATTCGGAAAAAAAACCGGTCAGGATCTGGCTGAGCGCAAGATGACCCTTCCGCTTTACTATTCCATTGAAAACGCCCCGGAAGACGTAAGGCGCAAAGTGATAGAAACGCTTGATAAGGAAGATGACCTCAACGGTTCCGATATAACGGAGATAACGCAGATCGTAAGCCACTACCGCGGGGTTGATCTTACCAGGCAGCGGGCAAAAGAGTTTGTGGTCGAAGCGAAGAAATCTCTGGAAGGAATAGCGCAAAGCGATTATAAGGAATCCCTCGACAACCTTGCCGATTACGTGGCCGAGAGAAACTTCTGATAGTAGTTGTCGAGCGCAAGACCCATTACATAAGCGTCCCCTCTTCCCCTGCCGTAGTAGTTTTTGCGCGTTCTTATGATTTCGAACCCGAGCTTCTCGTAAAGCGTGATTGCCGGGATGTTTGTTGTTCTTACCTCGAGAATAACCGAAAGAGCCCCCATTTTCTCGTAAAAATTAAAGGTGTCTGAAAGCAGTTCAATCGCCACTCCCTTTCTCCTGTGGCAGGATGCCACGGCAATCTTGAATACGTGAATTTCATCGTAGATAAGGGTGGATATTGAGTAGCCCGCAACTTCTTCGTCGGTTCCGTTTACAGCGATATTGCAGAAGAACCCGGGTTTCTTGATGTAATCTGTGAGTATCTGCTTAGGCCACGGAGAGATAAAGGACTCGTTTTCGATTTTCACGATCTCGTTTATGTATTTCGGTGAGAGGTGTTTTATGATCATCTTCCCTGCGCTTACTCGGGCGGACAAATCCTTTCGAAATAAAGATCGAGCAGATTCGCTGCTCCCGTGTAGGGGTCCGTCTTTCCTTCCATTACTTCTTTTTCCACTTTGCCGAGCGTTTCTTTGACGAGGGAGTTTTCATAGAAGCTGTCCTCAAGGTTCTGTAGGAGCGCTTCGTGCAGGCGGTATTTAGCCTGCTTTCTTCTTTTTTCCGTAAAGTATCCGTTTTCTCTGCAGAGATCCTCATAGTCCATGACGCACTGCCAGATTTCCCTTATTCCGTAACCCGTGACGGAGGAGCAGGCATAAGCCTTGGGAACCCACCCGGATTCGGGTGGCCTGTGAAATCCAAGGGCTTCCTCCATTTCTTGTTTCATAAGCTCCGCCTTTTTCTTGTTTCTCCCGTCCGCTTTGGTTATCAGTACGGCGTCAGCGCGCTCGATTATCCCCCTTTTTATTCCCTGAACGTCATCTCCCGCCCCTGTAATCATGAGCAGCATGAAAAAATCGACCATGGAGTGGCAGGTAATTTCGGACTGCCCGACTCCCACCGTTTCTATAAAGATCGTGTCGAACCCTGCCGCCTCGCAGAGAATCACGGCGTCGCTTGTCTTTTTTGCGACTCCTCCCAGGGAGCCGGATGACGGAGAAGGCCTTATGTAGACGTTTTCGTGCCGGGAAAGCTCCTGCATTCTGAGCTTGTCGCCCAGGACGCTTCCCCCGGTTTCGCTGCTCGTGGGGTCGATTGCGAGCACCGCTATCTTTTTTCCGCACTCGCGGGCCAGGTAGAGACCCAGAGATTCTATGAAGCTGCTCTTTCCGACTCCGGGGATGCCCGTAATTCCCACCCTTATGGATTTTCCGGACCGCGGCAGACACCACGTGATTATCTCCCGCGCAAGCTTCTTGTGCTCGGGGAGGGTGCTCTCCGCGAGGGTTATCGCCCTGCTCAGAGCCGGTATCTCTCCCTTGGCTATGCCTTGGCGGTAAACTTCTGTTTCCGTTTTTTTGTGCGGGGTCATGTTAGGGTTTCTACAAGGGGCATGAGTATGGCTTCGGCCGCTTCGGACAGCACTGTGCCTGGACCGAATATCTGCGAGACTCCGGAGTTTCTGAGGTAATCGTAATCACGTTTGGGTATTACTCCTCCTGCGACCACCATTATGTCATCGCCCCCCATTTCGTTGAGTTTTTTTATAAGTTCGGGGATGAGTGTCTTGTGGCCGGCGGCCAGGCTTGATATTCCGATTATGTGGACATCGTTTTCAACCGCCTGTCTCGCCGCTTCTTCAGGGGTCTGAAAGAGCGGACCTATGTCCACGTCAAAGCCGAGGTCGGCAAAGCCAGTCGCTATTATCTTCGCCCCGCGGTCGTGGCCGTCCTGTCCCATTTTTGCGACCAGTATCCTGGGTCTTCGTCCTTCCAGAGTAGCGAAACGGTCGGCAAGCTCTCTTGCTCTGGCAAATCCGGCGTCCTTCGAGATTTCCGATGAATACACTCCCGAGATCGTACGCCATCCGGGCCTGTATCTTCCCCATGCTTCCTCGCACGCGTCCGATATCTCTCCGAGGGTGGCGTTTTCCCTTGCGGCCTCGACTGCCAGGGAGAGGAGGTTGCCCTGCCCGGTTTCTGCGCATTCGGTGATTTTGCGAAGCGTGTGCTCAACCGCCTCGGAATCCCTTTTTTCCTTGAGCTTTTTTAGTCTTTTAATCTGGTTCTCCCTCACCTTGCGGTTATCCACTTCCAGTATATCGAATTCTTCCTGCGCGTCTGAATTATAACTGTTGACCCCTACTATTAAGTCTTTTCCCGAGTCTATTCTCGCCTGTTTTCGCGCCGCCGCTTCCTCTATTCTCATTTTCGGTAAACCGGTTTCTATGGCTTTGGACATCCCTCCCAGTTCTTCTATTTCGGTTATAAGCTCCCACGCCTTTCTCGCCAGATTGTGAGTCAGATATTCAACGTAGTAGGAGCCCGCCCATGGATCGATCGACCTGCATATATCGGTTTCCTTCTGAAGATAAAGCTGGGTGTTTCTCGCTATCCTGGCGGAAAAGTCGGTGGGAAGGGCGATTGCCTCGTCAAGGGCGTTTGTGTGAAGCGACTGTGTGCCGCCGAATACCGCGCTTAGGGCTTCAACGCATGTTCTCGTCACGTTGTTAAACGGATCCTGTTCCGTGAGGCTCCATCCCGAAGTCTGGCAGTGGGTTCTGAGCATGAGCGACGCCGGTTTTTTGGGCTCGAAGGTCTTGACGATCTTGGCCCAGAGCATCCTCGCCGCCCTCATTTTCGCGATTTCCATGAAAT
Source organism: Candidatus Dadabacteria bacterium (assembly GCA_022819805.1). Taxonomy (GTDB): domain Bacteria; phylum Desulfobacterota_D; class UBA1144; order Nemesobacterales; family Nemesobacteraceae; genus Nemesobacter. The sequence continues at coordinate 20,516 of JAJEGO010000065.1, forward strand.
GGTCCATTCCTATTCCCCAGAAAAAAGAAATCCTGGGAGCAAAATCGTCGATACTGAGTCCCGCCCCGACGCCCGCCCTTAGATACTCAAGGCCGTCGGCAAGTGTGTAGGCAAGTTCTATGTCCGACGTGGCGCCCGCTTCCTCCATGTGGTAGCCGCTTACGCTTATCGAGTTGAATTTCGGCATGTTTCTCGACGTGTATTCGAAGATGTCAGAAACTATCTTCATCGAGAATTCGGGCGGGTAGATGTAGGTGTTCCTTACCATGAACTCCTTGAGTATGTCGTTCTGGATCGTTCCGCTGAGTTTTTCCGGTTCCACTCCCTGCCGCTCCGCGACGACTATGTAGAAAGCCATGATCGGCAGAACCGCGCCGTTCATGGTCATGGAAACCGAAATTTCGTCAAGAGGTATTCGATCGAGAAGAATTTCCATGTCGAGTATCGAATCTATTGCCACGCCCGCTTTTCCGACGTCTCCGGAAACTCTGGGATGATCAGAGTCGTATCCCCTGTGAGTCGGAAGATCAAAGGCTATGGAAAGCCCCTTCTGTCCCGCGGCCAGGTTTCTCCTGTAGAACGCGTTTGACTCCTCCGCGGTCGAGAAGCCCGCATACTGCCTTACGGTCCATGGTCTTGCGACATACATGGTCGGGTAGGGTCCGCGAAGGTAGGGCGGGATTCCCGAGACGAATCCTAGGTGTTCTGAGTCGCTGAGGTCGTCACCGACATAAACGGTTTTTATGTCTATTTTCTCTGGCGATTCCCGGATTATGTCCCCGGTTGTACCGGTGTTGTCGCTTGAACCGGCTCCGAGCTTTATTTTCGAAAAATCGGGTCTCATGTCCTGACCTCACCTGAGAGAAGCGGCTGCTGGTATCTCTCGATCATTTCGAGGACATCGGAACCCCCATGGATGAAGTCATCCGCTCCCGCCTGCGCAAGCTTCTCCCGCACACTTTGTCCACCACCCGGAACAACAGCTTTTATTTCCGTTTTTTTGCTCTTGAGTTTTTTTATCGCTTCTTCGGCGAACTGCTCGTAATCCTTGTCGGAACCGCAGATCACTACCGCAAGCGGGCTCTCGCGCAGAGCTGCCGCGATTCCCTGATCAACCCCCGGATTTTCGGCTCCGTCAACTACCTCGAACCCTCCGCATCCGAAAAAATTCATCGAGAAAACCGATCTTGCGGCCGTCTGCGGAGAGTCGCTCAGATGAAGCAGGAAAACCCTCGGCGCTTCGCCCGTTCTCTCCGCGTGTTCCTCGCTTAGAAGCCTTGTTCTCTCAAAACCTTCGGCTGCCCTTGATTCCACAAGGGGCGCTATTTCAGGGGCCGAACCGTTTACCTCTTTTTCTGTGGACGGGGTTTTCTGGATGTGTCCTGACATTTTTTCCAGCAGGTTGGGGAACTCGTTTGTTCCGATGAGGGTTTTTTTCCTGCGTGAAATGCCGTAGAGCGTTTTTTTCCTGCTGCCCTCGACCGCGTTCTGTATGAATCCGCTTTTCAGGCACTCGAGGTAGCCGCCTTTTCTCTCTATTTCCTGGAACAGTTCGAGGGATTTCTGCGAAATGGACTGCGTCAGTTTTTCTATGTGATAGGAGCCACCCCCGGGATCAATTACCGCGCCAAGATGGGATTCGTTTTTTATCAGAAGCTGTATGTTCCTCGCCACTCTTCTTGAGAGTTCGTCGGGTTCCCTGTAGCAGACGTCAAAGGGCTCCACGGTCAGGGAATCCGTCCCCCCGATTACCGACGCCATGGCTTCAAGCGCCGTCCGCAGTATGTTTGCGTGCGGGTCGTAAACGGTTTTGTTGAAGGTTGTGGTACGGCAATGAACCCTCATTCTCGTGGATTCGGTGCGAGCCGGGGAGAACTGCTGTGCGACGTTCGCCCAGAGCGCTCTTGCAGCGCGGAGCTTGGCAATTTCCGCAAAGTAGCTTGAGCCGGTGGAGAAGGAAAAAACGAGGTGGCGGCATGCGCTGTCTGCATCAACGCCCCTTTCCCTGAGCATGACCAGATACTCGGTCGCGGCGGCAATTGTGAAAGCAAGTTCCTGGGTTATCGTTGCCCCTGAGTTTTTAAACGTCGAACTTTCTACCGAAAACCCTGCGTAACCGGGTGCGGTATCGGATAGATATCTGATAGCTTCCGCTACCTTCTCCACGTTTTTTTCAAGCGGTACTGCACTAGGCCCACGTGAGAGCAACTGGGACAGGGGATCAAAAAACACGGCGCCGCCGAGTTCCCGGGTATCGATTCCCTTTTTGCTGCAGGAGGAAATGAAAAACCTGCAGACTTTTTCCGGGTCTTCCCTCAAGGCAAAATTGACTCTGATGCGCGAGGGATCTATGTGCTTTATAAGAGTCTCAACATCATTGCGTTTCAATTTTGTTTCAGGGATGAATGTGAGCGAATCCGCTCCGCCTTCCGCAGCCGCCCGTGCCCCGTGCGCCGCGTCTTGCGGAGCGGCAACTTTTACCTCTTCTGCAAGAAGCCAGCTGTTATCTTTTTTGCGGCTCCCCCGGACAAACGGAAATTCTCCTGGAAGCGGGTTTCCCCCTAAGAAGAAATCTGCGGCTTCCTCTTTGGTGTAGAAGGGCTCAACCGCTATTCCGTCTTCGGTGTTCCATATAAAATCTTCGTAGGATCCCGGCTTTGCGATCTTCTTTTCGGCTTCTTTTTTCCAGCTTTTCTTTGATATGTTTGGAAAATCATCGAAAAGAAGGCTCTGTGCGTGTTTTTTTTCCGCTTTACTCATAAAATACGTTTTTCATCTAAGGTCTCGTGGGTGAATAAGTATATAATTCCGATTTGCTTCTGCCAACATACTGAAACTGTTTAAGTTTCAATTTTTCCCGCCTGCCGTCACGGGAAGGCTTCGTTTGGGGAATTGTTATTTGGTTTTTTCGACTTTAATATTAAGGAAGTGTCTGGAAAAGCGGTTGTAATGGTTTCTGGAGGCGTGGACAGTTCGACTCTCTGCTACAAGGCGGTGCGGGAAGGTTACGCAGTATTTCCTCTTACCTTTATATACGGGCAAAAGCACGAGAAAGAGATCCGTTCCTCAGAGAATATATGCCGCCGCCTGGGACTTGCCGCCAACATAATAGATCTTTCTTCGATAAGGACTCTTTTCGGCGCCTGCGCGCTTACCGACGGGGACGTCGAGATTCCGAGAGTCTCCGCGGCGGCGCGCAATTACGATACCCTCTCCACTACAGTCGTTCCGAACCGAAACGCCATTTTTCTTTCTCTGGCGGTCGCCTATTCGCAGAGCATCGGCTGCGACACGGTATTCTACGGCGCGCATCATTCCGACAGGGGAGTGTATCCCGACTGCCGCCTGGAGTTCGTTTCCGCTTTCGAGGAGGCCGAGAAGCTCGCGACTGACAATGAACGGCTCTCCATAGTCGCTCCGTTTGTGGATCTGGATAAATCAGGGATAGTCAGACTCGGCGCGCGTCTCGGGGTTCCCTTCGAAGACACATGGTCGTGTTACGTGGGCTCCCGGACGCACTGCGGCACCTGCAGTTCCTGCAGGGAGAGGAAAAGGGCTTTTATCGAAGCGGGTATAGCCGATCCGACCGAATACGAGGCGTAACTGCGGTGAAGGTAAACGAGATCTTTTTTTCGATACAGGGTGAAGGAGTCCATATCGGGCTGCCGACGGTTTTTCTCAGGCTCTTTGCCTGTGATCTCAGGTGCAGCTGGTGTGACACCATGTACGCCGTGGAGGGATCTGACTTCCGGGAGATGGAAACCGGTGAAGTGCTGAACCAGATTCTTGGGTATGGCTGCTCCCGGGTCTGCATAACTGGAGGGGAACCCCTTATCCAGCGCAGTGCCGTGGAGGAGGTGACGGAACTTTTGCTCGAGAAGGATTTTGTGGTCGTGCTTGAAACAAGCGGACACAAGAAGCCTCCCGGGATCTTCTCCCATCCCAATTCGGTCGTGAGCATGGACTGCAAGTGTCCCGGTTCGGGCATGGCCTCCAGAATGGATTTTTCCCTCTACGACGCCTTGGAAGAGAAGGACCAGCTTAAGTTCGTAATAGCCGATGAAGCTGACTACGAGTACGCGAGGGGTGTTATAGCCGAGCATCGCATCAAGGCCTCGATCATATTTCAGCCAGTTTACGGCACAAAAGCGGACTGGATAGCGGAGAGAGTTCTCCGCGACGGCATGGAAGACATAAGGGTGCTTCCGCAGCTTCACAAAATATTCTGGGGAGAGAAAAGAGGGGTTTAGCCTCCTTGCGTTATTTTTAGACCTCGGCCCCGTCTTTAATTTTTTAACGCTTTTTGTTGTTATTGTGTTAAAATTCAGGGTATAAAACATAGTTTGTGCGGGCGGGTTTAAAGCCGAGGAGAGATGTGCTGTGGAAGAACATACTGAAGATTACAATTATGAGCCTTTTGCCGATACCGAGGAATACAGAAAGGTAAATGGCGATATGACAAGAAACTGGATCCAGATAATGGTTGACAGGGGGGTTGAGAGCCTCGACAAGTTTCTTGACATCGCTACAGGCGCAGGCACCATGGCGCAGCTTTTTTTCGATATGCTCCCTGCAAACCTCAGGGAATCAGCGGTTTTCTGCCTTGACCAGTCGGCCGGCGCTCTTAAGCTTGCCAAAAGCAGGCTTGAGAAAGAGGTTGACAAACTGACCCTTATCAACTCATCCATACAGGAGCTTGATCTGCCTCCGAAAAGCCTTGACGTGGCGGTATGGGGTAACGGCATCCACTACCTTGACGAGGAGGAGCAGATCAAGAGCCTTAAGGCGATCAAAAAGGCGCTTAAGCCCGGGGGATGGTTCTTTTTCAACACCGCTTTTTACGAAGAGGCAAGGCCCGCGGAGACCATACCTTTCTACAGAACCCAGGTGAGAAACGCCGTCCAGTTTCTCAAAAAACAGGGGATAAAGAGAGTGAAAGTCGAGAGAAAAGCCGAAGCCGCGAAGTTTCACCCGCGTTCCTACTACGAGGAACTGGTCGGCGAGTTGGGGTTTGATCTTATCGACGCCCAGGAGTTTGCCGCCGACCTTACGAAAGAAGCTTGGGAGCATATCAGTTCCTTCCAGCAGTATGCCGCCGGCGCCCTTCACGGCTATCCGGATGAGGCTGCTTCCGATGCGATGAAAAACGCGGTTGAGCCTGCCATCCTTCTCCACGGCGAAGTGAATGAGGACGGCAACCATTTCGTTACCAGAAAATGGCTTTCAATAAGCGCACGCGCGTGATTTTCCGTTACGGGGGTTCTATTCGCCCGACACGCTGTTTTTCCTGAGAAAATCGAATGTGTAGAATCCGGTCTCGCACCAGATCTCGCCTATAAACCTTATAGCGTAATTACCGACGTACTCTATCCTCTCCGGCGCCATGCCGCTTTTTCCGAGAGGAATCCGTTTTTTAAACGGAAGTTTCCCGGTCCTGCTTTTTTTTCTGAGCCTTCTGCAGGTGGCACAAGGGCAGATTTCCCTGAGTTCCTCGTAAAAGAATATGCTCTCCTCCCCGTCATCCCAGACGATCTGAAGAGCTTTTTCGGTAAATTCGTTTATTTCCCTAGGTTTTACGCTCACGAATGATATTTTACCTGTCCGCTGAACAGCAATCGATCTGAACGGATTTCACTGTGTTGAGGTATCGGTCTGAGTACAATTCTAACTTCGACCGCCTTTATTCAGCGTGGTCTCAAGCGCCACAAGCAGTTGAGGGATTATCTTGGGGGGGGGGCAGTTAACTCGGTGTTTTTTGCGGTCCGGTATAGGCTGCTGTTGGCAGGCCAAGGTCAATTTGCGGACAGTTAACGCAAGCGGTTATAATCAAAACCTGAAATGAGCGAGCAGGAACAGGATGCGCTCTCGGCGACGGTCAAGTGGATACAGGAAGCCTCTCAGATAGTTTTTCTAACGGGAGTTGAACTCTCTCTTGAAGTTGGGCTGCCCGACGTCTCTGATCTGAGCTTCAATCCCGACATAGGAAAATTCAAGAATCGCCCGGAGGTAAGAAGGGAGTACTGGGAAAAAATAAAGGACTTCTATCCCAGAATTTCCGAGGCGCGGCCCTCTCCGGCCCACGAAGCGATCTACGAGATGGAGTTTCTCTCCAACGTTGACTGCGTTTTGACCCAGGCGGCCGACGGTCTGCACAACAAAACCGGCAGCGAGAGGATAATAGAGATATACTCGTCGATAAACTGGATTCACTGCCACGAATGCGGAAACGATTACCGCACCGACGGGATTCTGCTTTCCCTTGAGGACAGCAAAACCGGCATTCCGAAATGCAAGGAATGCCAGAGCGATCAGATGAAGCCTCCGCTGTCCTTCCCCGGACAGCCGCTTCCTCACTGGGAGATAAGGGAGTCCTGGATGAGGCTTCAGCACTGCGATCTTTTCATAGTTGTCGGGGCGAATCTGGAAATCGAGCCCGTGGCGTCCTTTCCCTTTCAGGTGATGAATAAGGGGAACAGGGTCGTTATTATCGGCGAGAGAAAAACCCCGGCCGACGATTACGTAAGCGCCGTCATATACGGAAGCCCGAGCCAGGTCATGCCTTACATAGTTGATAAACTCAAGGAAACCCATACGGTCTCCTGAACCGCGGGAGCCCTGGGAGGGGAATGGGAGAGCAGGCTTGTCCACCGAGACAAAAATGGATGATAAAGACGTTGCCCGGGAGATGGAACGCTACGTTTCTAATCTCGACAGGGACATCTACACAATAAGCAACATTCCCGAGGAAGTCGTTGCCGTAATCTTTGCCTACGTAAGCAGAAGCCCCAAGAGTTTCAGGGAAAACATAGACACCGTGATAAGGGAGCAGGAGATGGGGAGGGACAGGGCGGAGAAGTTCCACGAGAAGTGGGTTCTTAACTACGGTCACGCTTCTGTTGCCGAGCACGCGACCGTGCACATAGGAGTTGAGAGGGTTTCAAGGCTTTTCTCGTCCCTGCTTGAATGCGTAAACGAATTCCTCTCGTTTACCGAATACTCGCAGAGATACCAGAGACCGCGCAAAGGCGACAACTATATTCCCCAGGAGCTTGACCAGCACCTCGCCCTTAAAAAGGAGTTCGAGGAGCTTTGCGATTTTCAGTACGAGGTTTACTCGCAGCTTAACACCGAGCTTTTTGATTTTCTGAAGACAAAGTTTCCCGTTCCCGAAGGCAAGGAGGAGAAAGCCCACTTCAGGGCGCTTGAGAAAATAGCGTTTGAGGACGCAAGGTATGCCCTTAATCTCTCCACACTTACGAATCTCGGCATGACGGCGAACGCAAGGGCCATGGAGCAGACCATCTCCGCTCTTCTCTCGAGCCGCTACCTTGAGGCGAGAAACAGGGCCGAGGAGATAAAAAGCGAGGTCAGGTTCTCGGTTCCGACGCTTGTGAAGTACGCTGACGAGAACCCCTACATAGTTGGAACGCGAGAGGCGCTCGAGGATCTCTCGCGTGGTCTTGGCGATGCCGGAGAGAACCAACCCGGTAACGGGTCATCGGTCACCCTTTTTGACTACACGGGGCGGGGAAAGGAAAATCCCGAGGCCGAGGCTCTAAGGGAGATTGCAAGAGGCCTTCTTTTCGAATTCTCGGGACTTCCAATCGGAGACATAGAAAGGCACCTTTCCGAAAACACCCCGGAGCTTGAGAGGATCTTCTCAATCTCCGTTGAGGAACTTGGAAAGTACGACAACCCGGCGGGCATATTCAGATCGGTTAACTACAGCGCGGAGTTTGTCCTGAGCGAGGCGGCGTGGCATCAGCTGCTTAGGCACAGGAAAGTCAGCTGGACCGTAAAGGAGCCTTCCGTGGGAGAGGGCGTGACGATTCCACCGCACGTTACGGAATCGGGAACGGAGGAGCTTCTGCTCGAGGCCGTCGGGCGAAGCGAGCGTTTCCATGAAGAACTCGTCGACGCCGGTCTTCGTGACGTGGCGAGCTATGTTGTCACAAACGCCCACAACAGGAGAGTCTGCGGCAGCTTAGATCTCTGGGAGCTGTACCACCTGACGAACCTGCGGATGTCTGAGGGGGCGCAATGGGACATAAAGAACGTCATTGGGCAGCTTGCCCAAGAGATTGGCAAGGTGCATCCGGTCTTCGTTCGTTCCGCTTTGAAGAGGGTTGGTTAAGAAGGAAAAAGGGATGGTTTGATGTCGCTTCAGCCTGTGAGAAGATGTGAAGAATGTGGTTACGAGACCACGGCGAAAACGGATATATGCCTTTCCTGCGGAGAGAGGATGCGGCGCAGGGCGAAAGGTGGAGTCAGGGGACTTCTTCGAAGTGTAATACTTATAGCGATCGCGGTTTACATCCTTTTGTCCGCGTTTAAGGTTTTCGGATTTTCACCGGGGGCGGGGTATTATGGCTGATCCCGATCACGTCTCGAAAGTAAAAAATGGTGCGGCCGCGTGGAACCGGTGGCGTGAGGAAGAGCCCGATGTCCTGCCGGATCTTGGCTGGGCGAATATTAACGGGCTTGATCTTGACGGCGCGGTATTTGCGGGGGCAGTTCTCAAGCTTGCTTTCTGCAAGGGGTGCAGCCTGGTGGGTGCGGATTTCTCAGGGGCGAGCATGCGTGGAGTAAACTTCGAGGGATGTGATCTTCGGGGTGCTGTATTCAGGGATGCCAACCTTGAGGGAGCTCACATGCTCGGGGCCGATCTCACGGGTGCCGATTTCACGGGTGCTAACCTCAAGCTTGCGAATTTTGACGGGGCGATTCTCAGGGATGCCGACCTTACGGGCGCGAAGAAACTTCGGGCCCCGCAACTCTTCGCTCTCAAGGACCTTCAGAATCTCAAGGTTTCAGACGCAGTCCTTGAGAAGGTAAAAGAGCAGTCTCCGCATCTATTTGAGTGAGTTTTTCGCGCAGGAAAGTTTTTTTGAAACTTTCTCACATCCCTTGATACCCAAGCGGTCTCGGTGCCTTGCCAATGGCTGCTTGACCGATTAATTTACGTTTAACAATGGACAGAAAAATCTACAGCGTATCGGAACTCAATTCCTCGATAAAGGATGCGATTGAGCTTGAGTTCGGCGGGGAGACAATATGGGTTGCGGGAGAAATTTCCGGTTTCAAGGGGCATTACGCAAGCGGCCACTGGTATTTTTCCCTGAAGGATGGGCAAAGCCAGATCTCCGCGGTCTGTTTCAGGGGTAATAATCAGCAGATAAAGTTCACGCCGGAGAATGGAATGGATGTGATTTGCTCCGCGTGCGTTGGGGTTTACGAGAAAGACGGTAAGTACCAGCTGTACGTAAGCGCCATGGAACCGAAGGGGGTGGGCGCCGAAGCCCTTGCGCTTGAAAAGCTCAAGCAGAAGCTTTTGGAAGAAGGACTTTTTGACGTCTCGAAAAAACGCCCCCTTCCGTTTCTCTCCCGCAGGATAGGAGTGGTTACTTCCCCTTCCGGGGCCGCCGTGAGGGACGTAATAAAGGTTGTATACAGAAGATCTCCCAATGTTGAGATAATTATTTCCCCCGCAAGCGTTCAGGGAGACGGTGCTCCGTCTGAGATAGTGAGAGCCCTTGAGAGGCTCTACGGCATGGAGGATCTGGATATTGTGATCGTGACCAGGGGAGGGGGGTCAAAAGAGGACCTAAAGGCCTTTAACGACGAGGGAGTCGCAAGAAAAATCGCCGCTTCTCCTTTTCCCGTGATTTCTGCCGTGGGTCACGAAGTGGATGTGACGATAGCCGATCTCGTATCCGACAGGAGGACGGCCACTCCTTCAATGGCTGCTGAGCTTGCCGTAAGGGAAAAAAGAGAGATTCTCGAAGATCTAGCGCAGTATCGCCGTCGCCTAGATTTTTCCCTAACAAGCCGCGTTGATATGTTTTCCATGCAGCTTGACGGACTCGCAGCAAACTTCAGACATCACATGACATCGCAGATCGAGAATCTTGAACGGCGCATCGAGAATTACTCGGGAAAACTCACTTCACTTAATCCTTTCAGTGTCCTGCAGAGGGGATACGCCATTGTTTCAAGAGAAAAGAACGGCGAGATAGTGCAAGATTCCCGAACGCTTGAGCACGAGGAAAAACTCATCTTAAGGCTCGGCAGAGGCAGGGCGTTTTGTAGCGTTGATGGAACTGAAGACGAACCGCAAGCCTGATTTTCAGGGAACGACGGAAAGACTCTTCAGTTCGACGACGGATATGTCCTGCGCGAGCAGAAGGTCTCTTGTCCTCTCAGGCGGGGGAACATCCGTGAGTAGAAGCCTTATCCTTCCCCCGAGGGCGCTTCTTAGGTCCTCACCCGATCCGTTTCCACCTCCGAGCCTGTTAACGAGATTTTCGATTTCCGCACCCGCAAGAAAAAGCATGACCGGCATTATCTCGGGGACATCCGCGAAAAAATCTTCCGTGTCCTCTGCTATGGCCCCCCTGGCCGCGGTCTGCAGGTTGAGCAGATTGGCGAATTTTGAAAAAGAACCGCTACGGGGAAGGTAGGAAAACGTTTGGTCCTCGATCGAAATCGCCCCTAGTTCCTGTTCTGATAGGCGCAGGAGATCAAGTATGTCTCCATGGGAGAATCCCCTGTTTTCATCGGGGGCGCCTCCCGCATTGAATATTACGGCCTCTGAGTCTTCCTTTACCGAACTTCCAAGCGCGTTTATCTCGTCCTTGAGCTTTTTTCTGGCGAGAAAACCGAATTTTACGACGTTCGGGTAACTGACTATTTCTTCCTCTACTGGAACCCTATCGTTTACGCTTAGAAAGGCTTTTTCTACTTTTTCTCCAAGCATGGGGTCCCCGACCAGTTTCCGCGCGTCATCTGTGCTTGCGGAGAGCAAAAAGCAGTCTCCAGCAGCGATCTCGAGAATATCCCTTGCTTCCTTGAAGCTCCTTGCAGGCAGAGATGTTCCCCCGAGCGTGAATACAGCCAGTTCGAAAAAAAGGCACGCCAAGGTGTTGGGCGAGAGAACAATTATCCTGCTTCCGGTGGAGAAACCCGAATTCAGAAGAAAGCAGGCTATGCTTTCAACCTCGGTCACGAGGTCGGGCCAGGTGATCTGTTTCCAGCTCCACCCGTCTTTTTTCTGAAACAGCAGCCTTGAGCCGTTTTCCTTTGTTCTCTCCCTGAGGAAATTATAGAAGTTTCTCTCATTCATATTTCTTTTTCGAACCGCCTTTGCGGATTGTGATTCGGGTAAAATTAAAAATTATAATTTAACCGGTTTACGCGCCGTGGTGATGGATTTATGAAAAGGGAACTTGATTTCGAGAAGAAAAATTTTGCGGGGGCTCTTGAGATAGTAAAGACCCTCTCGGAAAAGGGACACGAAGCCTTTTTCGTGGGCGGATGCGTGCGTGACGCGCTGCTTGGCGTTGGGTCCAACGAGATTGATATAGCCACAGGCGCGACTCCGGAGCAGGTGCAGCAGGCGTTTTCGAAGACTGTGGCCGTGGGGGAGAGCTTTGGCGTGGTGCTGGTGATAAGAGGAGAGATGAAATTCGAGGTTGCCACTTTCAGGAGGGAATCGAGTTACGGTGACGGGAGACACCCGGAGAGTGTCGACTACACGAAAAGCCCGAAAGAAGACGTCCGGAGAAGGGATTTTACGATAAACGGGATGCTGTACGACCCGCTCTCGGGAGAGCTTTACGATTACGTGGGAGGTCTTGGGGATCTTGAGCGCGGGCTCGTTAGGACCATAGGAGAACCCGAAAAAAGGTTCGGCGAGGACAAGTTGAGAATGATGAGGGCGGTGCGGTTCACATCATGTCTCGGTTTTGAGCTTGACGGAGTTGCGCTTTCTGCTATCCGCGACGAGGCCGCCGGAATATCCGTCGTGAGCGGGGAGAGGATACGCGAGGAACTCATCAAAATACTCACCCGCCAAAATCCTGGGAACGGAGTGAGGCTTCTTAGCTCAAGCGGTCTTCTTGAGCATTTTCTCCCCGAAGTCGAATGTATGCATGGGGTGCAGCAGCCCCCTCAGTTTCATCCCGAAGGAGACGTGTTTGAGCACACATGCCTCGTGATGGATATGCTCTACGGTAACACCGACGGCTGCTACTCAGAGGAGCTTGCGGTTGCCGCCCTTCTCCATGACGTGGGCAAGCCGCCCACTTACAGCGAATCCGACAGGATAAGGTTCAACGGACACGACAGGGTGGGGGCTAGGATGTCGGAAGACATATGCAGGAGACTCAGGTTCTCCAAAAAGCAGATAAAGAGAATTTCCGAGCTTATCCTCGAGCATCTTAAGTTCAAGGATGTTTTCAATATGAGAGAAAGCACTCTCAAGAAATTTCTTTCCCTCCCGTATTTTGAGGAGCATATGCAGATGCATCTTGCGGACTGCATGGCCAGTCACGGAAAGACCGACGCCTATGATTTTATCAGAGAAAAGATGGAAGAGTACGGGCGGGAGGAGATAAAACCCACACCGCTTCTCGCCGGACAGGACCTCATAGATCTCGGCTATTCTCCTGGACCCGTTTTTTCGAAAATACTGGGCCAGGTTGAAGAACTGCAGCTTGAAAACCGGCTTTCCTCAAAGGAAGAAGCAGTAGAGTTTGTCCTGAAGAATTACCCCGCCGACCGCAGTTAGCGGCTATCGTTCGAGTTTCACTTAAAATCTGGATTGCTTCTCTTGTTCACGGTGGCTGTATGCATATTTCTAAAACCATATCCCGCTATTTCCTTGTACTTTAAAACCACGAATGTTTTAACCGCCTTGAATTGCCGTGGAGTAGATGTCGATGTCTTTGGAACTCATGCCTAAGCGGTGTGCCGTGCTTCGCCAGTCTTTTAGGGCAGTTGATATTTCATCGATAATTGCCTCGGCCTCTTTTTTCTTCAGAGCGAAAAACGGTGTTGCCTCGCGTGCCAGATCAAGACCGGCTTCAGGTCCTTGCTCCGAGATCCAGGTTGTAAGTTCCCGGGCTTTTTCCGCAAGCGGTACAGGATTCAGGTCGTAAGCGGGCGATAGGCGCCATCTGCCGTTGCGGTCGTAAAGGAATCCGTGATTGCGGAGGTGATCGTCGAGATTGCCAATAAGCACGTTGAAGACAACCCGTCGCCAGAGTTCGTTCAGGTCTTCCGTGGGCGAGCTTGAATACATGCGTATAATTTCTGCGATATCAGTGTAAGTTCCTTCGTCTCCATCGTTTAGTCCGAGAAGACTCATGGCCGACAGAAACGGGATGCGCCGGCTGCCCGCTCGGTCAAAGCGTCGAATCAGTGCCACTGGACGACCGACAACATTCAGTAACTTGGCGTCTGCCACGGTTAATCCCGCTTGGCGCGCCAAGGTCATTGCCAACACCTCTCCATGCGGTATGCTCCGATCATCATCGGGTTTTGGGAATTTGGCGATTGCCAGAGAGCCGTTTTTGTCTTGTACCGAGGATTTGGGGCGGGCACCGCCGAGAGGGGAGCCTTCATTCAAAAGCAACTTAAGGTCCTCCGCCGTTTCAGTATTTGTCTGCACCGCATCGGCCGCGTTTATAAGTGCTGGTAACTGGATCAGGGGTGGCACGCGAAAACCGGCGATATGATGATCAAAAGAGTCCTCTCCCTCTCGCCTGAAGCGCAACGCTCCGATACGTGCGTGATCCGTGACCCCGAGCAGATAATCGATCTCCAAAAGGGTTCGTTTTTCCCCGGATTTACTAAATGCGCGCCTGATAAGTTGTCTACCCCAGCGATCGGGTGCCGCGTCGCGGATGGCTCCCGGCAGGGCAGATTTATCTGAAAAAGTGTAAAACGCTCCGTCCCGGAGTGGCAGGTTTTCCGGATCAATTGCGAAGGCATCGGTTCCGCGGAGCCATTCGTCTGCGTATTCGAACGCCGAACTTTGGCTGTGGCGCCTGTTGACATAGCGGAAGCGCCCTACAATGCTGGTGCAGTCTGCCGTGTCAATATGGACTTCGATCGTGTCCTTCATTAGCTAATCCTTTTGCTTGTGCGGCGGACAGGCATGATTTTTTTGGGCAGGCGGTCCTCGTCGAGATCGAGACCCAAGGGGTCATTGATGCGGTCGGCGACGTCGGCCAGACCTCCGCTAAGACCAAGAATAGCTAGAACCGTCGCGTAGATGCCCATTGAGACCGTGGGATCACCCTTTTCAACCTTGTAAAGAGTAGCGCGACTTATAAAGGCGCGTTCCGCCATTGAAACCGTCGAGATGCGGCGTTTTTTGCGCGCAACGGCTATATCCGCGCCAAGTTTGACTAAAGCTTGCCGTGCTACCCGCGGAAGTGTTTTAGGTGCTTGTGATTTCATTGTCCTATATTATTACCAATTAAACTTAAATTGTCTACTATATAAGACATTAAATTAAAATAGAGGGGTTATGGGTGTACTGATAAACCTGTTGTTGGGGTCGGAAAGCTTCTTTGCGAGATATGCCTTAAGGGTGGTCTACATAAGAGGCACAACTGGTATGGAGAGGTGGAACCTGCAAATAGCGGGTTTTCTCCCGCACCGCGCCGGGGATGCAACGGCGTGTAATAAAAAACGGGGAACAACGTATCGTTACGCTGTCCCCCGTTTTATCGTGTATGCGTCAGATTTTTCCCTGGAGCAGAAACGCTATCAGCAGGGCGTAGATTACCAGAGACTCGATCAGGGCGAGACCGATAATCATAGGCGTCTGAATCTTCGCGGAAGCACCGGGGTTTCTGGCTATGCCGTCTACAGCGGAAGCCGTGGCGAGCCCCTGACCTACTCCCGCAACGCCTGCGGCTATGCCTATTCCTACGCCGGCACCGATGCCAAGTCCCATCTTTGCCAAGTCGCCTAGGCCGCCCCCCTCGGTCGCGGCAAACGCGTCAGGAACGAAAGCGCCGAACGAAGCCAGTGCCGCCAGACCTATAAAAGAAAATAACCTTTTCATTTCTTACCTCCTAGATTTATGTCAGTGTTCATGCGCTTCGGCAAGCGCGATATATATAGTCGAAAGTATGGTGAATATAAAAGCCTGCAGAAAAGACACGAAAATACCGAGTCCCACGAAAGCCATGGGGATCAGTATATGCGTGAGGTTGGTAAACACCCCAAGCACCATGTGGTCGCCCGTTATGTTCATGAAAAGCCTGAGGGAGAGCGACAGGGGCCTTACAAGATGGCTTATCACCTCGATGATCAGCATAAGCGGTGCAAGGAAAATCACCGGACCCAGAAAATGCTTGACGTAACCCAACCCGTGCTCCCTTATTCCGTAGTAGTTGTACATGACGAATATGAGAAGCGAGCACGCTACCGTGGTGTTAAGGTTTCCGGTCGGCGGCAAAAAGCCCGGGACCATCCCCAGCAGGTTCGCAAACAGTATGAAGAAAAACGATCCGGCCAGAAGCGGGAAATATTTCTTCGCCTTCTCCCGGGATCCGAAAACGTTTTCAATCGTGTTGAAGAGAAACTCAAGTCCCACAAGCTCGAAGAAAATGTTCATCGACGGTTTCTCTTCGGGGATTACGGATTCTTCTCTCGAGTAATGTTTTGTCACCCTCAGGCCGATAAACAGTATGAACAGAAGTACCAGCACTCCGCCCAGAATATGGTCGTACTGTATGAGACCGGCCAGTGAAAACCAGCTGAAATGTTCCATCTCTAACCCTTCAAACCTTTGCCTATTATTACTATCACCACGGAAGTTAAGCCTATCATTAAACCATATATATTTAGTTTTGCAAATATGAGCAGAACCGCTATTATCGCAAGCAGCGCGAGCATTTTCATAACCAGTATGAATATGGAAAATGCGAGGGAATATCTCTTTTCCGCAAGTGCTTTTACAATGAATCTTATGGCCACGTAATCCAGCAGAAAAAGCACTCCCGCAACAGCTATGGCCACTGCGACCGCTGTTTCCCCGATGGCGATGTTCACGACGAAAAGAAGTGCCGTTACCGCCAAGGACGTCTTCTCAACGCCGAGATCAAGATTTTTCATCGTTTCCGTTTTCTCTGTTCTGTCTGAGTTTCAGGGTACGCAAAAGCAGGGTCAATCCCGCTATGACTCCGCACACAAGACCTAGCAGGGTAAAGAAGGGGAAGGCGGTGTCAAGTTTTCCGTCAATATAGTCACCGAGGACTAGCCCCGCTATGACGGAAAAAGCGAACTCAATTCCGATTACAGTGAAAAAAAGCCAGTTGGAATTTCTGATTTCACTCTCCCTGAGAAATTTCCCGAAGCGACGTGTGGATGGCCCGAAGCGTCTGGTCTATCTGCTTTTTCGTGTGTGCTGCCGAAACGAATACGCTTTCGAACTGGGACGGGGGAAACATGACTCCGTTTTGAAGAAGGTTTCTGAAGAATCTTGCGTACTTTTCCGTGTCACATCCAAGCGCCCCGGAGTAGTCCGTGACTCTCTCTGCGGTGAAAAACACGGTGAACATTGAACCTACCGAGTTTACGGTGACGGCAATGCCGAGCTCGGCTGCTATCTCCCGTATTCCGGATACCAGAATGCCGGTCAGGCCCTCCATCCGCCTGTAGGTTCTTGCGTTTAGCTCTTTTATGGTTGCAAGTCCCGCGGCCATGGCAAGCGGATTTCCCGACAGGGTCCCCGCCTGGTACATGGGACCTTCCGGGGAAACCATCCCCATTATTTCCCTGCTTGCCCCATATGCTCCCACCGGAAGCCCTCCTCCTATTATTTTCCCGAGGCAGGTTATGTCCGGGGTTACGTCGAACAGAGCCTGTGCGCCTCCCCTGGCGAGACGAAACCCTGTTATGACCTCGTCAAATATGAGAACTGCTCCGTGTTTTTTGCAAGTCGAGCGCAGTCGCTTGAGAAAGTTTTTCTCCGGGGTTACCACTCCCATATTCCCCGCCACGGGTTCGATTATCACCCCGGCGATCTTCCGGGGGTACTTGGCGAAGAGCTTTTTGACGGAATCTATGTCGTTATACCGCGCGAGCAGGGTCCTGTTCACAAACGATTTCGGAACCCCGGCGCTGCTTGGATTCCCGAAAGTCGTGGCTCCGGAGCCGGATTTCACGAGCAGAAAATCCGAATGCCCATGGTAGCATCCCTCAAACTTGACTATGTATTCCCTTGCGGTGACCGCTCTTGCGAGCCTTATGGCGCTCATCGTGGCCTCGGTTCCGGAGTTAGTCAGGCGAACCTTCTCAATCGAGGGAAAGCTTCTGGTTATCAGCGCGGCGAGGTCTGTTTCCAGTTCGCACGGGGCGCCGTAGCTGGTTCCAAGCGGGAGCCTCTCCCCAACGGCGCTTACGACCGAGGGATGTGAGTGCCCAAGGATCAGCGGACCCCACGAGGCCACGTAGTCGATGAACCTGTTGCCGTCCGCGTCATATACGTAGGAGCCTTCGGCCCTCGATACAAAAAGCGGTGAACCTCCCACGGCCGCGAAGGATCTCACGGGGCTGTTTACCCCGCCCACAAGAACGTTTTTCGCCCTGCGAAAAAGTTTCTCTGAATTGCTGGTGTTCATAGAAAGACGGTTAGACCTCAACCACGGCTGGAACTTTTATTGTTCCGGTCCCGACAGGTTTTTCAGGTGTTTTTTCGCCTCGGCGGCCTCGGGTGACTTTGGGTATGCTTCAATCAGCGATTCGAAAAAAAGACTCGCTTCGTTCGGTTTTCCTATTTCCATGAGGGCAAGTCCCTGGTTGAGTTGGCAAAGCGGGATTTTGGGGCTGGCGGGCCAGGTTTCGATTATGTTCTGGTATTCGAGTATGGCTTCCTCGTAGAGCTTTTCCCTGAAGTAGGAATCCGCGATGAGAAACATTGCGTCTGCGGCCTCATCGCTTCGGGGGGCGTCGGCCAAGTGTTTCCTCAGCAGCGCTCTTGCGGTCTCGTAATTCCCGTCGGCAAACTCCTTTAGTCCCAGATTGTAATTCTCCTTGGGTTTTTTCTCCGCGGGGGTGGGCGCCGTTTCGGTTTTCCCGGCTGGAGTTTCCGAAGCCTCCACAGGAGGCGTGGCGGGCGGTGTCTTCGGTCCGGGCACTGCATCTTTGGCTCCGGAGCCCGCACTCATCGACAGTCTGCTTTCTATGCTTTTGAAGCGCTCCTCGATCTGCGCGTGTATTTTGCCTATTATCTGCTCAAGTTCCAGAAGCTTGTTTTCAAGTTCGAAAGTCTTTTCGTTAAGATCCAGTATGTTTTCTTCTTTCTTTACTTCCGCCTTCAGCCAGTCGATATCCTTTTGAGTCTTTTTTAAGGTTGTCTCGATTTCTCTTTGCCTGGAGTAAATGAAATCCATGTCACCTTCCGATGCCACGCACCCGTACATGAACGTGGAGCAGAACAACGCTGCGGCGACGGCCAGATGTTTTTTTCTCATTGGTTATCCGAAGGATTGCTGTCTGAAGAACTGTCGGCGGAGAGAGCCAAGAAGTGTCCACGTCTGTTGCGGCTGTACGCCTCTTCCGACGTTCCCTCCTGCCATATTTCCGTCTCTCCCTTGCTGATGGAGTGCAGCATGTCGGGGGATACGCCTTTTCCGATCATGTATTTCTTGATTTCATCCGCCCTTTTCTTTCCGAGGGAAAGGTTGTATTCCTCGGTCCCGCGGATGTCGCAGAAACCGAAGACGAGAATGAATTTGATCCTGTCTTTGTTTTTTTCAAAGACGGCGATGTTGCGGTCGATTATCTCCATTGTCTCTTCCGATATCTCCGCGCTGTCAAATTCGAAAAAGACATCCGAAGTTGGAAGGTTAAGGAGATTTTCCCTGGAAAACGCGTCGCTTAGCAGGGATTTCCGTATTTCCTGGGCCTCTTCGTCAAAGCCCTCCATGAAGGTATCTTCCCTGGCCGCGCCGATTGCCTGCGTGGCCTTCAGTTCCGCCTGAGAAAGAACCTTGTCCGCTTCCTCAAACTCTCCGTCGCTTATCAGGCTTTCTGCCAGGTCGAAGAGTTTTTGCGCCTCTTCATACTCCCAGGTGTCTTCGGCGCCCTCCGCGCGGGCCTCCTCAAGCTTTTCTGAAACCGCGAGAACCTTATACTCAATTTCCGCTGAGGGTTCCGCGGGCGGTGGAGGCGGAGTCTTCTTTGAGCACCCTGAAATGTGCAGAATACCCACAACCAACAGGAAAAAGGCAACCGCCGGGATTATTTTTTTCATGTATAGAGATTCAGTCTGTTTTAAAAGGCGCCGCCGCGTCGCGGCAGGTAAACTTAAGAACGGGATTACTCTAGCACAAGGGAAATGTTTTTTCAATTTTCCCGAAACATTTTGTTCTCGGGATAAAAAAAAGGAGTTTTTCAGTGAACGACGCGTCTTCGGTTTCCGGGATTTTCTGGAACGACTCCCCGGTAGTGGTCATAACCAGCAGGCGGAAGGATAAGATAAACGGCCAGGTGGCCGTAACGCTTGTCACCTCTTCCATAGTACATACCATCCCCAGGCTCCTTGTCGGAATATGGAAGGGAAACCACACCCACGGATTCATAATGGAAAGCAGGAACCTCGTGGTTCACCTTCTCAGAAAGGATCAGATCGCCCTTGTCCGAAATTTCGGCTTTTATTCCGGCAGGGACAGAGAAAAGTTCCCCGGCATAGACCACTTTGAGGGCAGAAACGGCTGCCCGGTCCTAAGGGACGTGCATTCCTACGTCGAGTGTTCGGTGCTCAACGCCATGGACGGGGGAGACATGACGGCTTTTCTGGTAAGCGCCGATTACGGGGAGATAGTGAGGGGAGGGGGATGGATGACGCTTGCTGACTTCTACACTCTCGCTCCCGAGGAATGGGTGATGGAGTACGGACGGAAACTGATGGAGTCTGTGAGTTTCTCAATGCCGATAATCCATAAAATAAGCCACGAGCCGTTTGAGCCTTAAGCGGCGCTGTTTTCCCCTCAGCGGATTATTATGGTCGCGGAGCCGGAGTTTCTCTCCGCGTATCTCCTGAGTCTGTTTCTGAGTTCTTTTTTGAACCAGTCCCTGGTAAAGGGAACAAGAAGGGAGAAGCCGAGGAGATCCGTGAGCAGTCCCGGGGTGAGAAGCACCACCCCTCCCACGAGTATCAAGAGGCCGTTTATGAGGTTTTCCGTGGGCGCTCTTCCCTGGGCGAGTTCCGCTCTTATCGCGCCGACGGCGCGGGTTCCCTGACTTCTTGCGAGCGCCGCTCCAAGAACTCCCGTCGCTATTACTATAAGTATGGTCGGCCAGAGTCCTATCAGGTTCCCGAGCTTTATGAGCAGCGCCAGCTCGATAAGGGGAACCACGGTGAACAGAATTAGCAGTCTTGCAAACATTTGAAGTCGTCTCGGATAATCCCGGTTATCTGTACGGTATAATAATATATCCGGGGGAAAATGCCGAATTGCCGATGGGAAAGCTGCTTTTGCGAAGAAGAATTCTCATATCATTTCTGCTTGTCCTGTGTATCGGGGTGGGGGGATGCCGGCTCTTCAGGTTCCTTGAGGTAAAAAGCCAGCTTGGGAGTTTCGGCGAGAATTTCAGCGTGAGCGACCACGACGGCCTGAGACTCATCTTCAAAAAGCCCGTCCTGCTCGCAGGAGACATGGAGTGGCTCATGGTCTACTCCCCGCCCGTGAAAACCCCCATTTCCGAAGACACCGAGCTTTGGACCTATCACCTGGTGAAGAAATATCCGGGCAGAAAAAGCGAAAGCGGGAATTTTGACTTGGACATGGGGATGAAGCTTTGTAGCGGGAAGCTCTGCGAGATCGCCTTTCCCGAGCGCTTCGCGAAGTACATAAACAAGGAGGTTCTCGGCAAGGTCATGGGCTCGGTGGGCGGCGCCGAAGTGAAAAAGCTTGCTAAGACGAGCACCGCGGCGGTCAAATCCCTTGAGTCCAAGGAAATCCCGAACTTCTCAGAGGTGATAGAGATTCTCGGCCGCCCGTACACAAAGCTCAGCGAAGACGGCGGAGATGTCTTCGTCTACAAGTACAGGCTGCGGGAGAGGACCCCGGAGGGAAAATACATCGTGTTCAGGCTTCTTCTGAGCTTTAACGAGAAAACGGCCAAGCTCAAGAGGCTGGTGCTTCCGCTTAGAAGCGTGAGGCTCGCGATGAATTTCGAGGCGGACGTGGCGGGAAGATGAGTTTTGTGAAGCTTCTTTCCCCGGCGAAGGTGAATCTGTTCCTGAGGGTTCTCCAAAAACGCCCGGACGGGTATCATGAACTCCAGTCCATACTCCAGCCCGTAAGCCTCTTTGACGAAATAAGCCTTTCGGTGGAGTCGGGAGAAGGGGTAAGTCTTTTCCCTTCGGGAAGGGACATGCCTTCTGGAAAGGACAACCTTGCCGTGGCCGCATGCCGCCTTTATCTTGAAGCTGCCGCGGTGCGAAAAAGGGTTTCGATAGCGATAGAAAAAAACATTCCTCTCGGCGCGGGACTCGGCGGAGGAAGTTCAAACGCCGCAGCGGTTCTCGTGGGTCTTAACAAGGTTCTCGGGAAATTTACCGACGCCGAACTGCTACAGATGGCCGCATCTCTCGGAGCCGACGTCCCGTTCTTTATAAGATGCACCGCCTCGTTTGTCGAGGGAGTGGGGGAGAAGGTGAGCGTGCTTTCTGATTTTCCGCTCTTTCACTACGTTATCCTCTTCCCCCGCAAGAGCCTCTCGACCCGGGAAGTCTATGCCGGGTGGAAACAGCCGTACCGGCTGCCCGAGAGAGCCGATCCCGTTTCCTTGGTGGAAGGGTTCCGCGGCGGTTTCCCCATTGAAAACGGTCTTGAGGAGGCGGTCTTCGGGATTTTCCCCGATATTTTCTCCTTCAGGGAGATTTTCCGGTCGCTCGGGGCGCGCTATGTGCTCGTGTCGGGAAGCGGGTCGTCGGTTTTTTCCGTTTTCCGCAAACAGGGGGAGGCGGAGCAGATCTACGAATACCTGAGAACCTCTTCTGAATTTGACGTTTTTCTGGCCCAAGGGATAAGCGGCTGGCATTTCCTTGCGGACTGAACCTTCTCAGCTGACTTGCTTGCGGCCCGCGCTTCCGCTTGCGATACTTCGTTATGCTGACCGTCTTATATTCTCCTGAAATAATTTAACTGCCTGTTCTGCTTGCAAGAATAGGGTTGTGGGAGTAAAATGCCTAAGAGCAGAGAAAAGCTGCTCAGAACCGGAAAACTGCCCTGATTTAAAATAGCTTTGAAGATGAAATTAACACGCCTGGGAAAACTGAGGAATCGCCTTGGGTGCAAGGGGTGTTCCGTGATACGCATTGGGAGGGGAGTCGCTAAAGCCTTGAATATATCGCGTGTTTTCGTTGTCGTCGCGGGACTTTTGCTGGGACTTATGCTCATGGGAGGGCCTGCGGAGGTCAACACCCAAGAGACCAGTGTCGACGGCGATCTCAGATTGGTGGACATGGCTACCGGTGAGGTAGTGAGCCTTGTTATTGCTGCTGCGCCCTCGGGCAGGCTTGAAATATTTGATGATGAAGATGGCGACGGCACTGGGGAATGGAAGGCAATATGCGACGATTATCTTGGAGCGCTGGGAACGCAAGAAAGGGGAAACCTTCGGGTGATCGGCAGGCAGGAGGCCGAGGTCGCGTGCCGTCAGCTGGGCTACTCTGGGGGTACTCCCATAACTGGGTTGACGCTGCCGGATGATATGGATTACCTGCTTGACAACCTTGAATGCGCGGGGTCTGAGGCGAGAATTTTCGGAGAGGGCAAGTGCAGACACCAGCCGCGCGGAGAACATGATTGCGAAAGCCAGAGAGCCCTTGGCGTCACATGTGAAGCCGCCACCTCGAATGACGATGCCGTAGGCAGGCTCGCAATCACGGGCGAAACTAAATTGAGGCAGACACTTGCCGCGGATCACACGGGCATTACCGACGAGGATGGCAAGCCGACTGAGGAGGCTTCTTTCAGCTATCAGTGGATCAGGGTTGATAATTACTGGAATGAAACCGAGATTCCCGGCGCGACGGCTTCCACCTATGTCCTTCAGGATGATGATGAGGAAAACTGGATCAAGGTGAGGCTGAGTTTCACGGACGATGATGGAAACGCGGAAGAGGTCTTCAGCTTTGAAGAGGGGCCCGTTTATACTGACAAGCCCGACGGCTCTCTCCGATTAAGGCCCATTTTGCTCAGTTACAGCCTCGATGATGGTTCCACGCTCTCCGTGGACTCGGATCAGTTCACCGGCATGATCGAAATACTTGATGAGCCGAGCAGGAAATGGAAGGGAGTATGCGATGACGGGGCGGATGATGAAAATCTGGGGTGGGGCACGGAAGAAGCGCAGGTCGCATGTCGCCAGCTGGGCTACTCCGGGGGAATTCCGATCACCGAGATAGATGGGACCACCTCTCCGCCGACCTATTTTCTCCTTGATGGGGTGGAATGCGGAGGGACGGAGAAAAAGCTGCTTGATTGTGAACATGCGGAACGTGGAATTCACGATTGCACCTCGCTCGAATATGCAGGCGTTTTTTGTGACGACCCGGATAGCGACGAAAATTAATGAGGAAGCTTCCCATAAGCCGGTTCCCGGCTTTTATCTTATAATTTAGCCAGCTCAATCCTTCTACAGAAGTTCAGAAAAAACTGGGCGGGGTCTTAACTTGGTTGATGTCCGCGGTTCGGCTTTTGCTTTAACAGTCGTACGAATGTGGTAACATAAAACTTCCTTGCGACTGGGGCGTCGTCTAACGGCAGGACACCGGGTTTTGGTCCCGGTAGTGGGGGTTCGAGTCCTCCCGCCCCAGCCAAAAAAGACCGTTCTAGCGCCCGTGCCGAAAAATTTTCTTAAAGGACTTAACTCTTCCCAGACTGAAGCCGTAACTCACGGAGAAGGTCCCCTACTGGTGCTTGCGGGTACGGGTACAGGAAAAACTAAAATTCTAGCTCACCGGATCGCCTACCTGATAAACGATCTTTCTATTCCTCCAAGAAACATCTTGGCCGTGACCTTTACAAATAAGGCGGCCGCGGAAATGAAAAAAAGAGCAGAAGAACTGGCAGGTGATCAGATAAGCGGTATCTGGGTTGGTACCTTTCACTCAATCTGTCTTCGGATTCTTAATATGGAAGTAAATTCTCTTGAGGGTTACACAAGGGGTTTCGTCGTCTACGACCAAGCCGATCAGCTTGGCCTCCTGAAAAGTTGCATGAAGGAGCTTGACTACGGGGAAACTCTTTTTTCGCTCAACGGCGTATTCTCAGAATTTGACGCCATCGAGAACAGAGGGGACGTGTTTTTCAAGGACGATTTTTACGGTCGCGCACTTAGGGAGCTTTATGATTTCTACAAGGACGAGCTTGTGAAGCGAAACGCCATGACGTTTAACGACCTACTTCTGCTTGCAAACAGGCTTCTTTCTGAAGATGAAGAGGTTTGTGCCCGCTGCCAAGGCAGGTTTTCTCACGTGCTTGTCGACGAGTATCAGGATACTAATGTTTCTCAGTACCGTTTCGTAAAGACCCTATCGCAGTGCCACCAAAACCTTTTTGCGCTGGGTGACGACAGCCAGTCGATTTACGGATGGAGAGGAGCCGACATAAACAATATCCTCAACTTCGAGAGTGACTTTCCTGGAGCAAGGGTAGTTAAACTCGAACGCAATTACCGCTCAACGACAACCATACTTGGTATTGCGAACTCTGTTGAGAGGAAAAACCTGAGGAGGAAGGAAAAAGCCCTGTGGACCGAAAACCCCGAGGGAGAGAAGGCAGTGGTATTTAAGGCAGGCGACAGCGCAGATGAGGCGCGGTTCGTGGCGGAGCAGATTTCACGCCTAGTCGGATCCGGGGATTTTACTTGGGGCGACATAGCGATTTTCTACAGGGCTAACTTTCAGTCAAGGGTAATCGAACAGGGATTCAGTGCCGGGAAGATTCCCTACAAGATAGTGTCTGGTGTAGGGTTTTATCAGAGGGCCGAGGTAAAGGACGTAGTTGCCTACCTGCGGCTGATTCAGAACCCAAGAGATGACCTGAGCTTTGAGAGAATAGTGAATATTCCGCCAAGAAAAATAGGGAAAGTCACACTACAAAAGCTACGTGAAATTTCAAAAAGCGGCGGATTTACTCTTCTGGAAGCAATTAAATACTCCCAAGAGCAGAAGCTTTTGCCTACGCGATCACTTGGTGCCCTTTCCCGGTTTCTGGATATGATGGAGGAGCTTCGTTCAGAGGCGGAAAATCAGCCGACGGTGCGCGTGATTGATATTCTTCTCGAACGTATCGGCTACATGGATCACATAGGAGAGGATCTCCAAAGGGCGGAAAATATCAAGGAGCTTTTGGCTGCGGCCAAGGACTCGGAGGATGAAAACCTCTCTTATTTTCTTGATTCTGTACCGCTTGCAACTGACGAGGACAGGGCGGATTCCGAAAACAAAGAAGTCTCCCTCATGACGATTCATGCGGCCAAGGGACTTGAGTTTCCCGTGGTGTTCGTGGTCGGGGTAAACGAGGGCTTGCTTCCGCACCAAAGATCCGCATCCACATTGGAGGGGCTTGAGGAAGAAAGGAGGCTTTTCTATGTAGCGATTACCCGAGCCGAGCGCTTGCTTTACCTCAGTTACGCTTCCCTAAAGGCCGCTTCGGGTGGCACGTACAGTACTCGCAGGTCGGTTTTTCTGGACGACCTTCCTCCGGAACATGTCGTCTACGAATCCCGCAAGAAAGAAATTTCTGGCCAGGATTCTGACCGCTTTTCCGACTCGTCCTCAAAGACACAGGACGAGTCTAGGGGTGAAGGCCAAAGACTAAGACCCGGACAGAGGGTTACCCACTACATCTTTGGTCCCGGGGTCGTTAAGCGGATTGAGGGTAAGGGGGATGAGGCAGTGGTCACGGTTGATTTTTTCGGTTCCGAGGTGAAGAAAATCCTCGCGAGTTTTCTTTCCGCCTAGGATAGGCAGCTCACGACGAGGCTTTTGGCCCACTCGGGAGAATCCGCCGCGTAGCTCTCACCCCCGGGCTGATCCGAGAAGGGACTCTCGAAGATCCTTCTTACTTTTTCTATCTCCGAATAGTCCTCCTGCTCAAGAGCCTCCCTTATTGCGGTCTCCATTATATGGTTTCTCAAGACGTACCTTGGATTGACGGAATCCATGAGACTCTTTCTCTCGGGGTCGGGAAGCGAATTTTCCCTGAGTTCCCCGGCGTACTCACGGAACCACTGCCGCCATTGATCCGAGGTTTCGGAAAGTTCCACGAGCCAGGGGTTCTCCCCGAAAGAGCCGTCGCGCCTTACATCCGAGATATTCCGAAGGAAGATATGGTAATCCGTTTTGAATTCGGCGAGCACCCCGAGGGTCTTCTCGATGAACCGCAGGGATTCCTTTTTTTCCTTCTCAAAGCCGAACTTACGTAGCATGAGATCTCTGTAGGTTTCGGAGAACGCCTTGTTGTAGATGTCAATCGTGTCGCGGGCTTCTTTTTCGTCCACGAGGCTTTCTAGGCACGTTGCGAATTTCTCAAGGTTCCACCGGGCGATCGCGGGCTGGTTCCCGTAGCTGTACCTGCCGAAGTGGTCCG
The DNA here is from genome assembly GCA_022819805.1 of Candidatus Dadabacteria bacterium. Taxonomy (GTDB): domain Bacteria; phylum Desulfobacterota_D; class UBA1144; order Nemesobacterales; family Nemesobacteraceae; genus Nemesobacter. The sequence goes on from JAJEGO010000065.1 coordinate 46,924, forward strand.
AGTGGTTTGATACATGATCCCTGTCAAACGTTTCTAGAAATCCGTACGGTCCGTAATCAAGGGTGAGGCCTGTTACTGACATGTTGTCGGTGTTCATCACTCCGTGAGTAAAGCCGAAAGCCTGCCACTTTGCGATCGTGGCAGCTGTTCTCTCAGCCACTGCGCGAAGAAAAAGCCCGTAGCCTTCCTTTGCTCCGCTCGGAATATCGGGGTAGTGGCGGGCGATTACGTAATCCGCAAGCGTCCGGACGCTCTCCTCCTCCCCCCGGTGATAAAAGCCTTCGAAAGAACCGAAACGCACGTGGGTTTCCGCGACCCGCAGCATCATCGCGGCGGGTTCCCTGGTTTCCCTGTCGATTCTCTCGGTGCCTCCCACCACGCAGAGCGCCCTTGTGGACGGAATACCCAGATGATGGAGAGCCTCGCTTCCTAGGTATTCCCTTATGGAGGACCTGAGAGTTGCCCTTCCGTCAAAGCCTCTTGAAAATCTTGTGGCTCCGCACCCCTTTAGGTGAAGATCCCATCTGCGGTTCCGTTCGTCGATTATCTGCCCGAGCAGAAGTGCCCTTCCGTCTCCAAGATGTGGATTGTAGACCCCGAACTGCCACCCGGCGTAGTACATTGCGAGGGGGTCTGCGCCCGAAAGCGGCTTTTTCCCGCAGAGATACTCGGCCAGAAGAGGATTTTGTTTTTCGCCGGGGTCTATGCCGAGTTCGTCGGCTAGGTTTTCATTGAACGCAACCACGTGGGGGTTCTCAAAGGGGAGAGGGTCTTTTTTCTGGTAGAACTCTGACGGCAGTTCCGCGTAGGCGTTTTCAAAGCGAAGATCCGTTATTTTTCTCATCTCACAGTGCCCTCTGCGCCTTGTTGCGCGTTATGCAGGCGGGGGACCAGGCGGCCGGGAAAAAGCTCCGCGCCCAGGTCCGTGTTATGCCTCGACCCTGTAAGGAAGTATAATATTCCCCTAGGAAATCATGAAATACAGAAAGAACAAAATAAAAACCGAACACTCGATAATAAAGGGACTCCGCCGTTTTCTCGAAGACAACATCTCGGGCCTTGACCATGTGACGGGAATCATACCCGGGGAGATAAAGGTGGGCCGCTCCACGGGGGAGAACCTCGCGGTGAGCTACAAGTACAACACCCGAAGCGGAGCCAAGCTCATAGCGAGAAGCGGAACCTCGGTGCAGGAGGTGTTCATCATCACCAAGAACCCCGAGGGACTGAGAGAGGTTATAGAGCTTTCAGGCAAATGAACTTTCCCTGAGGGTCACCGCTCCTTCCCCGAGCAGGCCCTCAACGTTTTCTATAAGCTCATCCCCTAAGTCGACCTTGCAGTTCCCGACCCTCAAAACGGCCTCCGAGCGGTCGGTTTTAATGTTTATTATCACGGTTGAGTTCCCTGGGAACTTCTCAAGAATTTCTCTCAGGCCGAGTATGTTCCGCTCGCTTGCGGATTCACGCGCGATACTTATGTAGACGGCGGAATTCGTTCTGGTTTCCTTGAGCGAGGAAATGTCGCTTGCGAGAAGACGCACCTTTTCATCCGAGACCTCGACCCTTCCTTTCACTATTACCGGTTCCACTTTCTGCTCCAGAAGCGCTCGGGATTTCTGCAGGGCATCGTTAAAAACGATCGCTTCTGTGAATCCGTTCAGATCTTCGAGGGTCAGGTAACCGATAAAGCTGGTTCCCTTCCTGGTGTTTTTGATCTCGATCGATCTCACCACCCCGGCGATTCTCACCTCGGCGCCGTCTTTTGCCTGTTTTATTGATTCGGTGTCGTGAAGGGGGCTGTATTTTTCAAGCTCAGCGGAGTACTTTCGAAGCGGATGGGATGATATGAAGAACCCGAGCACATCCAGTTCGTTCTCAAGCCTTGCGCGGTCATCCCATGGCTCGCTCTCCTCAAGCTTCGGGGCGGCCACGGAACTCGGAAGGTCAAACAGCATTCCCTGCCCGTTTGCCGGTGCATGTTGTTTCATCGCATTGTAGCCCAGCAGCGACTCGCGGGAGGCAAACAGCCGCGCCCTGTTGGGTTCGAGGGAATCGAAAGCCCCTCCCATTATCAGGCTTTCAAGGGCCTTTTTGTTGAGTCTTCTCGAATCCACCCTGGCGCAGAAATCGGTAACGGATTCAAACTCCCCGTCTTTTTCCCTGCCTCTGACTATCTCCTCGGTCAGGCCGTCCCCGACGTACTTGATCGCCGTGAACCCGAACAGTATTTTCCCTTCTGAAACCGTGAATCCTGAGCAACTGCGGTTTATGTCGGGCTGCAGCACGTCAATTCCGAGCTTTCTGCACTCGGTTATCCCTGAGATCACCTTGTCCACGTTGTGGGCTTCTACGGACATGAAGGCCGCCATGAATTCCGCCGGGTAGTGCGCCTTGAGGTAGGCCGTCTGGTAGGTGATCATGGCGTAGGCGGCGCTGTGGCTCTTGTTAAAGGAGTATTCGGCGAACTTCTCAAGGGTATCGAAAAGCTCGGCCGCTCTTTTGCGCTCGATGCCTTTTTTCTCCGCTCCCGTGAGAAACCTTTTGCGCTGCGCTCTCATTTCGCTTGATTTCTTCTTGCCCATGGCCCTTCGCAGAAGATCTGCCTCCCCCATGGTAAAACCCGCAAGTTCGCTTGCCGTCTGCATTATCTGTTCTTGGTAGACGAAAAGGCCGTATGTTCCTCCCAGTATTTCCCGGAGCGCCGGGTGTGGAAAATCAACTTTATCCCCGTTTTTTCTCCGGGTGAACTCATCCGCCATGCCGCTGTCAAGGGGGCCGGGACGGTAAAGTGCCAGGGCGGCTGTTATGTCCTCGAATTCCGTGGGTCGCAGCCTCGCGAGAAGATCCTTCATCCCCTGGGATTCAACCTGGAATATGCCCATGGTCTCGCCTTCGCGGAGCAGGGCGTAAACCTTCGGGTCGTCAAGGGAAACTCTGTCCAGATCGAACTCCTTTCCGTCCTTTCCCCGGTTTTCCCTGACGTACTTAACCGCCTTATCGAGTATGGTAAGGGTCTTTAGGCCGAGGAAATCGAATTTCACGTAGCCCAGCTTTTCTATTGAACTCATGTCGAACTGGGTCACGACCTCGTTTTTGCTTCCCTTGTAAAGAGGTATGTAGTCGGCCAGCGGTTCGTTCGATATCACTACGCCCGCCGCGTGGGTTGAGGAATGGCGCACCATGTTCTCAAGCGATCTCGCAAGTTCCACCGCTTCGGCAAGCTGCTTGTTCTCGGAAAGACGTTCCTTTATTTCCTTCACCCTGTTTACGGCTTCCTCTATGCTGAACACCTTTCCCCGGAAAGAGGGGATCATCTTCGAGAGCCGGTCGACTTCTGAGTACGGAAGCCCGAGGATCCTCCCCACGTCCTTTATCACCGCTTTTGAGGACATGGTCCCGAAGGTGCCGATCTGGGCCACCTTGTCCGCCCCGTACTTCTCCGTGACGTACCTTATCAGCTCGTCCCGGTGCTCCCCGCAGAAATCGACGTCTATGTCGGGCATGCTCACCCTCTCGGGGTTAAGAAACCTCTCGAAAATAAGGTCGTGCTTTATTGGGTCTATGGCAGTTATGCCGAGAGCGTAGGCGACAAGGCTGCCTGCGGCGCTTCCCCGCCCCGGTCCCACGGGGATATCGTTTTTCTTCGCGTGGAATATGAAGTCTGAGACCACTAGGAAGTACGCGGAGAACCCCATCTTGCAGATGGTGTCAAGCTCCGAGCGTAGCCGCTCGCGGTAGACCTCGTGGGAATCTTCTGGTATTTCGTTTTCCTTGAGCATTCTCTCGAGGTTTTTGCCCGAGATCTCGCGCATGAATTCGTCAAGCGATTTCCCCTCGGGAGGGGTGTATTCGGGAAACCTGTACCCGTCGCTTTTGAATTCGAAGTCGCAGCGCTCGGAAATCCTTACCGCCTCATCAAGAGCGTCCTCAAAACCCTCCATCTCCCGGGCCATCTCCTCCCTCGTCTTAACGTAGAAGTCGTCGCTTTGGAACCTCATCCTTTTCTGGTCAGCCACCATGCTTCCGGTCTGGATGCACAAAAGCGCGTCGTGCGACTTGTAATCCTCCTTGGTGAGAAAATGGCAGTCGTTGGTCGCCGCGAGCTTTATGTCCAGGCGCTCGCCGATTCTTCTGAGTCCCCTGTTGATCCTGCGCTGTTCCTCAAGGCCGATTGCCTGCACTTCAAGGTAGTAGCGGTCCCCGAATATTTCCTTGTAGATCGACGCGATCCTTGTCTGTTCCTTTAGGTCTTTTTTGAAAATGGCTTGGGAGAGTTCGCTGCTCATGCATCCCGAGAGCACAATCAGTCCCTCGTTGTGCTCAGAGAGCATTTCGTGGTCGACGCGCGGGCGACGGTAGAATCCCTCGAAGTATCCCTTAGTTACGAGCCTTGAGAGGTTCCTGTATCCCTGCTCGTTCATGCAGAGCACGGTGAGGTGATAGTTTTTCCCGTCAGACGGTTTCTCAAGCTTGAGCGTGGGGGTTACGTAGAGCTCGCACCCTATTATGGGCTTTACGCCCCCAGCTTTTGCCTTTTCGAAAAACTCGTAGGCGCCGAAGAGATTTCCGTGGTCGGTGACTGCGACGGCGGGCATGGAGTGGCTCTCGGCTCTTTTGATCAGCTCGTCGAATTTTATCGAGCCGTCAAGGAGCGAGTACTGCGAATGTAGATGTAGGTGAACGAAGGAGTCTGCCATCGCGGGTTACAAAATTATACATTTTTCTTCGGTTTCATCCAGTAGTGGAAGAAAGTGACAACCGGGCTTCGATCAAGTAAATTTAAAAAGTCTGGTTGCGGACAAAATGGGTGGTTAAATCTTTACGTCATGCACGAGGAAACGGAGTTCAAGCTCTCTCTTTCGCCTTCCGTGGCGAGTCGGATTCTGCGCTACAAGGGACTCAGGCCCCACCGCAAGGGCCGCCGCGTAAAGCGCCATCTCGTAAGCACCTATTTCGATACTCCCCGCCATGCGCTTAGAAAATCCGAGATAGCGCTTCGGGTGCGCGATAACGGCAAGGGAAGGGAGCAGACCGTGAAGGCGCCGTTCCAAGGCCCCGCGGGCCTCCAGAATTTCCGTGAGTGGACAGTGCCTGTAAACGGCGACTGCCCGAATCTCCGCGCGGTGGACGATCCCGCGCTCGTGCGCGAGCTCTCCCGCCGGCGTTACGAAAAGCGCCTGCGTCCGGTGTTCACCACGGACTTTGAGCGTGAAGCGGTTTGCATAAGGACCAATGGCACGGAATTCGAGCTTGCGGTCGATCAGGGGGTGATTTGCGCCGAGACGCGCGAGGGGCTCGTCAAGGAACGTATCTGCGAAGCGGAATTCGAACTGCTCTCAGGCGACCCCGCGCACATGTTCGATATAGCGCTTGAACTCTGCGAGGTTTACGACATACGGCTCGGTCATCTTACCAAGGCGCAGAGGGGCTACGCGCTTGCGAGACCGGCGCTCCGCCCAAGACCCCGCAAGGCTCCCAAGGTTGTGCTTGCAGAGGAGATGAGTGTGGGAGAGGCGTTTAATTTCATCGTCTCGGGTGCCCTTGAACATATGTTCGCAAACGAGATTCCGACCCTTGAGGGAAAGGCCGAGGGAGTGCACCAAACAAGGGTGGCGATGAGACGTGTGCGCGCGGCGCTCCGCGCTTTTAAGAGGATACTTCCCTACGACAAGAGAAAGGCGTTTAACGGAGAATTCCGCTGGTTCCAGCAGCGACTGGCCCCGGCCCGCGACTGGCAGGTCTTTTTAAGCGAGACGCTCCCCAAAATAGCGTCCTATGCTCCCGAGCAGGAAGAAGCGATAGAGCGCCTTCGGCGTATCGCCCGTGCAGAGCGGCGCCGTGCCGTCGGGGATGCGGCCGCCTATCTTGAGAGCCGCCGCTACGCCCGTCTTCTGCTCCAGTTCGAGCGATGGATAGCTTCTGTCGAGAAGGAAGTCGGCTCAAAGGCTTTCAGTCAGCCCGTGAAGCCGTTTGCGAAAAGTGTGCTTAAGAGAACATGGCGCTATTTTCTCGAAGATACGAGGCCTCTTTCGCGTCTTCCTGACGAGGATCTTCACGAAATAAGAAAACGCGGGAAAAAGGCCCGCTACGCAACGCAGTTTTTCAACTCGCTCTGGAGCGGCCCCGAGGTTCCGCCCTTTATGAAGCTCATGGGACGCTTCCAGGACAGCTTGGGAAAGACAAACGACGCGATAGTCGCGCGGCACATCCTGGCGGCGGTCAAGCCCGGGAGGCTTGATCCCTCGGTAATCCGCCTCGCGCAGGAATGGTCCCAGGCCCGGGTGAAAAAATGCCTTCGTACGGCGCAGCCGCAGTGGAGACGCCTCGGACGGCTTACGCCGTTTTGGAAGGTGGCGGAGTGAGTTCGGCTTTTCACGTGCCGGGCAATTATGTAAACTCACGGGCTGTGGGTGTTAAGACGCAGCATGTTACGCCCTCGGGAGGTTGCAGGTGGCTTCTTCAATAACGGACATCGCGAGCAAGAGAGGTTCCAGGGGTTCTTCCAAGAAGTATCTTAACAGGGAGCTTTCCTGGCTTGATTTCAACCTGCGGGTTCTCGAGACGGCGGCAAGCAAGAAGGTTCCGCTTCTTGAGAGGGTGCGGTTCCTGTCCATCTCCGCGAGCAACCTCGATGAGTTCTACAAGGTGAGGGTTGCGGGTCTTGCGGGACAGGTCATGGAGGGAGTGACCGACCGCAGCAAAGACGGTCTTACGCCGTCCCAGCAGCTCGAAGCCATAAGGGAGAAGGTGCGCTTTCTGCTCGACAGCCAGTACGAGTGCGAAAAGGAACTGTTTTCCCTCTGCAAGAAGGCGAAGATCAAGATCGTGACTCCCGAGAAACTCGACCGCTCGGACGCCGAATGGCTTTCCGAATGGTTCTCGAAACAGCTTTTTCCGGTGCTTACCCCTCTTTCCATAGACCCGGCGCATCCGTTTCCCTTCATACAGAGCGAAAGCCTCGTGTGCGCCGTGCAGCTGAGCCGCGCCGAGGACGGAAAGCGCATGACGGGTCTCATACTGCTGCCTTCCCAGGTGGAGCGCTTCATAAGGGTTCCTGGAGGGAAAAAAATCCAGTTTGTCCCGATCGAGAAGGTCATCGAGCACAACATGAAATCCCTTTTCCCGGGTTTTGAAGTCGAGAACCAGGGGATCTTCCAGATCACCCGCGACAGCCTTCTTGAGATAGACGAGGACGCGGAAGATCTGGTCGATACGTTTGAAACTGCCCTTAAGCAGCAACGCAGGGGAGGGTCCGTGATCAGGGTTGACGTAAACGCGGACATGCCGGACGCGATCGTCGACTTCATAATGGACAAGCTTGAGGCCCGTGACGCGCATTTTTTCAGAATCAAGGGGATGCTCGGTCTTGAGAGCGTGAAGCAGATAATACTCGATGAGCGAAGCGACCTTCTGTACAAGCGCATGAGTATCCGCTACCCAGAGCGGGTAAGGGAATTCGGAGGCGACGTGATGGCCGCCATACGGCAGAAGGATTTCGTCGTTCACCACCCGTACGAGAGTTTCGACGTCGTAGTCGAGTTCCTGAAACAGGCCGCGGCGGACCCGGCGGTCGTCGCGATCAAGCAGACGCTTTACCGCACCTCGGTAGACTCCCCGATAGTGAAAAGGCTCATAGAGGCCGCCGAGGCCGGAAAATCCGTAACCGCCATGGTGGAACTCAAGGCCCGTTTCGACGAGGAGGCCAACATCCGCTGGGCTCATGACCTCGAGGATGCGGGAGTCCAGGTCGTGTTCGGATTCCTCGACCTTAAAACCCACGCCAAGGTGTCGCTCGTGGTGAGAAGGGAGGGTTCCGACATCCGCACCTACGCCCACTTCGGCACCGGCAACTATCACCCCGTAAACGCCAAGATATACACTGACCTCAGCTACTTCACGGCCGACGAGGCGCTCGGCCGGGACGCTGCCAAGCTTTTTAACTACATGACCGGTTACGCCACTCCGGAGAAGATGGAGAGGATATTTTTCTCTCCCGTCACGATGCGCCCGAAGGTGCTTGAGCTGATAAGGGACGAGATAGATCACGCGAAGGCCGGCCGGCCGGCGGTGATATGGGCCAAGATGAATTCCCTTGTGGACAGCAAGATCATAGACGCGCTCTACGCGGCGAGCCGCGCGGGGGTGCGGATCGAGCTTTTCGTTCGGGGAATATGCTGCCTCCGGCCCGGGGTGCCTGGGCTTTCTGAGAACATCAGGGTAAAGAGCATCGTGGGGCGTTTCCTCGAGCACAGCAGGGTCATCTGCTTTGGCGCCGGGGAGGGGCTTCCCTCTAATGCCTGCAAGGTCTTCATCTCGTCTGCAGACTGGATGCCCCGCAATCTTGACCGCAGGGTGGAGTCACTTGTTCCGATCGAAAACGCCACCGTGAAAAAACAGCTCGTTGAGCAGGTGATGGTCGCTAATCTAAAAGATGTCGTGAACAGCTGGGAAATGGGACCGGACGGCTCTTTCCGCAAGCTGAAAAGAGAAGGGGACAATTTTTCGGCTCACAAATACTTTATGACCAACCCCAGTCTTTCGGGGAGAGGCAAGGCGCTTGCCGAATCCCGGCCGCTGATGCCGGCTGAGTTTGTGCAGGAATAATCTTATGACAGAAATATCTCCTTCCGCCGTGCCGTTCGGCGAGGGTGGGACCGTGGCGGTAATCGACGTGGGATCAAACTCCATACGTCTCGTTGTCTACAAGGGACCGAGACGCGCTCCGCTTCCTATACTTGATGAAAAAGTCTCCTGCGGCTTAGGACGCGGAATGGACTCAGAGGGCAGGATGTCGCCGCGAAGCATGGACCTGTCCCTCCGGACCGTAAGCCGCTTCGTTGACATCGCGCGCTCCATGAGGGTTTCCGGTATAAAGGCGGTTGCCACCGCCGCGGTGAGAAACGCCGCAAACGGCCCCGACTTCAAGGAGGCCGTCGAGCGTGAGTGCGGGATTTCGCTTCGGGTGCTCTCTGGCATCGAGGAGGCGAGGCTTTCTGCGCTCGGCACCCTCTGCGCCATTCCGGATTCGGACGGCGTGATGGGGGACATAGGAGGCGGGAGCCTTGAACTGGTAGAGATCTGCGAGGGAGAAATAAGAAATCACGCCACGTTGCCGCTGGGTACCATCCCGCTTCTTGAAAGCGGTCTCAGTCCCCAAAAGGCCGCCAAGGAACTGATCGCTCCCCGTCTTGAAGAGCTTCCCTGGCTTAAAAACGCGAAAAAGAAAACCTTCTACGCCGTCGGAGGATCGTGGCGCGCCCTGGCGAAAAAACACATGGAAACCGAGGACTACCCGCTTCGCATAGTTCACGGCTACAGTCTTTCGAGTTCAAGGGCGCTTGAGATGACCCGGGAGGTAGTTGATATATCCCCGGGCTCGCTTCGGAGCCTCTGGATCATAGGGAGAAACAGGATGGAATCCGCTCCCTACGCCGCGGCGCTTATGAAAAGTCTTCTGAAAAAAACAGGGGCAAGAGATCTTGTGTTCTGTACGTACGGCCTTCGGGAAGGGTGCATATATGATGATCTTCCACCGGAGCAGCGCTCCTTGGACCCCCTCATTGTCATGTGCCAGGAAATCGCGCTCAAGACGGGAAGATCGATCGGGGACGGCGAGGCTTTCTGCAGGTGGATAGAGCCGGCGATTCCTGATGAGTGCTCCGGGAATCCGAGGCTGAGACTTACCGCCTGCCATCTTTCCGACATAGGGATTTCCGAACATCCCGAGTACCGGGCCGAACAGGTGTTTTTGAGGATACTGCGGATGCCGTTTGTGGGAATCACGCACCCCGAAAGGGTAAGGGTGGCTTTTTCGGTCGCCTCAAGGCACGCGGCGATCGGAAACCTGGTCCGCCGCTGGGAAGTCTCGGATTTTCTTTCCGGGGGCGATATTGAGGAAGCCAGAGTTACGGGGCTTGCGCTTCGCCTGGCTTACACGGTTTCTGGAGGGGTGACGCGGATTCTTGAGAGTACGAGGCTTGAGAGGTCCAGGGGAAAGCTTACGCTGCGTATGCCTGACCAGATACCGCATCCTGAGACCGTCGGCCGTCGTTTAGGGGCCCTCGCAAAGGCCGTCGGATGCGATTACGAGACGATCGCTCGGTAGGAAGGTCACCGATAAATACTCCCTTCCATCGCATATAACTCTTTTACCGTGGACAGAACGCTGCCGTAAAATTGTCACGCTGAAAGGTGCATGGAAGTGACTTGGTTATGGGTTACTCCTCCAAGGACGGAAGGGTTGGAGCTGACCCGCCAGGTCCAGACCACTCAGAATTCCGCTTTCCCATCAAAATCGCCAGAGTGCACTCGCTCCAAAGCGAGGGGTCTTCACGAAAGCAATCTAATTGGAAGGAAGAACTTAAAAAACCTGAACAGATATTGACTCAACAGTTGGTACTAGATACATTGAAGTGACAATAGGTAAAGGACATGATTCAGTGTGTCTGTTCCACCAGCACTGGACTTCCTCAAGGAAAGCCGGTTTCATGTCCTTTACCTTTATTCTGAAAATCCAGACAAAACGAATCAGTTTTCTCTTTTCAGGATCTGTTCCTTTACCTCTTTAGCTTGTAGCCGGCCTCCACCATGTCCCAAGTGTCTTTCGTTACTCCCTGTTCTCGAAGCTTGTTTTTCTGGGTTCTCTGCGTACCGGTCTTGGGGAAGGAATCGACAGACCTTATGAACCTTGGGATCATGAAGTAGGGCATCCTGGGCTGGAGGTAGTCCATAAGTTCTACGGGGTCTACCTTTTTTCCTTCCTTCGGGATCACCAGTATCATGAGCTCGTCTTCTGCGTATTTTCCGGCTTCCGACTTTATGCCAATAGCGGCCGACTCCTCGACATCGGGGTAGGAATTAACAATCTTCTCCACTTCGAAGGAGCTTATGTTCTCGCCCCTTCTTCTTATGTAGTCCTTTACCCTGTCGACAAAGTATATGTAGCCGTCTTTGTCCATTCTCCCTGCGTCGCCGGTGTGGAACCAGAAGTTTCTGAAGTCCTCAACGGTCTTCTCCGGCATCTTGTGATAATAGTGAAGCATTACGTTCGGGATCCTGGGGCGCACTATGATTTCTCCTATGCTCCCCCTAGGTACCTCTTCATCCGTCTCAGGGTCGGCGATCTTTATCTCGTAGTTTGGAGCTTCCTTCCCGCAGGATCCAATCCTGAAGGGCTCTCCCGGTCTCATCCAGGTGCACTGCCCTATTTCGGTCAGTCCGTAGCCCTCCATGAACTTTATCCCGAAGCGTTCCATGAACTTCTCTATCATGTCGTGAGGGGCGGGGGAGCCCAGAACAAGCTTTATCTTGTGCTGGTTCTCTTCGGGCACCGGAGGAGTGTTCCAGAGAAAGTACGACATGGTCCCCACGGTGTTTAACTTGGTTATCCCGTGGTCTACCATCCATTTCCAGAAGCGGCTCGAGCTGTATTTCTCCTCGACCACAGTTTTCGCTCCCTTTATAAGCGCCGGATATACGGTCATCACCATGGCGTTTGAGTGAAAAAGCGGAAGGCACGTGAAGCAGATGTCGTCCGGGCCGACGTCCATTATTTCGGCGTAGTTCCTGGCGCTGCTGTAATCTGCGGCCGAGGGTCTCATTACTCCTTTTGATCTCCCGGTGGTACCCGAAGTGTACATGAGCCTTGCGTAGTCCATGAAGGTAACCTCGACGTCCGGCTCCTTGCCCGAACCCGAGTTTATAAACTCCGAGTAAGAAGTCATCTTGCGGAACTTGTAACCGTGCCTCTTGAATTTTTCGCTTCCGCTTCTTGTCCAGACTATCACGTGGCGAAGCTTGGAGAGATTCTTTGCTATGGGGGGCATCCGGTCCAGGTACTCTTCCGCTATGAAAAGCACCTCCGCGTCCGAACTGTCGATTATGTATTCAAGAAAATCCATCTTGTAGGCTGTGTTTATGGGTACCATCACGGCTCCCGCCTTCAGGATTCCGAACCACGTTATGACGTAGTCATCTGAGTTCGGCATGTACACGGCAACTTTCTCCGCTTTCGCTACCCCGAGACCGCAAAGGGCGTTTGCCACGCGGTTTGCAAGACGATTTGTCTGGTAGAAGCTTATGGGCTTTTTGTAGCCGAACTGAAGGAAGGGTTTTCTGCCCAGTTTTTGCGCCTGTTCCCTTAGCACTTTGGGAAGCACCCAGTTTGACCTGTCTTCCTTCAGGTACCAGTTGACGTCGAATTTCCCGTTTTCGCGCTTGTAAGTGACGGGATGCATAAGGTCCTTAGGTTTTTTTCTTGCCATTTTTTCTCCTTTTCCCGGCAGGATAGGGGAGTTAGGATTAAGGGTCAGGTCTTTCTATCTAACTGAATTCTTCTCCCGCCGGTTCCGCCTCGGGTTTCTTCTTGGCGAATATCTTTGCGATAACTATTCCCAGTTCGTAGAAAATGAAAAGCGGGATGAGCATGAACATCATCGAGACGGCGTCTGTGGTAGGGGTAATGAAAGCGGCCAGTATGGCGTTTATCAAAAGCGCGTATTTTCTCTGCCTGGCCAAAAACCCAGCCGTCACGAGTCCCAGCCTCGAGAGGATGAATATCACTAGCGGAAACTCGAACACCAGCCCGAAACCGATCATAAGCGCCGTAAGGAACGATAGCGCTTCCTTTATGCTCGGAAACGCCTTTACGTACTGGGTCGTGTATTCTCCGAGCAGGAACCGCAGTCCCTGAGGGGCGGCGACGAAGTAGCAAAAAAGGGCGCCAAGGATGAAAAACAGGGTTCCGAACGTAACAAGTGGGATGACGACCCTTTTTTCCTTCTTGTAAAGCGCCGGGGAGACAAAATGCCAGGCGTTATAGAGAATAAACGGAACCGAGAGGAAGAAGGAGAAAAACAGCGATACCTTTAGGTAGGTTAAAAATCCCTCGGCCGGGCGCGTGAATATGAGGGAGCTTCCCTCGGGCAGGCTCCTTATTATGGGCCCCATGAGCAGGTCGAAGAGCTGTTTTGAGAAAATATAGCAGGGGACGAAAAAGACAAGTACGGGAATTACTGAATATATGATTCTTTTTCTGAGCTCTTCAGCGTGCTCGAGGAAATTCATGCCGCTTTCTTCTTTCATTACGGCAGGTTAGGGTAACCCAAATCGTGATTTTTAACAATTCCTTCGGCATTCGCCGGAGGCTCTCTGCGCACGCTTTCCGAATGCGGTTTGACTGATTGACATTGTCTTTGGTTTAACTATTATGTTACTGGTTTTTTATCCCGCCTTTCCGGAGGAATCTCTTGAAAATACTTATAACTGACGGACTTGCGAAGCAGGGTCTTGAACTTCTGAGGGCAGCTGAGGGAGTGGAGGTCGACGAGAGAAAAGGCATATCTCCTGATGAGCTTGTTGATATCATAGGGGACTACGACGGCCTCGTGGTAAGAAGCGCCACGAAGGTTACCAAGGAAGTCATAGAGGCTTCGGGTGGCAGGCTTCGGATAATAGGCCGCGCCGGCATAGGAATAGACAACATAGACCTTGACGCCGCGACAAGAAACGGGGTGGCCGTTATGAACACCCCCGAGTCGAATTCCATAACCACCGCGGAGCACACAATCACGCTGCTTCTCTCCCTCGCGAGAAGGATTCCCCAGGCCCACTCCTCCATAAAATCGGGCAAGTGGGAGAGAAACAAGTACAAGGGAGTCGAAGTCTATGGAAAGACAATCGGCCTTGTGGGCCTCGGAAACATAGGCAAGCTGGTGGCCGAGCGGGCTATGGGCCTTAAGATGAAGGCGATTGCCTACGATCCGTACCTGAGCCGGGAAGCCGCGAAGAAACTCAGCATTGAGCTTGTCTCTTTGGACGAACTTTTCCACCGCTCGGACGTGATAACGGTACACACACCACTTACGGACGAGACGAGGGATCTTGTAAACTCGGAGTCTTTCGCAAAGATGAAAGAATGGGTGATAGTGATTAACTGCGCCCGGGGAGGAATAGTGAACGAGGCGGACATGGCCGAGGCGCTTCGCGAAGGCAAGGTGGGGGGAGCGGCGTTTGACGTATACACCTCAGAACCTATCGACCCCGACAACCCCGTTCTGTCAGTTGAAGAGAACATAGTGCTTACTCCGCACCTCGGTGCCTCCACGGAGGAGGCGCAGATAAAGGTCGGGACCACCATGGCGCAGCAACTCATAGATTTCGCGCAGAAAGGGGTCGTTAAAAATGCGGTCAACATGCCGTCGCTTACCACGGAGCAGCTTGCCGTTATGAGGCCGTATATGTCAATTTGCGAGAAGATAGGGAGTCTTCACGGGCAGTTGTGCAAGGGCGCCGTTCGCACCGTAGAGGTGACTTACGAGGGCGAAGCGGCCGAAATGGACTGCGGGTACCTGACGGTTGCCGTGCTGAAAGGCTTTCTCTCGCACATAATGGACATCTCGGTGACCTACGTTAACGCTCCATCAATAGCCGAGGAAAGGAAGATAAAGATAGTGGAGTCAAAATCGGCGGCCATGAGCCAGTACACGAGCCTCATTACCGTAACTGTCACGACCCGCGAAGGGACCAACGAGATTTCGGGAAGCGTCTTCGGCGGGAACCATGAAAGGATAGTGAAGGTAAACGGAGTCGAGATCGACGTTGTTCCCGAGGGATTTCTGCTCGTGAGCCACAACTACGACCGCCCGGGCTTCATAGGCTCGATGTGTTCTGTTCTCGGGAAAAACGACGTCAACATCGGCCGGATGCACCTTGGAAGGAAATCCGTGGGCGGAGAAGCCATAGTTTTTACGAACATTGATACCGAGGTTAGCGAGGAAGTTATCCGGGAGATTTCCGCCATAGAGAATATTATTTCGGTAACCCAGGTCAGTTTTTCAGATGAATAAATTTTTGACACTGCCTCAGGGAGTGAAGGATTTCGGTCCCGTGAAGGCGGAGAATCTCAAGCGGATAGAGACGGGGCTCCTCGAGGAATTTTCCTACTGGGGCTACAGGAGGGTTATAACCCCCCTCTTTGAATATCTTGATACCATGTCCGTCGGCATCGGAGAGAACTTCGAGCACAGGCTCATGAAGTTCGTTGATCCGCACACGGGCGAAGTCGTCGTGCTGCGCCCCGACATCACTCCCCAGATCGGACGCATGGTCGCCACACAGCTAAGCGACCACCGCTACCCCCTCAGGCTTTGCTATTCGGGAAGAGTGGTGAGGTATGAGGAGAAAGGCAGCGGCAAGGAGAGGGAGGTCTTCCAGCTCGGCTGCGAGCTTCTGGGACTCAGTTCGACGGAAGGGGATTCGGAGATAATCGCGCTTGCCTTAAAATCGCTTAACCGCCTCGGCCTTAAAAAAATAACCCTCAATCTCGGCCATACGGGCATTCTTGACGCGGTTCTTCGCGATGCGGGGGAAATAAGGGAAGAGCTTGTGGACGCTCTTTTAAAGAAGGATCAGGAGCAGATAAGAAAAATAGTGGAACCCTCTGCGATCCCCAATGACATAAAGGACGTCCTTTTCTGTCTTACTGATTATTATGGCGATACCGACATTCTTCACAGGGCTGCCCGGAACGAAAGATTCAGGCCCTGTGTAGAGGAAATTATCTCCGTGATCGCCGTGCTTGAGGAATACAAGGTCGAGTGCGACATATCGGTCGACCTGGTTGAGGTCAAGGGGTTTGAGTACTACACCGGAGTCACTTTCGAGATAATATCCTCCACATCTCCGGCCTCTTTGGTGACGGGCGGCAGATACGACGGGCTCGTCAGCCGCTACGGGCGAAGCGTCCCCGCCGCGGGCTTTGCCATAGATGCCGAAGCGCTCATGCAGAGCACCAAAAGCACCGACGGCGAGAATCAGGTCCATTTCGTAATAGTGCCCAAGAACCAGGATCTCAGAGGTGACGCCATAAGGCTTGCCGAGTGGCTTCGCTCAAGCAGCTTCAAGGTCATACTCGATCTCAACGGAAGTTACGCGGACATGATTGATTCCAAGGATTTTTTCGAGGGGGACGGATCGTTCGCGACATACGGGATGATAAAGCTTGAATCCCCTTCCGAAATAAAGCTGGTTGAATCCCGAACCGGATCCATCAGGGAGTTTTCCAACCTCGAGGAACTTCTTACCGGAGGAGGGCTCTAGGCTTGTCGAGCATAGTGGTCCTGGGTACGCAGTGGGGGGATGAGGGCAAGGGAAGGATAGTGGACCTCATAGCCGAAAGGGCCGACTTGGTCGTAAGGTACCAAGGGGGAAACAACGCGGGCCACACCATCGTTGCGGACGGAAAGAAAATCATACTCCACCACGTGCCCTCGGGCATACTCAGGGAAAGCAGCCTGTCTCTTATAGGAAACGGGGTGGTCGTGGATCCCAAGGTGCTGGTGGGGGAGATAGAAGCGCTCAGAAGCGCCGGGTACCCGGTAAGTCCCTCGAATTTTCTCATAAGCGAAAGGGCTCACGTGATAATGCCATACCACAGGGAAATAGACCTGCTGAGGGAGAAGCGGCGCGCGAGCGGAAGGAAAATAGGCACGACCGGCAGAGGCATAGGTCCCGTTTACGAAGACAAGTACGCGAGGCGGGGCATAAGGTTGCTTGATCTTACGGAACCCCAAGCCTTTCTCGCGAGACTCCGGTCGGTTATGGCGGAGAGAAACGCCTATATTGAAAAGGTTCTCGGGGCGGATCCCCTGGATCCCGAGAGCGTGTATGAAGAGTACGTCGGGTACGGGGAGGTTCTCGAACCCTTTATTTCGGATGTCTCCGCGATTATCCGCGAAAGCGGCGAGGAGGGCAAGAGGATTCTTTTTGAAGGAGCCCAGGGATCGCTTCTCGATATCGATTTCGGCACTTATCCCTATGTTACGTCGTCAAACGCGGGTCTCGGGGGCGTATTTTCTGGAACCGGGGCTGTCCCGGGGCTTGTAAGCTCCATAGTGGGAGTTGCAAAAGCCTATACCACTAGGGTGGGGGAAGGACCTTTCCCAACGGAAGAATCCGGCGAGATTCAGGAAGTGCTCAGAAGGGAGGGGGAGGAATACGGGGCTACCACGGGGAGAAGCAGGAGGTGCGGGTGGCTTGACGCCGTCGCGCTTAACTATGCGATCAGAACAAACGGGGTAACCGCCATAGCTCTTACAAAACTTGATGTGCTTTCGGGCTTCGAGAAAGTAAAGATATGCACGGGCTACGGATATAACGGATCCGTTACGAAAGAGTTTCCCGCGAGCCTTTCCGTTCTTGAGGACTGCGAGCCTTCGTACGAGGAAATGGACGGATGGAATGAGGATCTGGCCGAGATAAAAGACGTCGAACAACTACCCCGAAACGCCATTGGTTTCATAAAAAGAGTTGAGGAACTGACCGGAGTTCCGGTCTGGATCGTTTCGGTGGGACCGCAGCGGGACAAGTACTTCGAGTTAAGCGACTGCGTGTTTTCCCGGTAGTCAGTCTCTTTTTAGAACCTCGATTGTCTGCGCCGTGAGCTTGGGATCGAACCTGTTTTCAGAGGAGATGAAATTGCTGTCGAAAAGACCCCTCGCTTCCACTATGTTTCCTTCGGCGAAAGAGAGTTCCTTGTCCCAGATGACCGTTATGTAGTTTCCTTCGTTGTCGGCCAGCTTGAAGGTCGTTGATTCCGCCGGTTCCTCAGATGTCGAGATTTCCCATACTTTTCCCTTAACGCGTACTTCCTGCATCGTGTATACAGAAGGGTTAAGCACAAGAACCACCACGGATTTGTCGGCCGATATCATGGAAGTCGCAGGGTCTTCCCATCTTGCGCACGCGGGGGCGAGCAGTATGGCTGCCAGAAAAAAGACGGTGAGTATTTTCATTCGTTTTCTCCGATTACTGAGGTATGTCCACTCACATTATCCTTAATTCTCTCGTACGCGTCTATTATTTTCATTACTAGCGGATGCCTTATGACGTCGGTCTTGGAGAAGTGAACAAACTCTATTCCCTTTATTCCGGAGAGGATGTTCATGGCTTCGATCAGCCCGGAGTTCTGTTCCCTGGCTAGGTCTATCTGGGTGATATCTCCCGTTATGACCGTTTTTGAGCCGAACCCGAGCCGGGTGAGAAACATCTTCATCTGTATCGCCGTCGTGTTCTGCGCCTCATCAAGAATTATAAACGCGTCATTAAGCGTTCTTCCTCTCATGTAGGCTATCGGCACGATTTCAATCATGTTCTTCTCAATGAGCCTGTTGGCTTTCTCGAATTCCATCATGTCGTAGAGGGCGTCGAAGAGGGGTCGCAGGTAGGGATTTACTTTTTCCTGGAGATCACCGGGGAGGAATCCCAGTTTTTCTCCCGCCTCCACAGCGGGACGCGCGAGCACTATTCTGTTTACCTTCTTGTTTGTAAACGCAGAAACGGCCATTGCCATCGCCAAGTAGGTTTTCCCCGTCCCGGCGGGACCTATGCCGAACACCATGTCGTTTCTTCTTATGGCGTCGATGTAGAGTTTCTGGTTTATAGTCTTGGGGCTTATTATTTTTTTCCGAACGGATATGCAGACCGTGTCGAGGAATATCTCTTCAAGTGAGGCGTCTTTCTGGCTGAGAAGCCTCTTGGCTATTTTTATGTCGGAAGGCTGAAGAACATACCCTTTTTCTATAAGCGAGTACATCTGCCCCATGAGCATTCCCGCTTCCGCGGTCCTTTTCTCGTTTCCCTTGAGAGTGATTTTGTTGCCCCGGGTGTGGATGCTTATGTCGAATTCGTTTTCTATTTCCTTGAGATTCGAGTTAAGCTCCCCGTAGAGGACCTTTACAGCTTCTATGTTCTCAAGTTCAAGCTCTCTGATTCCGTCCATAGGCAATTGGGCTACCGCGTACAGGAAAGATTATGTTTCGCGTCCAGAATTTTTATGGTTTTTTGCTCCCACCCGAAAACGATTCTTTACAGCCTTGGTATCTCACTTTTGCTTATTTTCCCTTTTTTTAGGCTTTTTCTCAACAGTGGTTTGTCATTCAAGGGCTCTTTGCCCCGTGGGAGACTGCCTCCTGCGTGTTGCCTGCGCTTTGCTTAAAAAGGCGGAATTATTTGTTTGATAAGAAATTTAAAATTCCAACTCAGGCACACGCTGCCTGATGCGAGAAATCGAAATGCATAGAGAAGGTCTAAAAAAAACGAACACACATATATATAATTTCTTTCGGAATAATATACCTATTGGCTTTTGAGTAATTTTAGCACATTTTCTTCCAGCTTCAAGCGGTCAGGGTTTTCGTAGAAATCCAAGACTGCCTTAGGGTTGTTTTTCCTTGTTTGGTCAAACGCTTTTCTGATATACACCCCAAAGCCATATTTCTGCTTCTTGCCTTCCCATTCGTTCCGTTTTCTCTGGTATTCCTTCAATCCCTTGTCAAAGAAATCATGAAGGTTTCTTGCCTGTTGAACTGTAACAACATCCATACCGAGAAAGAAAGTAACGTCACGCTTGGGAAATGACCCGAGAAGGTAAATGCCGTTCGGTCTAGGAAGCCCGCTGTTCCATACAGGCTTGCCTGTTCGGCCTTTGTTGAATTTGGTCTCGATACAGAACAGGTAATCATCCTCAAAGATGAGGAAATCGGGATAGTTCTGTTTCCCATTAGGGGTTACCATGAACTCTTGCTTATGCCCGTAGATGTTCGCAATGGGTTCAGCTCGTTCTTTGAGCAGGATCGCTTCTTTTATTTCTCCCCACTTCTCAGGTCTATCCGCCCGTTTGGTATATCCCTCGGACTTGATAAGTTGTTCCATCCGCTCTTCAAACTCCGTCCCTTTTCCTGCAGCCACAAACTCCGCAGGAGCTTTCCTGATCGCCTCAAAGACGTTAGCCAGCTTCATGAAGAATCATGTACTCCCTTACCACATCGTTTTTTCGAAAACCCGGGACAACCGTGCCGCAATCATAGGCTATTCTTTCAAAATCCATCTCCCACAGACGCTCTACAATTTCATTGTTATCTGCATCAAACAACATCCATTGCTTGTTTTTCTCACAGGCTTTGGCCGTTCTTTCCCTGCGAGTGTAATCTTGATATCCCTGTGCCGGAACGGCGAAGACAAAGCGCTTGTTGAAAACGCTTAACGCTTCCTTTGTGTTGTTGTATTGATGAAGAAGAAAATCAGAGTGATTTATAGGGGGGGGGCGGATAAACGCATATCATTCCCGGCAAAAGGCAGCCGGGTCCATATCTGGAACTCGGTGTTGACTGAGTAATTTTCCTGTTTCTCGGTATAAAAAGCTTCTCTCTCAAGAGGATAAGAACCTATCCAGGCAAACTCTCCGTTCAAAAGTCGGTGGATCCGATATTTGCGGAAAGTAACTGGCAGTATGAAAGCGATGGTGTCTGCGATTTCAGAGGCCTTGTTAAAGAAATCTATTGCCAGCTTAGAGCGTTTGCCGAAAGGTGGATTCCCTATAACAACGGTCTCCTGTCTGCGATAAAAAAACGGGCGGTATGTCCAAGTCAGGAAATTCCCTTTTATAATCCCTGGATGTTGCGGTGCTATATCAATCCCAGTTCTTCTCTCAGGCGGCAGCAGATCATAAAACGACCCTTCCCCCGCTGACGGCTCTATGTAAAAGAGGGAATCCACAAGTATTTTGGCTTGCTGTGCTTCCTGTAGAAAGTAGGTAAAACAAGCCTCGGCAATATACGGTTTTGTATAAAATTGGTCATGGGGCAACATCCAGCATTCCCCCTATGATGTTGTCGAAAATGCGTTCCGTACTTTCTTTACGATTTCCCCATTTGAAGGCAAAATGAGAGATATAATCCCCTGCGTACTTTTCGGAAAAGTGGTGGTGCTGTCCATAACAGCCCCTCTTCAATAACGCCCAGAAAGATTCTATCGTGTTCGTGTGAACATATCCGTTAGCATATTGTCCCGCCGAGTGATTGACTGTCATGTGAGGCATGAGTTTAAACATGCTCTTGTAAGCAGGGAACTCATCCGTCATCAATACCGCATTCTCGGTATCTACGCAGGACTGGAGGAACTCTGCGAACTTCTTGGCGGTAAGGTCTTTTTTGTTGAACGGCACAACTCTTATCTGCCCGTTTCTCTCGGCGATACCAACAACGGGAAGCTTCTTAGTTCCTCTACCCCTCTTGTTAGGTTCTCCACCCCCGTTATTCTGCTTTCTGGGCTTGCCTCCGATATAAGCCTCGTCCATCTCTACTATACCCTTAAGAAATGCCCCCTGATCTGTCTTAGTTGCCTCCCTTATCTTGCGAAGCATACGAAAAGCCGTCTTTTGAGTAACGCCTATATCCCTTGCTAACTGGCAACTTGAAAGGGATTTTTTCGCTCCTGCTTCAAGAATGATCGCCATAATCCATTTGTACATTTCAATCTTGGTATTGTGAAAAAGAGTGCCGACCGTAACGCTAAAAGAATGGTTGCAATCGTGGCAGTTCCAGCGATACCCGCTCCTTGCTTTCTTGTCCTTTTTCTTTGCTACCTTGAGGCTTCCGCAATAAGGGCAGAACGCAAACTTGGCATATCTGACTGATTCAAGAAACTCTATGCATTTTTCATGAGTTCCGTATTTTTCTAGGATTGTTGTTAAGGTCATTTACTCTCTCTCCTTTTCTCTTAAGCAATGGTAAAATTATACAGGAAAGAGAATCAAATGTCAAGCCAATAGGTATATAATTCCGATTTCTTTTGCTTGATTAAAGGGTAGGAAAACCTCTGGCGCGGTGTTTTTTAATATAGTTATCGCCAATATAACATGAGGCGCCCCGATTTTCACCGCTACCGCCGTATCAACTTTGCTTCATCTCGCATCTGCCGCCTCGCATGGCGATGTGCCCGATGATACCAAAGAAGGTTGAGAACACCACGATTCCCGCAAGTGATAGACCGCCAACCGTGGTGGCGTACGCCGCGTAGTTGGCGTGTGCCTTGCCGCAAACTGTGAACCACCTGGTTCCGTCCGCAGGTGGCGTGGTGCAGGCGAACGTGAAGTCCTCTTCGTAGTCGTCGATGCACAGGAACTTGTTCCGCTTGCCGCCGAGGATATCTGATTCTTCAACGTCGCAAGGGCCGGGCAACTGGTGCAGGCCGGTACTAACGTGGGTTTCCGGTGTGAAAAAGGTCATGTTGACAGTAAGCATGAGCAGGTAGACGGTGGTAACTCCGATACCCAACCAGTCGACAGGGAGCTTGGCGCGGTTCACCGGACGGTAGCCAAGGGAGGCCACGGTGCCGTACGCCGCCAAGCCAAGAGCAAAGGCCAGATAGCCGGGTGTTCCCCCATCGATGGTCTGCAGGACCGCCATCTGCAACATCATCATCGGTGTGGCGGCGCAGGCAACCAGCGCGAGACCAATTAGGAAGCGGTTGCGGGTAAGTTCCCTGTTGCGCAGGACGGTGTCGAGCAGCAGCGCGAAGGAGCCCACAAACGTAAGTACCCACAGGCTGCTGCTGACAGGTGCTCCAACCAGCCGCGTTGCGATCGAGGCATCGCTGTCGTGCCAAGTCCACCAAAGAAATTTGGCGCCCACGATGTCATAGGGTGCGTAGAACATACACGCAACCAAGGCGGTGAGCGCGGCTGTCGACCAGCGGCCCAAGCCGAGTCGGCGGACAGCAACCAGCGGCCAGTACATGAAGACCACATATATGCATGGAATGTAAAGGGGTAGGCGTGCCGTGAGCATGATGCTCGCCTGAGCATGCCAGAAGTTGTCAACCAAGGGCAACGCCATAAAGATCAGATCGCTGCCTGTTCCGGTGATGAGAGCGGCAAGACAGATGAGCAGGTTTGCGCGCCCGGACCGGCGCGCATGGACGAATGCCATCAGGGCGCACAGTATGATGACGTATTCGCCGATTAGGAATGTGGGTTGTTGCGCCCACTGCTCTAAGGGATCTATGAACATTTTCCACTGAAGGTTTGGCAAGGCATCCTACGAAACTGTTCCTAACTGCAAGAGCCTTTCGTCAGTACTTGACGAAGGGGCCGAGTTTGTCCTGCTGTCCACCGTCCTTACTGTCAGATGCGCCGAACCCGCCAAAAACCTCTTTGCCGTAGCGTCGATTTTGTCTGCGCAGAGTGCCATGGAAACGGTCCCAGATCATCAGATGTTGTCCATAGTTTACATGGAAGTAGTGATGATGGTCATCGTGGTACACCGATTCGCAAGGCGAAAGCGATTCAGGCGGAGGGGATAGATAAGACTGTCAGTTCATAATCTTGAATTGAAAACCTATTTTTAGAGGTGCCCTTTTAATCTACGTCAAAAGTTGCGTTTCGAACTTGAAATCAAGTTAAGGAATCCCAAGCGGATCTGGATGAATTAGGCTGTACTTGAGTGTTTTCTTCAGTTTTTCGTTTGAGACTATCTTATATTCCGGAGTGCTTTTCGTTTCGAAAAGCGGCGGCGGGATTCCGTATTTCCGGGCTTCACGCGAGTAGTACTCCCTTCTTGTTGGGTGCTCATCGCAGGTGGCGTTGAGCACCGTATTTCTCACGTCGAGATCTATTATGCTTTTCACAATTCCTATGCAGTCGTCGCGGTGTATGAGGTTAAGAGGGCAGTCGGGATTAAGCACCAGTTTTTTTCTTTTGATCGATTTTATGGGAGCCCTGTCGTAGCCTATGAGTCCCGAAAAACGTATCACAGTCGTATCGATTCCGGGGTGGTCCATGAGAAGTTGCTCCACGCGCAGAAGAGCTTTTCCCGAAGGTTTATCCGGGGAAAGGGAGTCCTCTTCCCTTATGATTCCATTTGTGTTCGGATAAACGGAGGTCGAACTGGCGAAGATGACCATTTTCCCTTGGGGGTTCGGCATCGCCCCGATGAGGTTTTCGACCTGTTTTTCATGGCAGGTCTCGATATCATCCCTTCGCTCCGGGGGAAAGTTTATGAAAAGAACGTCCGAGGAGAAAAATTCGTCAGTGTTCCTGCCGCTTACCTCTGGAGAGATGTCTATCAGGTAGGGCTCTATTCCCTTTTCCGAAAGGGCGAGGAGTTTCTCAGGGTCTCTTACAGAACCTCTGACTGAGAAACCGGCTTCCTTGAGGGAGGTTGCAAGCGGCTCTCCGAGCCAGCCGCAGCCCAGGATGCTCACGGTCCTCACTGGTCCCCCTCCGCCTCCCGGCGCGTTATTTCACTCATGACTTCAGCCCTCTGCTCGTCTGAGTATTCTTCCCAGTTCGCTATCTCGTCGCTTGTGCGGAGACATCCGACGCAGAGCCCCGTATCCTCATCCATTATGCATATGCCGTTGCATGGAGAACTCGTTTTTGCCAAAGTTCTATCCTCCGCAAAAAAGTCTGAGCATCTCGAGATATTTTTCGCTTGTCTTTCTGACTATGTCGGGTGGAAGCTCCGGGGCCGGAGGATTTCTGTCCCAGCCCGTGTGCTTGAGATAGTCCCTTACGAACTGTTTGTCAAAACTTGTCTGCGGCCCGCCCGGAGTGTAGTTCTCCCGGGGCCAGAACCTTGACGAATCCGGCGTCAGGGCTTCGTCTATCAGGATGAGTTCTTCTGTGTCACGGTCTATACCGAACTCGAATTTCGTGTCGGCTATTATAACTCCCTTCTCCTCGGCTATTCTGGCGGCGGCGGCGTAAATCTCGATGCTTGCGTCCCGCACCTTGCTCGCGAGTTCCCCGCCTATCATGTCGCGCACCTCCCCGAACGTTATGTTCTCGTCATGGGTTCCCTGCTCGGCCTTGGTTGACGGGGTGAAGATGGGTTCCGGAAGCTTCTGCGACTCAAGGAGGTCTTCACCGAGGGGTATTGCGCAGACGGAGCCGGTTTTTTTGTACTCTTCCCACCCCGAGCCGCTTATATAACCTCTTACTACGCATTCCACGGGAAGCGGATCGGTCTTTTTCACGAGCATGGAGCGGCCTGCAAGCGTCTCGGCGTGTTTCCCGAAGGGCTCGGGAAAATCCCCGGGGTCTGTTGATATCATGTGGTTCGGGATGATGTGCTCTGTTTTTCTGAACCAGAACTCGGAGATGCGGTTTAGAACCTCGCCCTTTGCGGGTATTCCGTTTGGAAGTATCACGTCAAAGGCCGAGATACGGTCGGTGGCTATCATCACGATGCGCTCGCCGAGATCGTAGATATCCCTTACCTTGCCCCTTCTGGTTTCTTCCAGCCCGATGAAATCCGTGTTGAGTACAGTTTTGCGAATGGTTCCGCCACTTGATTCCCGTTTTTGCGGGATGCTTTGACTGAATGGTGAAACTACCCGAAACTACCGTCATTCTCAAGCGTCCCCGCAGTTGTTGACAATATGCGATAATTAAAGACAATATCAAGTTTTTGAGCACGTAGCTCAGTGGCAGAGCACTTGCTTGACGTGCAAGGGGTCGCAGGTTCAAATCCTGCCGTGCTCACCATGTATCTCAGAGGACGAATCGGTTGGACATAGAGGTAAATATCGACGGGAAGCAGGGCACGTTTTCTTCGGGAACCACCGTGGGGGACGTGCTCGCGGAACTTGAAGGAGACAAGCGTACTGTGGGGGCGGTTGTAGACGGCGAGGTCGTTGATTTCTGGCACCGCCTTGAAGGCGACTGCGACCTGCTGCCCGTAAAAAGCAATACGGAGGCCTCTCTGGGGCTCCTTAGGCACACCGCGGCCCACGTTCTCGCAGAAGCCGTCCAGTCTCTTTTCCCCGAGGCCCGGGTCACCATAGGCCCCGTGATAGAAAACGGGTTCTACTACGACTTTGATTTCGAAAGGGGCTTCACTCCCGAGGATCTTGAGAACATCGAAGCGAAGATGCTTGAGGTAATAAAGAAAAACCGGCCTCTTACAAGAAAATCAGTCACGAGGGAGGAGGCCATTGCCACTTTCTCCGGGATAAACGAAAACTACAAGGTTGAGATAATAAACGACCTTCCAGAAGGAGAGGAGATAACCATATACGACCAGACGGAGTGGTATGATCTCTGCAGGGGACCCCATCTTCCCGCAACGGGTCTCATAAGGGCCTTTAAGCTCACGAGTTCCGCCGGGGCTTACTGGAGGGGTAACGAGAACAACCCCATGCTCCAGAGAATTTACGGAACGGCCTTCTGGGACAAAAAGGAGCTGCGCAAACATCTGCAGAGCCTGGAAGAGGCAAAAAAAAGGGACCACAGAAAGCTTGGGAGGGAACTTGATCTCTTCAGCGTGAATGAAGAAATAGGGCCCGGTCTCATTCTCTGGCATCCGAGGGGGGCCAAGGTAAGGAACGTAATAGAGGATTTCTGGAAGCGTGAGCATATCTCCCGGGGCTACGAGGTGCTCTACACCCCGCATATGGCCAAGCTTGATCTCTGGCGCACGAGCGGTCACGTGGATTTTTACTCGCAGAACATGTTCTCGTGCATGGAGGTTGAGAATTCCGACTATCAGGTAAAGCCTATGAACTGCCCCTTCCACATACTGATATACAAGACAAAGACGAGAAGCTACAGGGACCTGCCGATCAGGTGGGCCGAGATAGGAACCGTGTACAGGTACGAGCGTTCGGGGGTTCTCCACGGCCTTCTGAGAGTAAGGGGGTTTTCCCAGGACGACGCCCACATATTCTGCCGCCCCGACCAGATACGCGAAGAGGTCTCCGGAGTGCTTCGCCTCACCTTGGATTTCCTGAAGACTTTCGGGTTTGATAATTACGAGATTTTTCTCTCTACGCGCCCGCAGAAGTTCGTCGGGAGCGAGGAGAACTGGGAGAGGTCGATAGAGGCCATTGAGGAGGCCCTGTCGGATGTCGGGCTTCCGTACGGAGTGGACAGCGGCGGCGGGGCTTTTTACGGTCCCAAGATAGACCTGAAGATAAAGGACGTGATAGGCAGGGCTTGGCAATGCTCAACTATTCAAGTAGATTTCAACCTGCCCGAGCGGTTTGACATGGAATTTGTGGGTGAGGATAACGCAAGACATACCCCGATAATGATACACAGGGCCATATTCGGCTCGATCGAGCGGTTCTTCGGAATCCTGATAGAGCATTACGGGGGAGCGTTTCCGCTCTGGCTCAGCCCCGAGCAGGTGAGGGTGGCGTCCGTGGGACAGAATCAGGCCGAGTACTGCGAGGAAGTCTGCGCCGAGCTTCGGCGCCGGGGAATCAGGGTCGGCAGCGATTTGCGAAACGAGAAGCTAGGATATAAGGTTAGGGAAGCGCAGGTAATGAAAATTCCCTACCTGCTGGTTGTAGGAGACAAGGAGGTCGAAACGGGAACGGTTGCTCCCAGAAAGTACGGTGGAGATGCCATGGCGGCGTTGCCGGTAGAGGATTTTATCGAAATCGTCGAGGGAGAGAACGATCCCTGTAAGTGGATGGAGGTAACGGTATAGCTAGAAGGAGAAGCAATTCCAGGGCCCGCGTGCCGGAGACCCGCGTTAACAGGCGAATCAATGCGAAGGAAGTCAGGCTCATAGATGTTGAAGGTGAGCAGCTCGGGGTCGTAAGCATTGAAGACGCTTTGCGGATTTCAGAGGAAAAGGAAGTAGACCTGGTTGAGATTGCGTCAAACGCCACTCCGCCCGTATGCAAGTTGATGGATTACGGGAAGTTCAAGTATGAACTTAAGAAGCAGAGAAGCGCGAAAAAACAGAAAGATCAGACAGTAAAGGAGATAAAATTTCGTCCCAACATAGGGGACCATGACCTCGAAGTCAAGATAAACCGAATGAGAGGCTTTCTTGAAGCGGGGCACAAAACCAGGATGAGGATATTTTTCAGAGGCAGGGAAATAGTTCACTCAGACCTCGGCCGCAAACTCGCCGAGGATGTCTGCGAAAAACTGTCCGATGTCGCCTCGATTGACATGGAGCCCAAGATAGAGGGCAAGAACCTGATAATGATTCTTGTACCGGCAAAAAAAACAGCGAGGGATTCACAAGATGCCTAAGATGAAAACGAACCGCAGTGCGGCCAAGAGATTTTCCGCTACGGGAAGCGGAAAAATAAGAAGAAACAAGGGCGGTAAAAGCCATATAAACGTAAAGAAGAGCTCAAAAAGGATGCGGAGGCTGCTGGAGACGGATTTCATCGAAGGTTCCGCAGCCAAGAAGATCAAAACCTACGTACCTTACCTGTGAGCTGATACAGACGGAGAATACTGATGCGTATAAAGAGAGGAGTCACCTCCAGAAGACGGAAAAAAAGAGTTCTTAAGCTTGCCAAGGGGTATTGGGGGAGAAGAAAAAACAATTTCAGAATAGCAAAGGAAACCATACTCAGGGCGCTTGCCTACTCCTACAGGGACCGGCGCCGCAGAAAAAGGGATTTCAGGGCGCTTTGGATCATGAGGATAAACGCCGGGGTGAGGCCTTTCGGGCTTTCCTACAGCAGGTTCATTGACGCGCTCAAGAAATCAGGGGTCGAACTTGACCGAAAAAGCCTCTCGGAACTTGCCGTAAGAAACCCCGAGAGCTTCAAGGCCGTGGTGGAGTTCGCTACTTCCAAGAAGGGATAGACACCTTCCCAGACCGAAGCTCCGGTCTTATTTCCCGCTAAATAGGGTTTATCCCGGAATCGTGCGGATCATGCTCAAGCGGGCAGCCTTCGCAGCGGGGAGTCTTTGCGCAGTGAAGCTTCCCCGTTTTGACTATTAATGCGTGGTATTCTCCGAAAACTTCTGTATCGGCCGGAAGGTTTTGTACAAAAAGCTCCTGTATCTCGGCATAACTTGCGCCCTCGGGAATCAGGCGGTGGCGCCCGAGGATCCTTCGCGAGTAGTTATCGACCACGAACACGGGCTTTCCGAGCGCGTAGAGCAGTATCGAATCGGCTGTCTCTTCACCGATGCCGTTTACCGAAAGCAACTCCTTCCTGAGTTTCCCCGTATCCTCTGCGAGCATGTTCTCCATTTCCCCTCCGTAACCGGCGAACAGGAAGTCGATGAAGTTTTTAAGTCTTTTCGCTTTTAAGTTGTGATACCCGCAGGGGCGGATCAGGACCGCGAGTCGCTCATGGGATGCCGACCTGAGTTTTTCCGCAGAGAGCATCAAATTCTCCCTGAGAGTCTCTATGGCTTTTTCCACGTTCCTCCAAGAGGTATTCTGCGTTAGTATGGCTCCCGTGGCGCACTCGAGCCTTGTCTCGGCGGGCCACCAGTCCTGCGGTCCGTATCTTTTGAGAAGAGCGGAGTAGAAATTCCGTATTCTTATGGAGTCGCCGATACCAGTCATCGTGTCGGGTCCATGTCGCTTTTGCGGTTAGCGTAGGAGACGATCATGAAAAAGATGGCCGTAAGTGCGTATCCCGCGGCCCATTTGGCCCCCGTGGCGAAGCCGAGAGAATAGAGATTTCCCTCAACGGAAATCTTTCCCACGTGTATGAAGCCGAAAAACGCCATCACGGCTCCTGCGCCCATCCACGCAGCCGCTTGAGTAAGCCTGCGTTCCACAAGGCACACCGCCGTTGCGGTCCAGACCACCGACGAAAGCATGAATCCTTGGGAAAGCGCTACGAGTCCGGGCAGCTGAAGCCCGGAGGAGACAAACACGTTCAGGTCCTCAAACGCGCGGTGGGCCACCGAACCGTCCGAGATTGCCATTCCCACCGCCCCTACTGTCTGGGAAACCACTACCGTTCCCCACGCCGCAAGAGACGGCACCAGCCCCAGAGCCACGGCGGGGGCATGGGGGCGGGGAGTGGTTTGGAACGCTTGGGACGTCATCGCGAGACCTATCCATATCAGTATTACTCCGGCGGCCTCAACCGGCACCAGGGCTACCGCGAGAGAGCTCAGACCGACAAGTGACACCACGACGTAGAAAACGCCGTTCATCACCGAGTAGCCTCCCCTCGCTCCCATTTCTTTCCATCCCGGATGACCTATGTATATGGTCGTGGGGAAACACGACCCGAAAAGAGACGCGGCTACGGAGCCCGCTCCATTAACCGCAAGACACGGTCCCGTGGGATAGGGATCTCCGGCGGCCTCGGCGGACTCTATGTTCTGAAGGGATCCGAGAATATTGTAAATCCCCATTGGAAGTACAACTGGAATCAGTATGGAGCGCACCATGGGATCCGAAAGCCCCGCCACAAGGTCGCTTACAACGGGAACGGGCAGGTAAAAGCCCACATCGCCGAGTGCTTCGCCCACAGCGGACCCCGACACCGATGTCTCCCCGCCGAAGCCTGCCGCGAAGAGAAGCCATGCGGCGAATATTCCGAGGACAAGCGCCAGGCCTACTCCGGGTATTTCAAGCGGGAGCCTTGTTCTTGAGAGCAAGGCGAACAGCAGCACTCCAAGGGGAAGCAGGGCGACCAGAGGATAGGCGAAGCATCTCGCGGCAAAGTCCATGCACAGAAACGCCACGGCTATTCCGGCAAGGGAAGTGAGCAGCGCGGCGCGAGGAGTTGCCCTTCTGATCTTTTCGGCCACGAAGGATCCTGCAAGTTCAATGATTCCGGAAAGAAGGCACGCCGCCACCCCGACGCGCCAGGCCACCAGCGCGGCTTCCTGCGGCGTGGCTCCCTGGCTCTGGGCCACAAGCTTTGCGGGAATCATTACCAGGAAAATAAATGCGAACACGGAAATCGTGTTAACTCCGTAAGGAAGCGCAGTCACGTCCCTTCTTCCCGTGGCCGCCGAGAGGCGCTGCGCTAGCCAGGCGTAGTAGAGATTGCCGATAATAAGCGATATCGCCACGGCCGGGAGAACGGATGAGATGACAAACTCCCTTTGCAGCCCCACAAGCCCGGTGAGCAGTATCACGATCAGAAGGTACTGGACCAGGTTATCCACCATGAGACCGAAAAAGCCCTCTGCGTCAGAGAGTGAAAAAAGAGGCTGGGCGCCCGCGGGGAAAAAGAGGTTTCTCATGTCTTGTCCTGGGGTTGCGCGTAACCGTAAAAACAGACGGCGAACCTGAGGTTAACTATCGATTATAATGGAAAAGCCACCACAGGCAAAACCACGCGCATTGTCGGTTGCGTCTGCGGTAAAGTGATTTCAGGTGGTTGCCGGACGCTGTTTTGACAGTCCACTTTTTTGGATGTTTAATGATTAGATATGACTCACACCCCTTTATACGAAACGCACAAGAGTTTCGGGGCGCGGATGATCGATTTTGCCGGGTGGAAGCTTCCTCTTCAGTTCGATGGCATAAGGCAGGAACACATGGCGGTGAGGAACGCCTGCGGTCTTTTTGACGTAAGCCATATGGGGGAAATAGAGATCAAGGGGCCCGAAGCGGAGGCTCTCTGCCAGAAACTTAACACCAACGACATGGCGGGACTTCGCGACGGACGGGCCCGGTACGGTCTTTTCTGCTACCCCGACGGCGGGGCAGTTGACGATCTTATAACCTACAGGTTCTCGGCCGATCATTTCCTTGTCTGCGTGAATGCGTCCAACACCGAGAAAGTCTACAGATGGATCGGCGATAACTGCGGGGGACTTGACGTTGAGGTAACCGATGCGAGCGCCGCCTACGCGCAGATCGCCGTTCAGGGCCCCAATTCGGTATCCGTAATGGAGAGGGCGCTTGGCGAGGAGAGCGTGCGGGACTTCCCCAGGTTTTCTTTCAGAATCCTGGCGGGCGAGGCGACGGGGGTGATAGCGGCGAGGACCGGTTATACGGGCGAAGACGGCTTTGAGCTGTTCGTGCCCGCGGGGGACGCGGTCTGGGTCTGGGAGAGACTTCGCGAAAGCGGAAGTGAATTCGGGATCGCTCTTTGCGGTCTGGGAGCCCGGGACACGCTTCGGATAGAAGTCGGATATCCTCTTTACGGGAACGAGCTGGATGAGAAAACGACCCCGATTGAGGCCGGCCTGGGGAGATATGTGAAGATGGACAAAGGCGATTTTATCGGCAGAGACGCGCTTTTGGAGCAGGTGGAGAGGGGGGTGGCGAGGGAAACCATCGGTTTTAAGATGCTTGATAGGGGGATTGCCAGACACGGCTACGGAGTAGTGAAAAACGGAAGGAGAATAGGAGAGATTACGAGCGGTACCATGTCCCCCGTTCTTGATGTGGGCGTTGGTATTGCTTCAGTGGCCTCGGGCGAAGTTGAGTGCGGAGATGAGATAGAAATCGAAATCCGGGGACAAGTTAGAAAGGCGGTTTTTTCAGAATTTCCGCTTCATAAAGACTGAGAGAAGCGATATGAAGGAGTATTTGAGATTATGAGTGTACCGAAAGACTTGAAATATACCGAAGAGCATGAGTGGGTGAGGTTCGAGCAGGACAGAGCCGTGATAGGAATAACGGATTACGCACAGGAAGCTCTCGGGGAGATAGTTTTTGTCGAACTGCCGTTTGAGGGGGATGAGATGTTCCAGGGGGATTCCTTCGGCGGAGCGGAATCGACAAAGGCGGTCTCGGAACTTTTCGCCCCGATTTCCGGGGAAATTGCCGAGGTAAACGATCTTCTCGTGGATTCTCCCGAACTTGTGAACGCCGATCCTTACGGTGACGGATGGATCGTGAAAATCCACGTCGAGGAGCTTGACGAAAGCGAAGTCGAGAAACTTCTTGACCCCTCGGACTACGAAGAGCTTATAGAAGACGAAGAAGATGCCTGATGAGCTCAGGCGGTCCGCCTGAGTTTTTCCGGGGAGTTTTGATTGCGAAGCGAAAACGGCATTTATGAAGAAGGGGATTTTTTCTCGGCACGGCATATAGGTCCCACGCCGGAGGAAACGCGCCACATGCTTTTGAGCACCGGTGCGCGAAGCCTTGAGGAACTGGTGCGGGAAACAATACCGGCCGACCTGCTTTCGGCGACCGAGATGGCTGTTCCCGGGGCCATGACCGAGAGTTCCTATCTTGACCACATAAGGGGTATCGCGCGTGAGAACGGGATATTCAGATCGTACATAGGGCTGGGTTATTACGACTGCGTGACCCCGGCGGTCATATTGAGGAACATTCTCGAGAACCCGAGCTGGTACACTCAGTATACTCCTTACCAGGCGGAGATATCGCAGGGACGGCTTGAAGCCCTTCTTAACTTCCAGACCGTAGTCTCGGAACTTACGGAGATGGAGCTTGCAAACGCCTCGCTGCTCGACGAAGCGACGGCGGCTGCCGAGGCCATGGCCATGTTTCACAGGCTTGGCGGCGCGAAGCGGGAGAAGGCGGCTGCCGACGGGTTTTTCGTCTCCAAAAGATGTTTTCCCCAGACAATCGATGTATTAAAGACCCGGGCGAAGCCTCTGGGGATAAGGATTGTGGAGGGAGCGGAAGAGAAGATTTCGCTTGACGGAAGCTTTTTCGGTGCCCTTTTGCAGTATCCTGATGCCTTCGGAGAGGTCAGGGATTACTCGGAATTCATTGAAAGTGCCCACAGTCACGGCATAATGGTCGCGGTTGCGGCCGATCTCATGAGTCTCGTGATGCTTACACCCCCCGGGCGCTTCGGCGCCGACGCCGTCGTGGGAACTTCGCAGAGATTCGGAGTCCCGGTCGGCTACGGAGGTCCCCACGCCGCGTATTTCGCCACGAGGGACGAGTTCAGAAGGCAGGTTCCCGGAAGAATAATAGGGGTGTCTCTCGACAGGGACGAGAACCCCGCCTACAGAATGGCCCTTCAGACAAGAGAACAGCACATAAGGAGGGAGAGGGCCACTTCCAATATATGCACCGCGCAGTCCCTGCTCGCCATAATGTCTTCGATGTATGCGGTCTATCACGGTCCGGCCGGGCTGCGGCGCATCTCCGGGAGGATAAACACCCTTGCGAAGATGCTTGATATGGGCTTTAGGGAAATGGGGGTGGTTCAGCTAAACGGGGCGTTCTTCGATACCCTGCTCGTGGATCTTTCACCATGCGGGGAAGGGGCCTGCGAGACTCTTCGCGCGAATGCCCTTAGAAGGAAAATCAATTTCAGATACCTCCCGGACCAAAAAGTCTGTATATCTCTTGACGAAACCGTCACCGAGGGGGACGTCGCGGAAGTACTTTCGCTTTTCTCAGAATCCCTGGGGCTCGGCGAGAAGGCATCCGTCACCCCGCACAGCGTCTCCGCCATTGCGTCCGTGCCCGATGGTCTTATGAGAAAGGGAGATTTTCTCGCCCAGTCGGTATTTAACCGCTATCACTCGGAAACCCTGATGCTTAGGTACATAAAGAGCCTTGAGGGCAGGGATCTTTCCCTGGCCAATTCCATGATCCCTCTCGGTTCCTGCACGATGAAGTTAAACGGTACGACGGAAATGATCCCGATAAGCTGGGAGGAATTCTCCAAAATACATCCTTTTGCGCCCCGGGACCAGGCAGCGGGGTACGCTCGTGTGATCCGTGAGCTTGAAGAATATCTCTGCGAGATAACCGGGCTTCAAGCCTGCTCGCTTCAACCCAACTCGGGAGCCCAGGGGGAGTACGCGGGCCTTATGGTCATACGCAGGTACTTTGAGGAGAGAGGAGAAACTGAAAGGAATGTGGTGCTGATTCCCTCTTCCGCGCACGGAACTAATCCCGCAAGCGCCAGAATGGCGGGAATGGATGTCGTGGTGGTAAAATGCCGGCGCAACGGGGACGTGGACATAGACGATCTTCAAAGATGCTGCCGGAAAAACGAGGGGAAAGTTGCGTGTCTTATGATTACCTATCCTTCGACTCACGGGGTGTTTGAGCCTGGAATAAGGGAGATATGCGACATAATTCACTCAAACGGCGCGCAGGTGTACATGGACGGGGCCAACCTTAACGCGCAGGTGGGTCTCTGCTTCCCTTCGCTTATCGGCGTTGACGTGTGCCACATAAACCTGCACAAGACTTTCAGTATTCCCCATGGAGGAGGAGGCCCGGGAATGGGTCCGATATGCGTCGCGTCCCATCTTGCCGAACATCTTCCCGGACACGCCGTCGTGGAAGGAGTAGGGGGCGAGAAATCCTGCGGAGCCATATCGGCGGCTCCTTGGGGGAGCTCGAGCATACTGCTTATATCCTACGGGTATATAAGGCTTCTTGGAAAGGGCGGAATGACCGAGGCTTCCCGCTACGCTATACTGAACGCCAATTACCTCAAGAGCCGGCTCGAGAAGCACTACGACGTTTTGTACGAGGGAGAAAACAGAAGGGTTGCCCATGAGTTCATACTCGACCTGCGGGAGCTTGGAAAAAGCGCGGGAATAACCGCGGAAGACGTGGCCAAAAGGCTCATGGATTACGGGTTTCACGCACCGACAATGTCGTGGCCGGTTGCGGGAACCCTGATGGTGGAACCTACGGAGAGCGAATCCATGGAGGAATTGGACAGGTTCTGCGATGCGATGATAAAAATACGCGGAGAAATTCAGGAGATCATCGACGGCGGGGCGGATCCTTCGGACAATGTGCTCAGGAATTCACCTCACACGGTACTGGATCTCGTGTCTTCCGGCTGGGAACATCCATACTCCCGTCTGCAGGCGGTTTTTCCGCTTCCGTATTTACGGACCAACAAGTTCTGGCCGCCG
The DNA here is from genome assembly GCA_022819805.1 of Candidatus Dadabacteria bacterium. Taxonomy (GTDB): domain Bacteria; phylum Desulfobacterota_D; class UBA1144; order Nemesobacterales; family Nemesobacteraceae; genus Nemesobacter. The sequence goes on from JAJEGO010000065.1 coordinate 82,262, forward strand.
GTGTCGAGAATAGACAACGCCTACGGCGACAGGAATCTGGTATGCACTTGTCTTCCCCCGGAAGCTTACGCGGCGGAGGAGTGAATACGGGGCACTCAGATCTTTATCTCTATGTAAGAGTTTTTCTTGATGTCCTCAAGCCACGAGGTTATGAAACGCTCAACCTTTTCCATGTAGAGCTGGTGCTTTATGCGGTCTTTGTACCGGGAGACCGAGGCTTCTCCAGCCTCTATTCTTTCAAGAACCTTCACTATGTGGTAGCCGCGGGAGGACTCTACCGGTCCAGCGATGCCGTTTACCTCGGTCTGCTCCACGGCGCTTTCGATTTCAGGGACTAGGTCTCCCTTGACGAAATATCCAAGCAGTCCGCCGTTCTGCGCCGATGATTCGTCCATAGAGTGTTTACGGGCGAGTTTGGCGAAAGATTCCCCGGACCTTGCGAGCGCCAGAACTTCTTCGGCTTTCGAGAGGGCGCCCTCCGTCTCCTTATTGATGAGTATGTGAGAGATTTTCGTCTGCGTTCCGTAACCGCTGTCCTCCTCTCCGTAATGTTTTCTGTGGTACTCCTCTATCTCCTCGTCCGTAACCGCTATGCTTCCTTGGGTAACGTGGTCAAGGAGCCTTCTTGAGAGTATCTGGTATTTCCACTGGCGGTGAAAAAGCTCTTCCGACATGTTCTGTTTTTTAAGTTCCTCGGCTATGGCTTCTTCATCCAGGTTCATGGCTTCCTGCTGTCTCTTTACTATGACTTTTACTTCCTCGTCGCTTACCGATATTTTTCTCGCGGCAGCCTGCTGATCGAGCAGGACACGGTCTATCATCGCGTCGAGCACTTCGCGAGCGTTAATTTCCGCCTCCGGATTTATGGTTACGTCCTTTATCTCCTGATTCAGTTCGCTAAGCGTTATTACCCTGCTGTTCACCACGGCCACAATTTTCTCCATGACCACCGCTTGCGTCGCGTGGACGGGCACGAGCGTAAAAACCGCAAAAAGCGCCAAGACCGAAAGACACCATGGTTTTTTCATCTGAAATCTCCTTGCAAGCCGTTTTTTCTCCCTCTCCCCCGACCTTGCGACTATACTATACATGGGCTTGCGCCGGTTTTTCCACCTTTTCCACCGCGCTTATCAGTGCCTCGTATCTGCGTTCTGACGGAAGGGGGATTTTGAGTTTCTTCTCCCGGCCGCGGCTCCCCGCAGCCGCGAGACTCAGCGTCGCGGTGTTCTCTCCTATTTCGGCTTTCTTTATGAGTCTCTCCCCAAGCGCGATTCTGAGTTCTGCAATGATAATCAGCCGCTTCAGCGGATCGGGCATTGCCCCGAACCTGTCTTCGATTTCCCCGGCAATTTCTCCTAATTCGCTCCGTTCCCTGGCCGATGATATTTTTTTGTAGTAAAAAAGCCTTTCCGAGCCGCTTTCAATGTAATCCTCGGGGATAAACACGTCGTCCCGCGTTTTTATTTCCGGTCTGACTTCACGGACTCGGCTCTCGCCCTTTCTTTTGTTCTCGACCGTGTCCCTTAGCAGTTCGAGATAGAACTCAAGTCCGATATCCGCTATGTGTCCCGACTGCTTCTCTCCGAAAAGAGTGCCGGCTCCCCTTATCTGAAGGTCGGCCGTGGCGAGTTTGAAGCCGCTTCCCAGATCTGTGAGGCGCGAGAGAACCTCGAGTCTTTTCCTGGCTTCCTCGGTTAGGGAGTGCACGGACGGCACGAGAAAGTAGGCGTAAGCTTTTTTGTCCGATCTCCCGACCCTGCCTTTCAGCTGGTAGAGATCCGCGAGTCCCATCATGTGCGCGTTGTTCACTATTATCGTGTTGGCTTTCGGTATGTCGAGTCCGGATTCAACTATCGCCGTTGTTACCAGCAGGTCTATTTCTCCTTCGGCAAACTGTTCTATGGTCCTTGAGAGCCGAGTTTCGTTCATACGTCCGTGCGTTACCCCTATTGACAGTTTCGGCATGAGTTCCTCAAGGAGGTTAGCCTTCTCGAATATGTCCTCTATCCTGTTGTGTATGAAGAAAACCGTGCCATCCCTTTCGATCTCCTTTTCCACGGCTTCCTTTATAACTTCGGTGTTGAACTGCTGAATATACACCTCCACCGGCTGACGCCCCTCGGGAGGGGTGTTTATTACGCTTATGTCCCTTACGTCTGCCAGGGAGAGCTGCAGAGTTCTCGGTATGGGAGTCGCGGAAAGCGTGAGCACATCGACGGCGTTTTTCATCGATCTTATGGATTTTTTGTGGTTCACGCCGAATTTCTGCTCCTCGTCTATGACCGCAAGCCCCAGGTTTTTCAGTTTTATTCTTTTCCCGAGAAGCTTGTGCGTTCCGATTATGAGATCGAGAGAACCGTTTTCGAGTCTGTTTAGGATGTCCTTCTCCTTTTTGCCCGTTGTGAATCGCGAGAGTATCCCGACCCTTACGGGATAGTTCCCGAACCTTGAAAGCGCGGTTCGGTAGTGCTGGCTTGCGAGAAGGGTGGTGGGGGCAATCACCATGACCTGTTTTCCGTCAAGGCACGCTTTAAAGGCGGCGCGCAGGGCCACTTCGGTTTTTCCGAACCCGACGTCTCCGCAGATAAGCCTGTCCATGGCCTTTTCGGATTCCATGTCGGACATTACGTCCTCTATCGCCGCCGACTGATCCGGGGTCTCACTCCAGGGAAATTCCATCTCGAATTCATTGAACATCTGATCTCTCGGGGAGAACCGGAAGCCTTTTCCGACTTTTCTCTCCGCGCACAGTTCCACAAGTTCGGTTGCGACTTCCTCAACTGCTCTTTTAACCCTGCCGACGGTTTTTTTCCAGTTTGCGCTTCCAAGCTTCTCGATCCTGGGTTCCCTTCCGTCCCCCATGTATTTCTGAACCAGCCTGGATTTTTCCACCGGGACGAATATCTTGTCCCCGCCTTTATACTCGCACTCGAGAAAATCGCCCTGGCGCCTCTCAAACGAAAGCCTCTTGAGCCCCCTGAAAACACCTATTCCGAACTCCTTGTGAACTATGTAGTCTCCGGGTTTCAGCTGGCTGAAGGAGGTAAGAAACGCGGAGGGGATATCGCTTCCCCCGAACGGTGCGCCTCGACTTTTCGTTTTCTCAACCAGGGTCTTTTCCGTGAAGAGAGCGATTTTGAAATCGTGAAGAACGGTGCTTTCGAAAAGCTCTCCGACCATGTGGACAATTCCCCTGTCCGGGCGGTTCTCAGTGAGCTTTAGGAATTTTTCCCTCTCCGCCTTTGAAGTGAAAAACATGAACACCGAGTAGCCAGCTTCGATGAGCTCTTCCGCCTTTTCGATGAAGACCTTGAGGGAAGGTTTTGAAAACGATATCTCTTCAGTGCTGAACTTAAGGCTGTTTTTCCCCCCAGCGCCCACTCCCATCGCGGCCGGGTATATGAGCCTTGATTGCCCGAGCTTTTCTGTAAGCTCCTTTTCCCTGAGATAAAGCTTTTTAAACGGGGGAAGGGATTTTTCGAGTTTTCCCAGAGATTTTCTTCTCGCTTCGAATTTCTCCTCAAGTTTTAACAGCAGCGCCCCCTCGTCAAGTCCGTGGGGAAGGCTTACGAGGAGATCTTCTTCCGGGTAATCGAGCACGCATTGCCGCGAATTCCAGAAAAGCGGAGTGAACCATTCGATTCCCCTGAAATACGAGCCGCTCTCAAACGCCTCGACAAGAAGTTCCACCTCGCTTGACGTAAGTCCCTTCCTGTCGGCTCCGGAGAGTATCTGCTTGACCAGAGCGTCCTTGCTTTTTTGACGGTAAATGGCGAAGGAAGCCGGATTGATCACGGATTTTTGTGTTCTTCCGATGGATTTCTGGGTCGCGGGAGAAAACTCCCGAAGCGAGTTCACCCGGTCTCCGAAAAGTTCCACTCTGAGGGGATTGAGGGAGCCTGGCGAGAAAAGGTCCACTATAGAGCCCCGGACGCTTATGTCTCCCCTTTTTTCCGTGAAGTCCACTTCGCTGTAACCGATCCCAAGGAGTCTCTGCGCAAGCTCGTCCCGATCAATCTCCATTCCCTTCTCCACGGTGAAACTTTCGGCTTCAAGGGCGCGGGAGGGAGGCAGTATCTCGGCGAGTGCCGCCGCGTCAGCGCAGAGAGCACCGGTTTGTTTCCATCTGAAAAGAGAGTGGAGCCTCTCGGGTTCGGTGATTTCCTTTTTTTCGAAAAGGGAGCGGTTTTTCTCCATCCCTCTTGAGAGAAGAACCGGGATTTCCACCCCCTTCAGAGAAGAGATGCTCCGCGCCGCCGTGGCGCACTGTTCCCTTTGCTCGCAGATGTGCAGAACCCTTTTACCGGGAGCCTCGGAGAGAAGCGCCAGAAGGAAGTAAGGGGAGTTTCCGTAAAGACCGGAAAGATCCGTCGGTCCTCCGGGCGGGGACGCAAGAAACCCCTCCACCATCGGATTTCTCAGGTGTGATGAAAGTTCAATCGTGGGATTTTTGCCGTTCACTCTTCGGGACAGGAATCATTTCTTCTCACAGCTCGTCGAGTATGAGAGATCCCATTTCCTCTGTGCCCACCCTGTTTTTTCCTTCCTCGTATATGTCGGCTGTGCGGTAACCCTTTTCAAGAACATTTGCTACCGCTTCTTCGACCTGCGTGGCGGCCTCGTCCATGTCAAAGGAGTAACGCAGCATCATGGCCATCGAGAGAACCGATGCTATGGGGTTCGCTATGCCCTTCCCGGCGATGTCGGGGGCGCTTCCGTGCACCGGCTCGTATATGGCCCCTTCGTTGCCGACGCTTGCCGATGGCAGCATGCCGAGGGAACCGGTGAGCTGGGCGGCCTCGTCGCTTATTATGTCGCCGAACATGTTCCCCGCCAGCATCACGTCGAAGTCTGCGGGCCTTCTTATAAGCTGCATCGCGGCGTTGTCCACGTACAGATGCTCAAGCGTCACGTCGTGGAACTGGCGTTCGTGAAGCCCGGTTACAGTGTCTCTCCAAAGCACCATCGATTCGAGAACATTGGATTTGTCTATGGAAGTGACCTTGTTTTTTCTTTTCCTGGCGATCTCAAAAGCCATTTTCGCCACCCGTTCTATCTCGGAAGTTGTGTAGCTAAGAGTGTTAAACGCCTTGTTCTCTTTTTCGCCGAGCTGTTCTGCTCCTCTCGGCTGTCCGAAGTATATTCCGCTTGTAAGCTCCCTCACGACCATTATGTCGACCCCTTCCACTACTTCTCTTTTAAGCGTGGACGCGTCGGCAAGTGCTGCGTAGACCACCGCTGGCCTCAGGTTCGCGAAGGTGTCGAGCTGCTTTCTTAGATCGAGAAGCCCTCTTTCGGGTTTTAGGTGGTGCTCAAGGTTCTCCCATTTCGGGCCGCCCACGGCACCCAGCAGAACTGCGTCGCTTTGCTTCGCCTTCTCTATGGTTTCTTCGGTTACGGGAACCCCGTGTGTGTCTATAGCGCATCCGCCGAGGAGATCATTCTCAAGCGTGAACTCGACCCCGTTCCTCTCGCCGACGGTCCTGAGTATGGACACGCTGACTTCGGTTACCTCGACCCCTATTCCGTCTCCTGGAACTACTAGTATTTTAGGCAATTTCCGTTTTCCTCTGCATTCTCTGGTTTTTTCAGGGCATTAACCTACCTGAATGGTTATTAATTCCGAACCTGTGTGGCTGTTTCGCGGGCACACGGGAATCAGGTTCATTACCGGGCGACGCGGTTTACCAGCTTTCCGATCCCCTCGATTTCCACTTCTACAACGTCCCCCGGGCTCATGGGGCTTATTCCGGCGGGAGTTCCGGTCGCTATTACGTCTCCCGGAAGAAGCGTCATCACCTTCGATATGAAGCTTACGAGCTCAGGGACGCTGAATATCAGATTTTTCGTGCTTGAGTTCTGTTTTAGCTCACCATTTAGAAAGGTTTTTATGCGAAGGTCGGCGGGATCGACTTCGGTTTCTATGAAGGGTCCGAACGGGGCGAACGTGTCAAAACCCTTGCCCCTTGTGAACTGTATGTCCTTTGCCTGAAGGTCTCTCGCGGTCACGTCGTTTATGCATGTATATCCGAAGACGTATTCAAGGGCCTGCTCCTTCTCCACCATGTGGGCCTCTTTTCCTATCACGACCCCGAGTTCTCCTTCGTAATCGACCCTGCTCGACATGTGCGCGGGGTATTTTATGTCTTCTCCGTGCGCTATGACCGTGGTGGAGGGTTTCATGAACAGCATGGGGTCTTCGGGAGGGGTTCTGTTCATCTCTCTTGCGTGATCCTCGTAGTTGAGCCCTACGGCTATGATTTTCGTCGGAACACAGGGGGCAAGCGGGGCTATGTCCGCGTAATCGTGTTTTGTGCCCGTTACGGAGTATTCTCCGAAGATGTCCCCTTCGATCTCAAGGACGGCCCCGTCGATATATTTTCCGAATACAGGTTTTTCTTCTGTGTTTTTGAATCTTAGGAATTTCATTGTGTGCTTCGTTAGTTTAGATGGAAATTTTGTGAATTTCTTTTGAAGTTATCAATGAGAATACACGAATGGTATAAAGAACAAAATTTGTGAGTTATGTAAATAGAAGGTGTTTTGTCTACCATGATGGCTTCGAAACTTATTGGAAGCAGCAACCCAACTCGCCGAATTGTGGCCCCACAGAGAGATTGAGGTGAACACATGGAAACTACAGGAAACAAAGATATTTTTGCCTGAAAGACTTGATATTTGGTTATTTAAGAATAATATATTGTTTTATGAGACTTATTTGTCTAAATAGAAGGAGAAAAAGATATCATGGACCAAGAAGAATTGAATAGCTTGCTTAAAGATTTCCTAATTAGTAAGCGGGAACTGTCAGGATTGTCGCAGAGAGAAGTTGCCGCAAGATCAGAGGTTTACGGTATGGGGAAAACTCTAGATCAAAAAACGGTTTCCCGCATAGAACAGCGACCGATAAGTGCTGACGCCATGAAAATAGCAGGTTATCTGTCTGCTGTTGGAGTTCATCCTCAGCAATATTATGATCTTCTTTCCGAACTTACTTATAAAAAAGATGGCGAACTAATGATTCTGGAGAAGAAAAATAATATTCCTGAACAGTTCTCCGGAGCGTTGAACAAGATTGCGGAGGCAAAATCAATAGTGACTGATTTAACGTATAGCTCTCTGCAATCGCTGAATCTGTCAAGTTCGTTTGAAGAGACCGAGATATTGTTAAAAGGTTTAAAGAAAAAACCGGTGATAGGTTTTTTTGGTCGCTTCGATGTGGGGAAATCGACCTTAATTAACACCGTCATTAACAACAATGTCCTTCCTGTTAAATACACTCCTGCCACATGCCTAATCAACCTAGTCGTGCATATTGAAGACAGGCCGTCTTCAATATCCGGTACAGTTGCGCTGTTTAAGAAAGGATTTAGTCCCTATATGATGCATGATAAAGATCACGTTGAGGGGTATTTGGTTGAACAGGGAGACGCTTCGGTACTGTACCGTCTTGGCGTTCATAGCTACGATGACGCGCCCGCTAACGAGGCGTATGTAGCAATGGTTTTTTCAACCGCTGACATTCTTCGCCATGTGTGGCTTCTAGACACACCGGGAGACCTAAACAGCGAGGATGGCGGCGATACGGAAAAAGCGCTTGGAAGCGTTGAGATTGCTGACGGTATTGTTTTTATTTCAAGTCATATGGGGTTTCTCAATGAAACCGATCTAAGTCTTGCCGTAAACATTATCCGTCAGCGTCCTCCCAAAAAACAGAATGAAGCTATAAGGCACTTGCTTTTTGTACAATCCCACTGTCATTCCGAGATAAGTAACGAAGAAGTTCTTGAAGTAGGGCGACTAACTTTTAAAAGAATCAGGAAGCAATTGGATGATCTGCTTTTTAATCCTTGGAAAGATGAAGATTATATTGAATCAATTCCCACCGAAGAAGAATTAACGGCAAAAGTCCAGCCGTTCTGGCGAGAAAACAACGATTTCCGAATTCAGACGCTGAAAAAAATTAATGAAATGACCGAATACCTTGTTACTCATCATGAGAAAGTCGTTAAGAGTAACATTGATGGGACCCTAGATCAGCTTGGCAGAATTCTTCGCAACGCAGTTGATGTTCTGGAATCAGGCAAGAGGGACATGGAGGAGAGAAAAAGGGCAATTGAAGAGCAGATTACCCGGTTTCGCTATAAGGAAGAAAAGCTTGTAGAAGAATTCGAAAAACTTATTGGATCCTGCAGGTCCAGAAAATTTTCCGATATGGATTCAATGAACAGCTACTTTAAGCGAAAAACTTCCGAGGAGCATCTGACGGATATTATTAAGGAAACCTATGATGACAAGAAGACAGCACAGGAAGGAATAGGCAACTATATCGGACAACTACTTACTGTAAAGCTTGAAAGCATTTTAAAAGAAAGTGGCAAATCGATATCCGACGAAGTTGAAAAATTGCTTGGCGAATGGCAAGAGGCTATGCCATCAGTGCAAAAAACTAGTGTTGGCAGTATTGACAATGTATCTGCTTTCGATTCCAATGCGGCATTTACCAGTGGTTTGATAGGATTGTCGACTCTGGGAGCTATGTCGCTGTACGTGTCTTCAGCCATAGCCAGCAATCTCGGGGCATATATACTGGTTGCTCATGTTGCTGGATGGCTTACGTCTCTAGGATTGGTTGGCAGCGTTACAACTGTTACTTCTTTTGTAGCGGCAATTGGAGGACCTATAACTATCGGTATTGGTTTAGCTGCTGCTGTTGGAAGTTTAGCTTATCGTTTGATCGGCGGTTCTTGGCAAAAAAGGTTGGCTAAGCAGGTTGCTGCTCAAATTCGTAAGAAAAATCTCTGGTCCCAGACTGAAAAGACTATCAACGAATTCTGGGATAATACCGAAGAAGCTGTTTCAGCCGGCTTGAGTGGGGTGCGTGTTGAGACTAAGAAGCATATTGATTCGCTTAGGAAAGAAGCCTCTGAAGAGCATGAGATATATGAGTTGAATAAATGTCTGGAGGCAGTTGAAGAGGCGGTTTATTCATTGGGAATCAAGAATAAAAGCGCTGAGGAGTTGATCAAATCATGAAGACTTTTAGAAGGCGTTGGTTTTTAGATAAATACTATAACGGGAAGCTAGACCGCAGAAGTCGCGTAACTAAGCTAGCGGGCAGGTTTCTTGCGCGAGGCGTCGGTGGAGTTGCGGCGGTAGAAGCGACAACTGGTCTGGTGAGTGTTTTTGGTACGGCAAGCACAGGTACCGCGATCTCGAGCTTGAGCGGTACTGCCGCTACCAAGGCGACACTTGCATGGCTTGGTGGAGGTAGTCTGGTTGCTGGGGGTTTTGGAGTCGTTGGAGGTGTTGCTGTGCTTGGTGCTATCGGCATTGCGGGTTCCTATGGCTGTAAGAAGGTTTACGGATATGCATGGAATTGCGTTAATTCCTAGAAACAGGAGGAAGTGTGAGCTTTTTGGATTTTCTTCGAGAATTGCCCTTTGTCGATGACATAATCGACGCAATAGATGCTGTTGAAGTCTGTTTAGGGGGTTTTTGTCCAGAGGAGGTTGCTGGCGATGTTGTTGCATCTGAATCCGGTGATATTGCTAACGAAGTCTCCTCGATCATTCCCTTTGACTATGGTGCTTTTCGTGACGAGATGTACTGGACCGAGGTTTGTGGCACTGGGCAGAGCACGCGTGAGTGGCTCCTAGAACAGTCTTCCTTGGTGCCTGTAGAGAAAGATTCTTCGGGACGGATTCTAATCGGTCAGTGGCGCGACCCCCATACTGGTTTTATATCTTCTGATCCTGAGGATTTTGATATAGATCATCGAATGCCGTTCAGCAAAATCATGGAATCCTATCCGGAGATCTACGAACTGCCACGTGATGAGCAACTGGCGATCTACAACGATCCGGATAATCTGCAGGTTATTCACGATGACCATAACATGGAAAAAGGGGCACAGTCCGGGGAAGCGCATGCGATGGAAATCACAGACGAGAAATTCAGGGAACGGTTTTTAGCGGATTATTTATCTTATAAAGAGTCGCTGAGAAAAAGATTTCCTCACTGAAGCTTGTTCAAGGATTTGGGATTTCTTCATATCCCTAAAATCAAGAATTTTCCATTTCTCCCTACCGGTAAGGTTTGCTCGGCCATGAATTCAATAGATGACTTTTTTAAGAAAAAGTCCCTGAGGGGGAGCGGTGAAGACATCTTTTGTCTTCTGTCCCTGGGCGAGTATCTGCCCGAACCCTTCAGGGGAAAGTTTTCCCCTTCCAGTTTGCACTAGGGTTCCGGTTATCATTCTCACCATTCTTTTCAAGAACCCGTCTGCTTCTATTTCAATCAGGATTATACCTTCGCGGGTTTTTTTGACGTGAATCCGTTCTACAGTGCGTACAGTGGTTTTCACCGTTATGTCGGCCGTGGCGAAGACGGAGAAATCATGCTTTCCCTCAAGATATGCGGCGGCTTCTTTCATTTTTCCCGTATCGAGCTTCTCCGGGATGCGCCATACTCTGTTTCTCTGCAGGGCGGGGGGATGCGGCCTGTTGAGAATTCTGTATTCGTATACCTTGCTTCGGGAGCTGAACTGCGCGTGAAAGTCGTCGGGCACCTCTTGGGTTTTAATGATGGATATGTCCCGGGGGAGGGTGGAATTTAGTGCTTTTCTCAGGGTCTTGGGATCCAGTTGCGTTTCGGTGAGAAAGCTTGCCACCTGGCCCATGGCGTGCACTCCCGCGTCCGTTCTGCCTGAGCCCGTTATCTTTATGCTTTCTCCGGTGATTTGCCGTAAGGCATCCTCTATAGTCTTCTGTACAGTGGGAAGATTCGCCTGGCATTGCCAGCCGTGGTAGTCCGTGCCGTCATACTCGATAACTATCTTTATGTTTTTCATTCCCGTCTGCGATTGCCTTGGATCAGGCGAGTGGCTCCTGTTTTTTAAGCTCTATTCTCGGATCTAGAATAGCGTAGAGAAGGTCGACAATGAGATTCGCTATTACGAGCAGAAGCGCGTAGACGATCGTTATCCCGAGCACGACGGAGTAATCCCTGTTTGCCACGGCGAAAACGAAAAACCTTCCCATTCCCGGTATCGCGAATATGTGCTCGATGACAAAAGATCCCGTCACCAGGTAGGCGGTCAGGGGACCGAGCACCGTTACCACCGGTATAAGCGCGTTTCTCAGTATGTGCTTTGTGAATATCTTCGTTCTTCCAAGCCCCTTCGCCCGGGCGGTTCTTACGAAAAACTGGCCCGACACGTCAAGCATGTTCGAGCGTACGAGCCTTGATATATAGGCAAACGGAGCCAGGCTCAGCGTCACCGCGGGAAGGACTATGTGCTTGGGTTCTCCCCATAGGGCGGCCGGCAGAACCCCCCATCTAACGGAGAAAAAGTATATTAGAGCCGCTCCAACGACGAAGCTTGGGACCGACACAAGGGAGGTTGAGATCAGAACCGAGGCGATGTCGTGAATGCTTCTTGGAAACAGCGAGGAGATCATTCCGACCGCGGTTCCCATGAAAAACGCCAGCAGCAGGGACACCAGCCCGAGTCCCATCGAGACCGGCAGGGTTTCCCTTATTATGTCGGCAACCGGCCTGTCGTCGTATTTGTAGGAAGGTCCGAAGTCCCCGCGGGCAAGATCTCCCATGTAGATGAGGTACTGCTCGTGCAGCGGCTTGTCCATGTGGTATTTCTTTTCGATATTCTCGAGTATGTGTGGAGGAATGCTCTTTTCCGTGTCAAAAGGGCCCCCTGGAAGCACTCTGAGAAGAAAGAAGGTTATGCTCGCGACCGCGAGGATAACCACCGCTCCGGTCAGTATTCGAAAGCAGAGAAATTTAAGCATTGCTTTGTTCCCGGGACTTCATTCGGTGTTCTCAGTGCGCACGCGATAAATATCCGAGGTTCAGGAAATATCTTTTCTTATGGCAAGGGTTCTTCTGGACGTCATTCCTTTTTCATCTTTGGCCACTATGGTGAAAAGATTCACCCCTTCCTCGAGAGTTAACGGGAAAAGCAGGGGAACGTTGTTTTTCCCGGGCGTAAAAAGCTTTATTTTGTCATTTTTCTTCCACACCGAGACGCTCTCCACACGGTTGGTGTCCCTGACCGATCCCTCAACCGTTATTTTGGAAGCTTCTGTGGAAACAGGGAAATCCGAAATGAGGATGAGAGGAGGTTTTTCAAAAGTCTCCTCAAGAAGTGAAATCTCCTGTGCGGTGTCCCGGGTTTCGTTGACGATTTTCTCCTCAACCCACCCCGCAACCGAGTTTTCTCCCTCAACCCGCATCCATCGCCCTGAGGCGCCGAGAATTTTTACCATGGAATTTTTCTGTGCCAGAGCCACTGCCGGGGCTCCCGGGAAAGTTCCCCCGAGCAAGGGGCTTTTGTCCTTGAACACGGCAGTCTTGTTTGCCGAAGCGGGGGAAAAAGGTCTTTCCTGCGCGGAGACGGGCAGGGTTATCTTCTGTGTTTTTACTTCCCTGATGTCCTCATCCATTACAAGAAGCTCAAATTCCGTCTTGCCGCCTTCGCCGCTTTGCCTGAAACGAAACGGTGCGAGTCTGATTTCCCCAGGGCGAAAGTTTTCAAGCTCGACTCTTCCTTTTTCAAGAAACACATTGTCACCCGAGAGGTTCTTGAGGGTGGCGACCGTCTTTTCCGATACCCCATCTCCGATATTTTTCAGTTTTACGTTGATTACTACCGTTTCTTCAAGTTCCGGGCGACCGTTTCCGTTGCCTCTGCTCTCAAACCTTCCGTCGTCCACTACTTCGTGGTTATGGGAGTAGACGGGACGCTTGTCCGCCACGGTTTGTACGAAGAGATTTTTCTCCGTAAGGGTCTTGTTCCCCGAGCTTGTGAAAACAAGCTTGAGATTATCCTCTCTGGTGGTGTCCCACCTGGGTATGGAGAACTTGACTTTCGAGATCTTGCTTTGCCCCGGGAGCAGTTTTCCGAACAGGAGTTCTCCATCTCTGTAAATACGGTTCTCACAGTCCGTTACGGCGCTGAGCCTGTATATCGGGTCAGAACCGGAATTTGTCACCTCTATCTCGAGAAAATTTTCCTCTCCGGCCTTAAAAACGGCTTTAGAAGGAACCGTCTGGACAGACAAGGAGAGTTTTTTCGTTTCGCCGCCGGACCAGTCGATTCCCGTATCTTCAATCCGGGTTCTGATTTCTTCAAGCTGGGCGGCGGAGAAATCAGCGGCTATGGAATACACCTGTTCCCGGGTCTCTGCCAGAAGCAGTCTGCCTGAGAGCTCCACGTAAAAATCGCTTTCCAGCTTTTCAAGCTTCTGCGCTTTTGTAAGCGATTCGTCCGGCTGGATCTCATCCTCATCTTCTTCCTGCGGTGCCAGACTGTCATCTATATACTTGATCGTGAGTTCGGGGGTCGGCAGCTCCGTTTCCTCCGCGTTCTCTCTTTCCTCGGGCAGGGGATTATAGACCACCTTCTCTGCGGTTATCACGGACCCCTGAAGAAGGATGTCAGGGGTTATGCCGCTGTCCTGTATGGAGATGTTGCCCGGAGTCAGATATTTCGCTATGGTGAGTTTCAACGCGGCTCCGTCTTCGAACTCGAAGACTTTCTGGACCGATCCCTTGCCGAAGGATCTTTTTCCCACCACAAGCGCTCTTTTGTTGTTTTTCAGCGCTCCGGCTACTATCTCCGACGCGCTTGCGCTTCCCTGGTTCACAAGCACAACTACCTTCCCCTTGTATTCGGGCTGTCTAGATGTCGCCCTGTAGGTTTTGGAATAGTCTCTTGCTTTCGTCGTCATTATGGTTCCGGAGGAAAGGAAGAGGTCGGCTACCTTCTCTGCCTCCGAGAGAAGGCCTCCTGGGTTTGCCCTTAGGTCAAGGATTATTCCTCTGATTGCGTAAGGGCGGCTTTTAATCTCTTTTTTTAGGTCCGAGGATGTGTTTTTCTGGAAGTTTCTTATTCTCAGGTAAAGAATGTCGTTCTCAAGGTCGAACCCTTCAACGCTTTCTATCTTTATTGTGTCTCTCACTATTGTAAATTTCCGTGGTTTAGGGAAGTTCTTTCTGGAGATAAGAAGATTTACTCTGGTTCCCTTCTTGCCCCTGAGTTTCCCCACGGCTTCGAGAAGGGGCATGTTTATGGTCGATTCGTTTTCTATCTGTACGATCCGGTCTTTGGTCTTTATTCCTGACCTGTAGGCCGGAGTGCCCTCTATCGGGGATATGACGGTCAACTGACCGTCTCTTATGCCGACCACTATGCCAAGTCCTCCGAAACTTCCTTCGGTGTCTATTAGAAATTCCTTGTAGACATCCGGCGGAATCATCGCTGAGTGCGGGTCGAGGGCTTTCAGCATGCTGTCCGATATGGAGTATTCTATGTTTTTGACGGCGCGCTCCTCTGCCCCCGTGTTGGAAAGGACAAAAGACACGACTTGTCCTAATGCGCTTGTGACGTCGTTTGAGGACGGCAATTCCTTTTCCTTGAATCTCTTTGTTTTTTCCTTTACCTGAACGGCGAAGGTTCCCTTTCGGTCCTGGGGAAATTCCACCAGCACGTCATCAAGAAAGGTTTCAAGGCTTGAGACCGATTTTTCAAGCATTTTCGAGTAGTCGATCTTGCCTTTGTCCAGATAAAACTTGTTTACGTGCTTAAGGGCGTCTTCGGCAATTTTTATGCTCTGATTGTCGTATTTTCGGTCAAGGCTGACTGGTTCGGCGACGAGAAAAAAGGATAGGGCGATAATGACTCCCAGTGCAAGGGCCAAGTACCTGTTTCTGAGAAAGCTCGGAATTTTTTCAGACAATTAAGATCACCGTCCCGGAAACTGTATTATCAATTATATGGCGGATTATATCAAACCGTTTTGTTAAGGGGGGGGAGGGCAAAAAGAGGGGAGAAACAAAAAACAACGGGCAGAGGGAATTCATTATGATTCCCGCTGCCCGTTGTTAAGTCAGCTAAAGAATGTGAATCTTAGCCTGGTACTCCACCGAGAGGATTCCACTTCTCTGTAAGCAGAAGCATTCCCGGTATCAACAGAGTCACTATCGACTCTATTATGAACAGATAGGCTATCGGCTTGCCAAGATCCTTGCCCTGCGAAAACGCGA